>CAZHHW010000031.1:0-4652 GCA_964532385.1 uncultured Gammaproteobacteria bacterium | reverse complement strand
CGCCACAACAAAATCAACGCACTCCGCACACTGTTCAACTGCCGTTTCTAGGATTATGACTTCAAATCATTCCGGCCCGAGCATTCCCGAAATTACCGTGCAAATCGTGCACATCGAGGGACCGCGCAAGGGCCAGATCGACGAGCTGTCCGCAACGCCTATTACCATTGGCCGCGATCCGTCCTGCCATGTTGTCTATGGCAAGGACTTGCGCAGTGTGTCGCGCCGTCACGCCGAGATTGTGCGCGAAGGTAATCGCTTTCTGCTAAAAAATCTGAGTCCCAACGGCTGCCTGGTGAACGGTCAACCCGCACAAGAAACCTATTTAAAGCAGGGCGACGTCATTGCGTTCGCCGACGGCGGACCGAAAGTCAGCTTTTTGTATACGGTGCAGGCCGCCGCCCGGCCGCGGCCGCAAACCCCGGTGTCGCGTCCCGGCCCCTCACAACCTGCGCCTGGAGCGCGTGCCCCGGCACCCTTGGGCGCAAGCCGTGAAAGCGCGCCTTTTACCATTCAGTTCGGCACCTCCATAAAATCGTATAAACAGTCCTCGGTCACACTGGGCCGGGACGCGGCTAATCATTTCGTCGTCAGCCATCCGCGCGTGCTGTCCACCCATGCGGAACTGCTGTTCCAGAACGGCCAGTACTATCTGCGCGATACCAGCGCGTGTCAGGCCACACTATTGAACGGGCGTCCGCTGCATGCGGATACACCGCTGCAGAATAACGATATCGTCATGTTGGGCGAAGGCGGGCCGCAGTTGCGCTTTCTCGGCCAGGGCCGCCTCGCCGAAGTGATCGAACAACCTCTCGCGCCGCCGCCCGCACCTACCGTGGCGGCGCCCACGCAAAAACCCAAAGAGCCCTCGGTAAAAGACGTGCTGAAATCATTTTTTAAAAAATAATCATCACCCGCGGGCTTCAATCGCTAAAAAGCGGCACCGGCACGGAGTGCACGGCGCAACCCGCAGCGCCGAAGCGCATAAACGCACGAGTAAAACAGGAAAAGACGCATGCAGAGCATCAATGCAGTTGGACGTTATCAGGTCGTCGAGGAATTAGGCAAAGGCGCCATGGCGGTGGTGTACAAAGCGCACGACCCCAACATCGACCGCACGCTGGCGATCAAGATCCTGCGCACCGAGCGCTGCATCGATCCCGAATACCGCATGCGTTTTTTGCGCGAAGCCAAAGCGGCCGGCAATTTGTCCTACCCGAACATCGTCACGATTTTCGACGTCGGTGAAGACAACAACCGGCCCTACATCGTCATGGAATTGCTGGACGGGTTGCCGCTCGACGTCATCATGAAAAAAGGCAGAAATTTCACTGTACCCGAGGTGCTGCATATCGGTATTCAACTGGCTGCCGCGCTCGACTACGCGCATAACAACCGCGTCGTGCACCGTGATATCAAGCCCAGCAACATCGTGGTCAACGCCAACGGCGTCATCAAAATTACCGACTTCGGCATCGCACACATCGAAAGCGGCGACGCCACGCAGCAAACCCAGATGGGCGAAGTGCTGGGCACGCCGCAATACATGTCGCCTGAGCAAGTGCTGGGACAAAAAGTCGACGGCCGTTCCGATTTGTTTTCCACCGGCGTGATTTTGTATCAACTGCTGACCAATCAAAAACCCTTCAAGGGCGACACCATCGCCACCTTGATGTTTCAAATCGCCACGGAAGAACCCACCCCGGTGGGACAGGTCGCGCCGCACATTCCGGCGCCGCTGCGTTTAATCGTGGACAAGCTGTTGAAAAAACAACCCGAGAAGCGCTTTCAAACCGGCAAGGATCTCGCCGACGCGTTGCGCCGCGTGCAGCAGGATCTCGACGAAGAAACCCGCAAAAAAGCTGAACCGCGCATTATCCCGTTGCGCGTAAAGTGGACCGCGATCATGGCGTCTATTGTCGCGCTCGCCATGGTGCTGACCATCACCGTGGTTTACAAAAAACAATACGCCGCGATGACGCAGCAAATGATCGATCATGGCACCTCGCTGGTGAAATTCATCGCCACTGAAAACGCGGTGTCGGTCCTGAGCGAAGAATGGACCGCGATCGAACTGTTCGTCAGCGAAGTCACCGCGCGCCAGGATTTTATTTATCTTTCAGTCGCCGATCACAAAGGCATCGTGCGCGGCGATAACCGTCCCGACCACATCGGCCAGCCGGTGGAAGTGAAGCAAGATGCCGAATTGATCGCCGATCAAGATGGCACCAAGGTGCATTCGCTCACCACCACCGCGGCGGGCGACTTATTCGAATACGACACGCCGATCCTGTTTCAGAACAAGGAAATCGGCCGCGTGTATGTGGGCTTGTCGCAGGATTCTTTAAAGCGCGTCGGCAATCTCACGCTGATGATGATGCTGATTCTGATGGCGGTGACGCTCAGCGCGGTCACGGTGGTCGCCTATCTTTTCGGCAAGGTGCTCGATGCACCGCTCAAACAGCTTAATAGTGCGATGCATGACATCACCCAGGGGCGTTTTCACCACCGCATTACGCAACAACGTAAAGATGAATTCGGGATGCTGTTTAATTCGTTTAACACCATGGCCGATTCATTGCAGAAACGCGATGACGAGCAACCGCCCCGGACCTAACGTGCGCAAGCTACCTGTATTGGCCTGTGCGCTTGCGTTAAGCGCCTGTAGCACGACACCGACTGCGCCGCCGAGCAGTGATTCATCCGCCGCAATTTATCGCAGCAGCGAATTCGTGGTACTCACTGCGAGCCGCGGCGATACCTCGGCGGCGCTCGCGCGCCGTTATCTGGGCGACGCCGCGAAATATTGGGTCATCGAGGACTTCAACAATGCGAAGAACTTTACCCCCGGCCAGGAGATTGTCATTCCGCTGCGCTCACCCAATCCGGCGGGCGTTTATGCCAACGGCTATCAAACCGTGCCGATTCTTTGCTATCACCGCTTTGGTTCGGACAAATCCAAAATGGTGGTGGCGCCCGACGACTTCGCCCGCCAGATGGAATATCTGGCACAACACGATTACCGCGTGATCCGCATCAGCGAGCTGATCGAATTTCTGCAAGGCAAGCGCGCGCTGCCCAAACGCGCGGTGGCCGTCACCATGGACGACGGCTATAAATCGGCTTATCAACATGCTTTTCCGGTGCTGCGCCGCTTCGGTTTTCCCGCGACGATTTTTGTCTACTCCGACTACGTCGGCGCACGCGAAGGACTGAGCTGGAAAGAAATGCAGGAAATGACCGCGTCGGGGCTGGTGGACATCCAGCCGCATTCCAAAACCCATTCCAACCTCGGCGTGGCACAACCCGGCGAAGACGAGAATGCCTACCAGCAACGCATTGAAGCCGAAATCCAGGCGCCGCTGCATGACATTTCGCGGAATTTAAACATCCCCGTGCACACTTTTGCCTACCCGTATGGCGACACCAACAAAGGCGTGATCGATCAACTCAAACAGCGCGACTATCGCCTGGCGGTCACGGTGCAGCCCGGCAGCAATGCGGCCTTTGCCTATCCGTACATGCTGCAACGCAGCATGGTGTTCGGCGATGTCGATCTGGACGGCTTTGCGAAACTGCTCGGTGCTTTTCAAGACGTGGACTTGCGCTGATGCCCACAGTTTGGTTGCGCAGTTGTATTTCGTTCATCCTCGGGTTTGGGCTCAGCGCCTGCGCCTCGCAGCAGCCTTATATATACGACGATGAACCCGCGGATCCGATTCCTTTAGTTACTAAATCCGTACCCAAACCAGTAAAAACTCCGGCTGCGCCACCTCCGTCCTCAGCCTCATCTCCCAGCCGCGAAAAACTTGCGGCCAGCTACCAGGAACAAGGGCGCTACGCGGAGGCGCTGTTGCAGTGGAAAATCCTGCTCACGACGCATCCGGGCGACGCGCGCTATGAAACGCGCGTGCGTCAAACCGAAGAGCAGATCGACAAACTGGCGACCCAGCATCAACGCGCGGGCATCGCGGCGCTGGATAAAAGCGACTTCAGCACCGCGCGCCATGAACTGCTGGCTGCCCTGGCCCTCGACCCGAAGCGCACGGAGGTTCTTGACTCGTTACGTCGCATTGAATACGACCGCGTCTGGCGCATCCAATCCGCAAAACTCGAAAAACTCAAAGTAACCGAAGACCGCAAAACGGCCGGCGTGGGCGAACAGGAACGTTCCTATCTCGAATTAGGCGCAATGATGTTTCGTGAAGGCGACTACAACGGAGCGATACGCGAGATCCAAAAATACCTGAATTCCTATCCAGGCGACCCGCAGGCAAAAAAATTGATCAGCGAGGTCTATGCAAAACTCGCCGCGCAGCAGCGCCAACAAGGACAACTGCAAAATGCCTTGTCGAATGTTGAACAAGCCAAACGCTTCAACAGCGAGAGTGCTCCCGCGAATCGCAAAGCCGAACAGGAAATGCGCACGGCGCTGGCCGGCGAGTACTACGAGAAAGGTTTGCGCGCACTGCGCAGCGATTTGAAACTTGCTATCGAGTCTTTCGAAAAAGCGTTGGAATATAACCCGCAACACAGCAAGGCCCGGGAAAAACTCGCCGATGCGCAACGCATGCAGAAAAAGCTGGAAGAAATCAGTAAATAGCTAAGAGGCTGTTCAAGATCTCCGTGGAGGGATGTAGTGCAAGGCAAAA
>CAZHHW010000030.1:10313-30699 GCA_964532385.1 uncultured Gammaproteobacteria bacterium | reverse complement strand
CATGATGTGTTACTCGACGACATTGAGCGCATCGAGGTGATTCGCGGGCCGGGAGGCACGCTCTGGGGGGCGAACGCAGTCAATGGCGTGATCAACATCGTCACCAAACGCGCGCAGGATACTCAGGGCGGGATGGTCATTGCGCGCGCCGGAACCGAAGAACGCGCCATGGGGATAGTTCGTTACGGTTTTCAGCCGAATAAAGAACAGAATGCGCGCGTCTACATCAAGGCGTATGAGCGGGATACCGGTTACTCCGCCTCCAACGATGCGCATGACGGCATTTCCTCAGGCCAGGCCGGGTTTCGCTGGGACTGGAATCCGAGCTCGCGCGATGATGTGCGTATCACGGGCGATTATTTCGATGTCACGGCGGAAGAACGCTCAGCGCCATCCGTAACCCAAAACGTTGCGCATGATGGCGGCAGCCTGTCGACGCGTTGGAAGCGGTCTTTGGCGGACGGCGGCACCGTGCGTGCCGCGCTCAACTACGACCATTTTCATTTGAACAATGTGCAACTGGGCGAGCAGCGCGACACGTATGAATTCGAATTCCAGCACGGTTTCAGTTTCGCGCCGCACCATCAATTCAATTGGGGCGTGGACTACCGCCTGTCGCGCGATGACCTGCGCAATGGACCCGTATTGAAAATCGACCCGCTGAAGCGCTCGGCGGCCATGGCCGGTATCTTTGTGCAAGACACGCTCAGTTCATATGACGAGCTGTGGCACCTGATGGTGGGAACCAAATTCGAGCGCAACGATTACACCGGCACGGAGTGGCAGCCCAGCCTGCGCGTATCGTGGACACCGGACTCGCGCCGCACCGCGTGGGCTTCCGTAGCGCGCGCGGTGCGCGTGCCGTCGCGCTTGGAAACCGATCTGGTACTCAATAATGTCGAGGTCGGGAAAGGGTTCGGTTCGGAGCGTCTGAATGCGTATGAAATGGGTTACCGGCAACAACTCAACGCCGACTTTTGGTATGACATTTCTTTATTTCATAACTCGTATCGGGATCTGTTAAGCAAGGAATCGCATTCCATGGACCCGTTGGATTTCACCATCGAGAATCAACTGCGCGGTTTCACGCGCGGCGTGGAACTGGCGGGGCGCTGGAAACCGTCGCCCGACATTGCCCTGGACGGGTCCTACAGCGTCCTGCAAATGAATTTACATACCGCTGCCGGCAGTCTTGATACGACCAGCGTTGCGTCCGTCGAAGGTGCGTCGCCGCGCCGTCAATGGGTGCTGCGCGGCGCGTTCGATCTGCAATATCACCTGCAACTCGACGCCACGTTGCGTTTCGTTGATAAACTGAAGGTGCCGGCGCCGTCTACGGATGTGCCTGCTTACACCGAGCTGAATCTGAGTTTGGGCTGGCGTGCAACACCTGGTCTTGACATTTCACTGGCGGGACAAAATCTGCTGCATGCCCATCACGCTGAACAAACCACGGCTTCCGCTGCGGTCACCGAAGCGGAGCGCGGTGTATTCATCAAGACAACCTGGAGGTTCTGACGTGCGCGCACGCTTTGCCTTCGTCCTTTGTGCAGGCCTTGCGGTACTGTCCTTTGGCGCCGCCGGACCGGCGCTGTCGCAGTCGACCCCACTCGAGCAACAGGTCAAAACCTCGTACCTGTACAACTTCATGCAATTTGTCGTGTGGCCCGAAGACGTATTCAACAACAGCAGCAAATTCAATCTCTGCGTGATTGCGGGAGACGAATACGGCCCTACATTGGATGCCTTGGGTACCGAGCAGGTCGATGGTCATGAGATTGCGGTGCATCGCTTCGATCAGTTTGCGCGCAGCGCCGAAGTGCACTGCCATTTGCTGTTTATTACGCGCGAGAAATACAACTCGGTACCCAAAGACTTCAATGGCGAACATGGAGTGCTGACCATCGGCGACATGCCCGGTTTTCTTGAACGCGGCGGAATCATCAATCTGGTTGAAGTGCGCGGCAAAATTCGTTTCGAGATCAACCAACAGGCCGCCCAGCGGGCCGGACTCACCATGAGTTCGAAGCTGCTGGATCTTGCCATGAGGTAAGTAATGAGCCGCCTTGCGCCCGCGTTCCGCGATGTTTCATTGCGCTGGAAAGCCGTCATCATCATGCTGAGCGTCAGCGCCATCAGCCTGCTGCTGGCGGTCGCGGGCATGCTGGTGCAAACGCGCGCATCATTCGAGCGTCAAGTGGAACAAAAGCTGTTCCTGCTTGCGGAGGTGATCGGTTCGAACAGCACCGCCGCCCTGACCTTCAAGGATGCCGCCGCCGCGACCGAGATCTTGTCGGCGCTGCACAGCGATGAACACGTCATGGCGGGCGGGCTGTACGATGCGCAAGGCATGTTATTCGCGCGCTACCTGCGTTCCGGCGTTAAGTTTGAGTTTCCACAGGCGCCACGTGTTGATCAGCAAGCGTCAATCCACTCCGGGCGCGCGGAAATCACGCGTGCGATCGATCTGAAAGGGCGCGATATCGGCGCCGTGTATGTGCTCGCCGACACCTCGGAGTGGGATGCCATTCTGTGGCGCTTCGGCAATATTGCAGTGATGATGTTCATCGCGGTGCTGACGATCGGATTTTTTGTCTCCATCTCGTTGCAACGCCTGGTCACCCAACCCATCACCGATCTAGTTCAGTTGATGCAGCGCATTGCCACCGAGCATGATTCCTCGTTGCGGGCGGTCAAGGGCGGGAACGACGAGCTGGGCGTGCTGGTGGACGGCTTCAATGGCATGCTCGACGAGATCGGTAAACGCCGCGCCGACCTGGAGAATGCCCAGGATCAACTGCGGCTTCATCTGATGGAACTGAACAACGAAGTGGCCGAACGCAAGCGCGCGCAAAAAAGTATCCGCATGCTCAATGAAGATCTGGAACGGCGCGTCAAGGAACGCACCGCACAGCTTGAGTTGTCCAACAAGGAGCTGGAGGCATTCGCATATTCGGTATCGCACGATCTGCGTGCACCGCTGCGCGGCATCGACGGTTTCAGCAATATCCTGCTTGCCGAACACCTCGCATCCCTCAATCCCGATGGCCAGTTGCTGCTGCAACGCGTGCGTAACGCGGCGCAGCGCATGGGCGTGTTGATCGACGATTTGCTCAAACTTTCACGCATCACGCGCGCACAACTGAGTCGTGAGGATGTCGATCTGGGCGCCCTGGCGCAAGAAGTTGCCGAAAGATTAGTCATTCAACAACCCGAGCGGCACGTAACTTTTACGGTTGCGCCCGATTTGCATGCCTGGGGCGATCGCAATCTGTTGGCTATCGTGTTCGAAAATCTGCTGGGCAATGCGTGGAAATTCACTTCTAAAACTGAGGACGCACGGGTCGAACTTGGCATCGATACGCATGAAGCGGTGCCCGCGTATTTTGTCCGCGATAACGGCGCGGGATTTGACATGGCGCATGTGAGCCAACTGTTTAATCCATTCCAACGCTTGCATAATGCAACTGAATTCCCCGGCACGGGCATTGGGCTTGCCACCGTGCACCGCGCGATCAAAAAGCACGGCGGACACATCTGGGCCGATGCGCAAGTGGGTAAAGGCGCCACCATTTATTTCACTTTACCCCCGCCGGCCGAGGCGCCCGCCGCGCCCGATGAACGCAAAATCGCACAAATGATGTAATCGGAGGCTTTGTTATGAACGCGAAAACCATATTGCTGGTGGAAGACAACCCGGACGATGAAGCGCTGACCTTGCACGCGTTCGAAAAAAATAATATCTCCAACAAGGTGATCGTGATGCGCAATGGCGCGGATGCGCTCGACTATTTGACCGGCGCGGGGGCTCACAACAACGAACTGCCGACCGTGGTGTTGCTGGATTTGAAACTGCCGAAGATCGATGGTCTGGAAGTCCTGCGCCGCATCCGCGAGCATGAACGTACCAAACTGTTACCGGTGGTGATCCTGACCTCCTCGAAGGAACAGCAGGATTTAATCAGCGGTTATCGTTTCGGCTGCAATGCTTACGTGCGCAAGCCGGTCGATTTCGATGAGTTTCTGCACGCGGCGCGTCAGCTCGGATTATTCTGGCTACTGCTCAACAGTCCTCCGCCCACGGGGTAGTGAAAGTTTTCGGGGTGAAGGTCGAGGAAAAACTGCGGCGTCTGCGTGTGTCTACTCGCCCAACAGTTCGCCGATCGGTTTCAGATCCTCCACCCGGTCGCAGACGGCCTTGACGATCATGATGATGGGCACGCCCAGCAACAATCCCCACACCCCCCACAGCCAACCCCACGCCAGCACGCTGATAAAAACCACCAGCGGATTCATGCGGCCCGCCCGGCTGGTGAGCCAGGGTGTTAACAAATAACCTTCCAGACTGGTGATCACCAACGACGCGCCCGCGACCAGCAGGGTCATGCTCAAGGTGCCGAATTGAAGAAACGCGACCAGGCCGGTACCGCCGGTCACAATCACCGGGCCCAGATAAGGAATCGAGTTGAAGACCCCGGCGGCAATGCCCCAAATGGCCGCATGCTCAAGACCGATCCATACAAATGCCAGCCAGGTGGCGACGCCCACCAGAAAACTGGTGAAAACCTGCACCAGCAGGTAGCGCTGAATCTGCTCGCTGATTTCATCCAGCACCTGCAGGGTGATCTTTTTTTTGCTCAGGGTGGGGCCGGTGATCTTGACCATCTTGTGCCGGAAGGTGTTGCCCGAGACCATAATAAAATACGCCAGAAACAACACCATCGTGACCTGGCCGCTGAATTCGATGGCGCCTTTGGTGCCGGTCCACAAATAATCTTTAATGTCGAGCTGCGGTTTCTCGATTTGCACACGCGTGACCCCTTTGGGCGCGGAAGGCGCGGGAGGGCCACTCTCGCTGGCGGCCTGTTCAAGTTGCGAAGCCGCTTTCTGCACTTTTTCCATCGTGCTTTCGGACGCGCCGCGTTCTTTCAAAAGGGTCAAGCGCAGCTTATGCGCGGCTTCCGGCAGGGTTTCGATCAGTTTGCCCGCATCGTCGCCGAACGAATAAACCGCGAAGCCCACGCCGCTCACGATACCCAGCAGTAATACTCCGGCACCAATGGCGCGCGGGATATGCCATTTTTCCATGCGGTTAACAAGCGGAGACAGGGCGTAGCTGATCATGACCCCCAGCATCAGCGGAATGAAGACGGCCTGCGCCTGATGCAGCATGTAGATGACGGCCAGCACCGCCAGTACCGCGAGCGGAATATTGTGTACGGGTACGGGCCGGCGCGGCGGGGCGACGGCAGTGGTTGCGATCACCGCACTGGTTTTGGCGGGAGCATCGTTTGGCGGAGGCGGGGTTGTATCAGTCATGCCCAATCCTTTTTCTATGGACGCGGGGATTATGCGCCTGAAACAGGCTGGGTGATGATGGGATTACACCGGTAAAAAAATTATTGAAGGGCCCGTGGCGGAATAACCTGGCACATTGGGTCAATGAACAAGCTGTTTCCTCACAGGCCCTATCGGATCTCGGTCAGGGTGTTTTCACCATGAGCCGGTTCTCGACGTTTTTGACTCCCGCAACTCCGCTTGCCACGGTTTTGGCGCGGTCGCTATTGACCACCGAATCGACCGTGCCGGTCAGAGTCACGACGCCGTTTACGGTTTCAACGCTGATGCCCAGGGACTTCAGGCCCGGTTCGGCAAAGATCGCCGCCTTCACCTGGGTGGTGATGGAAGTGTCATCCATGGCTACCGCCGCCTGATCCGCTTTCCGGTCTAATGTTTTGCCTGCGTTTTGCGCGGAATCACCCGTGGTAGGTGTTCCGGGTTTATTGCACGCGCCAAGTCCTATGACCAAGAGTGTCGAGACAGCGATTAATTTAAAGTTGTCTAAAGCTTTCATTCCTGGTTCCTCTCTCTAGCTTTGATGGTTGCACCGAAAAATATTTTACAATCTGTAAATCAAACCGGGCCTCGAACGGCCTCTGAGAGGATCTCAGAGTGCCGTCCGGGCTCGGCGGTGATCCCTTATAATTGTTTAACCCGCATGTCCTGTTTGACCGACTTGACGCCTTTCACGTTGCGTGCGAGTTCCGCCGCTTTGCGTTCGTCGGCGGCTGAACTGACAAAGCCGCTTAACTGCACCACGCCTTTGTAAGTCTCAACGTTGATTTCGGTCGACTTCAAACCGGGCTCGTTCAATAACGCCGCCTTCACCTTGGTGGTGATGACGCTGTCGTCGACATACTCGCCGGTGCCTTCTTGGGTGGCGGTCGAGGCGCAACCCAGAACGGAAGCGAGCGCCAGGGCGAAGAAAAATGCAACGAAACGTTTAATGGTAAATGTCATGGTAGTGCTCCTCGTTGTGATGCTGGATCGGTTAACTCGATTTAAATGCTTAACTTCGGTACGACACTTACACGCTGGATGCCTGTCCACGACCAGCCCGGTCATCGAATGATGGTCCGGCCGCAGACAAGCGCTCCATTCCTTACTCCCTGTTTTCACATCCACCGGCGGGTTCACGGTCCGGTTTATGTTTCCTTCTATTCATCAGTCCCGTTTTCATTTTCTGGGGTAGTTGAAAATGATATTGACGCGGCGATTTTCCTGCTGTCCTTCCAGGCTGGTGTTGTAGGCGAAGCGGCGCGTTTGGCCGAAGCCTTCGGCGGTCAGCCGCGTCGCTTCCACGCCGAATTCCTTCACCAGATAATCCACCACGTTCTGCGCGCGGCGCTGCGAGATTTCCATCGACAACTGCGGTGTGGCCTGCAGATTGCCGGTGTGTCCCTGCACGGTCGCGGTGACCGCTGGATTGGCTTTCAGAAAGGCGGCGACTTTACTCAGCTCCTTACGGTACTCGGGCTTGACATCTGCTTTGAGCGCGTCGAACTCGATCGGCACGGCCATGGTGACACGCGCGGGGAGCACCTTGAGCCCTTCGATGTCCGTGGCGCATGCGATCACGGCGCCGATACGCCGGTTGGCGCGTTTGCCTTCCTGCGTATCGTTATCCGCGATCGGACGCGTTTCGCCGTAACCCACGGCCGTCAGACGCGAAGCGGCGATATGGAAGTTTTCCACCAGATAATTGACCACGCTTTCCGCGCGGTGCTGCGACAGTTTCAGGTTTTGTTCCGAGGTTCCGACGTTATCGGAATGGCCTTCGATGATCGCCGTGGTTTCGGGATATTTTGTCAAGAACGTGCCCAAAACACCGAGCTTCTCTTTCTCTTCGGGCTGGATTTCGTCCTGGTTGATCTCGAACTGGATATCCAGAATGCTGCAATATTCCGCCGTTTGCACCGGGACCGGCACGATCACCAGGACCGGAGCGGGCTTCGCGGGCGGTGCCGCCGCGCGCGGCGGCGGGGGAGGAGGCTCAACGGCAGCCTTCACCACAGGTGCGGGCTCGGTGCCGAATTTGAAAACCAGACCGGCAGTCAGCATATCGATGTCGCCGTGATTGCTGACGCCATCATTGATCCGGTAACGTTCCCATTCGCCGCGCAAGGCGAGCGCGCGGCTTAAATCGTATTGAAGACCCAGACCGGCTTTGACATTGCCCGCGCGTTTGTCGCGGCTGCCATCCGCCACCACCACGGCGCCGGTGCCGGCGAATGAGTCTTTCGCATACGTGTATTGCAAGCCGAAGCGGCCGAGCGCGGAAAGTTTTTCACCCAGCGGCAGCAGGCCCACGATATCGACATTCACGCCGCGCGCTTTGATTTTTCCGCGCAAGGTTCCCGCGGGGCTGGTGTTGGCTTCAAAACCGAATTCGCCCAGATGAAAGTAACCGGCTTCCAGCGCAATGTTTCTGTTGAACTGGTATCCGCCGAATAATTTGTAGCCCAGATCGCGTTCGTTATCGCCGATCGAAGTGACAGCAAGACCCGACCCCAGAAGTTCGGAGCGGATGCGGTCGTCGTCCACGTTGGCGATGGATTGCCCCAGACTTGCGCCGACGTACCAATTGGCCGGCATGGCCGCGCTTGCAAACGGGCTGTTAATCAATGCACATAAGCTAAGGCCCAGTGCCCCGGCGGTTTTGACTCGTTTCATGTTTTTATTCATACGTTTCTCCAACATCATTGGGCGCGACTCTTAATGGAGTGCTGCCGTAAAACGGGTGGCTTGCGGACTCCCCTGCGGGGAGTGACCGGTGTATTTGCTGATCTAATTTTCGCCGTGCTTCGACCCCTTGCCTTACTGGCAAGCAGTCGAATAGCCCGCAGGAGGTGCAAACGGCTGACCCGGAACGGAAACGACGTTAGAGTCGAATACAAACGCGCCGCCACCGCCTACCCATGCGCCAGCAAACAAGCGGCCGCACGAGGTGGCGCCGGTTTTCATCGTGATACTTGCAGCGGCGAGGATGTTGCCCTGAAATTCAGAGTACAAACCGAGTGTCGCTGAACTGCTGGCCTGCCAAAATACATTGGAAGCCTTGGCGCCGTTCACCAGCAGGATACGGGCATGCGGCAGGGCCGGAGGGGCCGCGCCGTCCGCCGTGTCGATGGTGCTCGAGGATTGAAAAATGAAAGCCGCATTCGGGTCGCCCTGGGCATCGAGCGTCAGATCGTCTGTAATCAAAATCGATGTAATGGATTGATACACGCCTGGAGTGAACCAGTTGTCACCCAGCACCAGCGCGTTGCCGGTGGGGGCGCCTAAAGTAGTCCCCGCAGGCAAACTGGTGGCGCCGCCCAGTGAACAACCGGCGTCGGGCACGCCCGGAGCACAAATACTCAGGAATGCAGTATTCATGTCGGCCTTGACAGCATTGGCCGTGGTTGTATCGGGCGCCGTGGGCGTGATGACCGTTCCGTTGAGCGTCGGCGGATTGCCTCCGCACAGACCAAACCCTGCCGTGCCTGGTCCGCCGGGAGCGGCTGCGCCACCACAGTCGGGTGTAGGATTTGCCAGCACGACATCGCCGTTAATGTTGGTGTTAGGCGCAGTAGGCGTGTTGGTTACGCCGGCCGTCGACGCCATTCCGAACGGAGTGGCCAGGCCCAGATCAACCGGCGCAAGTCCGACGGCGGCGACAGCCGCGGTCTTAAAGCGCCATGCATAGATACAGCCCAGCGGTGTGCTGACGTCGCTGGTGACGCCCTGTGTAATGATCGCCGTATACGAAGTGCCGGGTTGAAGTGCTGATGTTGTCGTTAAGCTGGCGGTCTTAGTAAGTGCGTTATAGCTCACCGAGGCAGGGGTGAGCGCACTACCGCCGGTGGGCTTCAGCGTAAAAGTCGTTGCATTGATGGTCGAGGGAGCCATCGCCAGGCTGAAGGTGGCGGTAACTAATTTACCGTTGCCGGCAACTCCCGCCGTACTGGTCGTCGCCGTCTGATTTTCGCTGACGGGGTCCGAGGACGTCACGGTGGGTATGGTGACGCCCGCGCTACCACAAAGCGCGCCCGGGACAATCGAACCCGTGGGTGCATCGGAGACGGCGCCGCCTGCTCCCAGAATGGAATCGCGTCCCGCGTCATTGCAACCGGCCGTAACAGCGGCCAGCAAAAATGCGACGGTCCACGTTAATTTGTTGGTGCCAAACTCAAATCTGTTCATTCGCTATTCCTTGAAGTCCATCTATCCAGATAAAGCATCTGGTGCACTGCAACCGACCTTCTGCCCACGCGGGAGCATTTTCCAACCCGACTTATCGCACTAATGCACGTCCGTGACCGTTCGATGGCGAACATAGCGTGAATTTCTATTGAAGAGCCTGTGCATGACTTTTAAGTCGAATCGCATATGTACGTTATCGCACTGTCTACATTTTAAGGACGCGCATAATCGCCAACAGATTCGTGAATATCCGGCAAGGTGCTGATTCGCAAATTCTGAGATAGAGGGCGCAGTTGTATGCGTTAAATTCAAGATAAACAAACGGAAGGTAATTAACTATGCTTTACACCATCGCCATTGTTTTAGTCATATTGTGGCTCCTGGGCCTGGTCTCTTCATATACTCTGGGCGGTTTCATCCATATCTTGCTGGTGCTCGCCGTCGTGGTCATTCTGGTTAATGTCATCAACGGCAGAAGAGCGTTGTAAAACCTGTAAGCGTTTCAATTTTCAACTCGAGGAGATTTCTCTTGGATAAAACAATTGCCATTGCCCTTCTAGCGGGAGGAATTCTGCTGGTGATTTTCGGCGTCAGCGCGTCGAATTCGTTCAGCTCGGATGTTTCACGGGTGTTCACCGATGCGCCCACCGACAAGGCGATCTGGATGCTGGTGGGCGGCGTGGTGGTGAGCGTGATCGGTCTGGCGGGTTTGCTGCGCGGTTCTAAGTAACAATATAAAACGTAACAATATAAAACGGCCAAGCCAAGATTTAATGTCTTGTCCTGGCCGTCAGGCTTACGATTTCTGGTTCGATAATGCTTTTACGCCGTCTACGCCGTAGTCCACCCGGTGGATTCGCTGGCGCCACATCATGATCATGCGCCATAGCCCGAAACTGCTGACCGCCAGCTTCCACAAGCGGTAAGGCCGCGTCACCATGACGACGCCGGCCGGCAGCAATAAGATTTCCGGATGCTGTTTGAAATAACGCAGGCCTTCTTTGACTTTATCGATCGCTCGCGATACGCGCCGTAAGGAATCGGCGTTTTGCACGATTAAGGCGCGTTCGTAAGCAATTTGAGCCACAAGGTGGTCGCGTTGTTTGGCAAGATCCGAGATTTTGAGTTGAGTTTTTGTCTGCGTCATAGTGTGTTCAACTGTTGGCGGTCTTTGTAAAGTTCAGCCAGGCTGGCTTCGAACAATTGCGGCCGGGTTTTGAGTTGGGTACGAACCCGGCTGCCGCAAATTACTGCCCCGAGCAGAAATAATCCGGTCAGGGTACCCACCGAATGCAGACGGTAGGGTGTGTCCCAGTAAGCGGCAAGCACGAATAGCACGGCCAGCACCAGCATCATAAAAGTAAAGAACAGCGTCAGTAGCGTGCTGAATAAAAGCGAGATCACCCTGAGTTTTTCCTGAGCGAACTCGGTGGCAAAAAGCTGCCACCGGGTGTGCAGATGGGAAACGAGGCTTGCGGCGAAACTCTTGATCGAGCCGAAAGTCCCCTCAGGCCGGACGTGGATAGAACCGGTTTCGTGCATCACAAACTGGTCTCCCGTTGATCAGCGTTTGGAAGCCAGGAAACCGATGAACAGGCCGATACCCGCGGCGATACCCACGGCCGTCCACGGATTGCCGTTCACGTAATCATCGGTGACGGTCGCGGCTTGTTTAGCTTTGTCGACCACGATTTGCTCTGCATCCACCAGACTCGCTTTGGCGGTTTTCAGTTTTTCCGCGAATTTTGCGCGCGTCATGTTGAAACCTTCGCCCGACACTTTCGCGGTCGCTTGCAGTAAATCGTCGGCATCGTTAACGATCGCCTTGAAGTCGTCGACCATCTTGCCCTTGGTGCGATTGAAGTCGCCTACTGTCTGTTGTTCCATCGTGATCTCCTCGTATACGGTTTGGATTATGAAGTGCTTTGGCTGCTAAGCGTTTCTACGATATTCCGGCGCAATCAAAACTGCTGTGCGATAACGTACATTGCATAAATAAATTTCAAGCCAAGGCACGTTCCTGGGATTGCGCGAACATGCGCTCGTGCAGCCGGTTGACATCGCGATAGCAACGGCAACTGGCGCGCTCCAGGCCTTTGCGGTTGAGAATCGTGATATCGCCGCGCCGGTAACTGATCAATTTATTTTGTTGCAACAACTTGGCCGCGCCGCTCACGCCGACGCGGCGCACGCCCAGCATATGGGCGAGAAATTCCTGCGTGAGATGAAATCCGTTCGCGAACACCCGGTCGTGCATCATCAGCAGCCAGCGCGCCAGCCGTTCCACCAGCACGTGATGGCAATTGCACGCCGCGGTTTGTTCGACCTGCGCCATGAACACGTAGAAATAGCGATTGAGCGCATTTTGTAAAGACTGGGTACGTTTGAGTTCGTTACGAAACGCGGCCGCTTTCATGCGTATCGCGGTGCCGCTACCTTGCACCAGCATGCGCACCGGCGAAGTGCCGATGCCCAAAAATTGCTCCATGCCCGCCATGCCTTCCTTACCCACAAGTCCAATGCCCACGCTGGCATATCCCGCCACCGGCGTGAGTAACGAAATGACACCGTTGTTGGGGAAATAAACATGCGTGAGCGGCTTGCCGGGTTCGCACAGAATGTCGCCGTAGGTGAGCGTCACGAATTCGCTTTGGTTAAGCAAACGTTCGAGTTCCTTAGGCGCTAACGCCTGCAACACACGATTGGTAATCCGGCTGGACGGTGCGATGTGCATAGTGATCCTCTTTGCTAGTTAACGCACAGCGCAAGCAGGACCACCGTACGCCAGCGAACATTAATACCGTGGCGGAAAGGTTTGTTCGCTAACGCACGGAGGGCGGAGGTATTTTTGTGTAAATACCTAATTAATTAGTTAGCAAGTAAAGACCGCGAGGTTGTAGACGGCTTGGGGTGAGAATTCATCAATTGGGAGATAGAAGACATGTCGCGTAACACGAATTACCGCGCCGCACCGCTTTTTGAAACCGCGAAGGATCCCGCTGTGGAGGGCATGGAGCCGGATCTGAAGGCGCTCACGTATGCGATTACCGAATGCCGGCAATTGGCGAAAAGCGCCCGGCGCCAGATTGAAATCCTGGTCAATCGCAATTTGGGTCTGCAAGCCGAACTGGCGGAGCTTGCGCAAAAAGAATCGCAGGCGCGTCACCTGGCCTACCATGACGGGCTCACCGGCTTGCCCAATCGCACGCTGCTGCACGACCGCTTTCATCAGGCCATGTTCCTGGCCGAACGCCACCACAAGTCCCTGGCCTTGATGATGCTCGATCTGGACGGATTCAAAGGCGTTAACGATCAACTGGGCCATGCCAGCGGCGATAAAGTATTGCAGGCCGTGGCGCAGCGTTTAAGCAAAAGCATTCGCGGCGCCGATACCGCCTGCCGCTACGGCGGCGATGAATTTCTGGTCATGCTGCCGGAAATTAATAATCCCAACAGCGCCGATGCGCTGGCTGCGGAAATCGGCCGGCGTTTGGGCGAACCGTATCTCATCGATGGCCACCAGATTCATATGGCGGTCAGCATCGGTGTGGCGATCTATCCCGACAATGGACGCACCTTTGACGATTTAATGAAACAGGCCGACAGCGCCATGTACCGGGCCAAGGGAACGGGGCACGCCACCAGCATTACCGCGTTGCCCAACAACGAGAGTGGCGACGCGTCGTCCGATAGCCTGGATTCCGCGGCGATTTACGAACGCGATCTGTTTATTCAGGACGGCGCGCGCGCGGTGGAAAAGCACAATGAGTACTACCCGATGTAAAGGCGGCCGGACGCAACTTCTGTTGGTCAACGTACCGACGCCTGAGCGCGCTGCTCTTAGCCTTTAAATTACTTTAAATTAATCGGTATGTGAGTCCATGCCATGACGCTTGATGCCAGGTTTTGACAAAATTTGCGCAAGCGTCCGAGACACTACCGGAGAACTTCCGGTGGTGTAGTTCAAAAAAATAAAAATCTGTGCAAGGGCTAGGCATTCATTGCAACGGTTTTTCCGCCCCATCAACCCCACTGGACGAGAAGACAATGAAAAAATTTACCAATGATCAAAGGCATCGAATCATAAGCGGGATTGGCTTGGCCGCCATGGCTTTGGCGGGCTGCGCAAGCATCCCCGCGCCCACCGAACAGCTCGCGGTTTCCAAAGTGGCTGTTTCCAACGCAACCAGCGAGGGCGGCAATCAATTCGCTTCGGCGGAAATGCGCGCCGCACAGGAAAAACTCGATCGCGCCACTCAGGCGATGACGGCCGAAGATTATAAAAATGCGCTGTTACTGGCCGAAGAGGCGCAGGTCGACGCGCAACTGGCGATGGCCAAGACCCGCTCGGCAAAAGCGCAACAGGCCGCCACCGCGGTACGGGAAGACAGTCACATCCTGCGCAATGAACTGGATCGTAAAACCACCCAGCCACAACCATAAGCGTGCGCATGCGGCGCTTGACGATCGGCGCGATGGGACCGTTTCAACATTTTATTTTTTGAAGGAGTGCTTATGCAAAACTACCGGTTTATACCTATTTCCATCTCATTGGCTGTAATGACAACACTTGCCGCCTGTTCTTCGATGCAGGAGAATTCGCGCTTGAACGAAGCGCGCAACGATTTAAGTGCGGCGCAAGCCAACCCGCAGGTGGTCAATCTGGCGGCGGCGGAACTCAAGGAAGCCAGCGACAGCCTGGCGAAAGCGAACGCCGCCGCCAGTAAAAAAGCCGATGCGGAAACCATCACTCATCTGGCCTACCTGGCCAAGCAACGGGTCGCGATCGCGCAGGAAACCGCGCGGCAAAAAGAGGCTGAAGTCGCCGTGACCAATGCCAGCGCCGAGCGCAGTAATATCCGTCTGCAGGCGCGCACCACGGAAGCGGAGCAGGCGCAAAAAAATGCCGCCGCCTCGCAGCGGGCCGCCGATGCCGCACAACAGAAGGCGATGGCCTCGCAGCAGCAGGCGGAGACTTCGCAGCAAAAGCTGGATGCCGCGGAACTGCAAGCCCAGGCCTTGGTGCAACAAGAGGCGCTGGCGCGTCAGCAGGCCGAGCTTGCCGAACAAAAGTCTCGTGAAGCGGAAATGCGTAATAGCCAGCTTGAAACTCAGGTTAAGGAGCTTAAGGATTTAAATGCGAAGAAAACCGATCGCGGCTTGGTGATTACGCTGGGCGATGTGTTGTTCGACACCAGTAAAGCCGACCTCAAACCCGCCGCCACCCGCAGCCTGCAAAAGCTTGCCGACTTCCTGAAGAAATACCCGGACCGGCAGGCGCAAATCGAAGGCTACACCGACAGCACCGGCAGCCCCAGCACCAACAAGGACCTGTCCGACCGCCGTGCCGATGCGGTGCGCGCGCGTCTGGTTGCCCTGGGCGTGAAACCGGAACGCATCACCACGCAGGGCTTCGGTCCGGATTCGCCGGTCGCGAGCAACGCCACCCCGGCGGGCCGCCAAATGAACCGGCGCGTGGAGATTATTCTTTCAGAGGAGCCTGAGAGTGACGTTTCGAGACGTTAAGCCAGCGGGCGCCTGAATCGCTTCTGCTCCCCGCAATCCGGGGAGCAGAAGTATCCGGGCTTTATAAATTAATGTTCTTTTTAGCCGATGGCACCGCCGGGCGCGCATCCGCACCCGCCGGTGCATTATCCGACGGCATGAAACCCGGGCGGAATTTCACATCCGACAGCAAGCGCTTCAATTCCTTTTTAACCACGGCATAGCATTCACAGGTGTGCTGCTCCAGCCCGATCCGATCCAGCACGGTGATGTGGCCCCGGCGGTAACGGATAATCCCCGCATTCTGCAATTTCCCGGCGGCTTCGGTGATGCCTTCGCGGCGCACGCCCAGCATGCTCGACACCAGCTCTTGGGTCATGACCATTTCGTTGGTGGGCAAACGATCCAGCGTCAGTAATAGCCAGCGCGACAATTGCTGTTCGACCGAATGGTGCCGGTAACAGGCGGCGGTTTGCGCCATTTGCGTTATCAGCGCCTGGGTGTAGCGCAGCAGCAAGCGCTGCATGGGCCCGGCCCGATTGAATTCGTCCCGGATGTAGCGGTCCGACAGCCGGTAAGCATGCCCCGCGGTCTGCACCACGGCGGAACTGGGCGTGGTGTTGCCGCCCATGAAGAGCGAAACGCCGACCAGGCCTTCATTGCCCACGCCGGCGGATTCCGCCGAGGCGCCGGACGCCATGATGTAGTGCAGCGAGACAATGCAGGTGGTCGGGAAATACGCGTGCTGCAATTGCCCGCCGGGCTCATAAAGCACTTTACCCAGCGGCATCGCCACCAGTTCCAGATGCTCGGCGACGCGCTCGAACTCCGCCGGGGGCAGGGCGGCGAGCAGATGGTTTTGATTCGGGTTGTGTTCGAACGGCATAGGAGTTTGTCCTTCAGAAGGTTGCAGGCTAGCCAATGGATAACTCCACACCGATACCTCGATAACCGATGAAAGCACCGGTTTGGTTGAACATCGGCTCACCGCTGACATGAAATTTATGCTGCGAGCCATCCGCGTTGGTGCGGCTGAAAACGCAATCCAGGAAGGGCTGACGGGCGCTGATTTTGGCTTGCAGCATTTCGCGTTCCGTTTGATTACCCAGGGTGATCTGCGGATCGCCGTTTTTTCCCACCAAGCTGTCGACGCGGATGCCGAGCATTTCCAGCACCGGGCCCGAAACCTTGGTGAAATTGCCTTGTTCGTCCTGTTCCCAGTACCAGTCGGTGGCAAGCTCGGTGAGCGCACGAAAGCGCGCCTCGCTTTCGTGCAGCGCGGCGGTCCGTTCGCGCACGGTCTGTTCCAGCACCGTGTTGTAACTCTCGAGTTTTTTGTACAGCAGCCGCACTTCCAGCATGTTGTGGATACGGGTCTTGACTTCAACCAGGTCGAACGGCTTGCTGATAAAATCCCGCGCACCGGCTTGCAGGGCGCGTAATTTATGGCCGGGCTGCGAGGTGACGACGAGCACCGGCAGATAGCTGTCGGCATCGTTGGTCTTGAGCCCCTCCATGACCTGAAAACCATCCATGCCCGGCATCTGCAAGTCGAGCAGGATCAGGTCGAAGGCATTATTGCGATGCAGCGGGTAGACCTGATGCGGATCTAAAGTGGAGCTCACCCGGGTGTAACCGGCTTCGCGCAGCAACTGCTCGAGCAACGCGATGTTGGTTTCCTGATCGTCGACAATCAAGATACCGGCGTTGAGGATATCGGATTCAGTAATCATGCTCATACCTTGGTCTGTGAAGCGGTGAGGAATTGGGTTTGCGAAAATTTGACGGCGGCATCCAGCGCATCCATGAGCTCGCCGACGCGGATCGGTTTGGTCAGGTAATTAAAAAATCCCGCCTGCAGGGCCGTGCCGATATCGCGCGGCATGGCATTGGCACTGAGCGCGACGACCGGAATGTGCGCCGTGGCCGGGTCCACGCTCAGAATGGCCAGCGCCTCGATCCCGCTCATGCCGGGCAGATTGATATCCATGAGGATCACATCCGGACGGTAGATGCGCGCAATCTCGATGCCGTTGATGGCGTCCAGCGCGCTTAGCATGCGCAGGCCGGGCCGCCGCGAGATGAGATCTTCGACCAGCATCAGGTTGGCGGAATTGTCTTCGATGTACAGGACCGAACACACCAGCGCGCCGGTGTGAACTGGCGGTATCGCCGCAGGCTGGAGCACGGCGGGATTCTTCTGCGGCGGGGAATCCGTCAGATTCAATTCGATCCAGAACAGGCTGCCGGTTCCCGGTGTGCTTTCCACCCCGATGGCGCCGCCCATCAATTCGACCAGCCGCTTGCACATGACCAGGCCGATGCCGGTGCCTTGCACGCTGTTCGATTCCTGGCCGAGGCGATTGAAGGGCTGGAACAGTTGTGAAAGTTTTTCCGCCGGCAAACCTTCTCCCGTGTCCTTGATGCAAACGCGAATCCGGCGCTCCGGAATCACTTCGATACACTTCACCTCGACCGTGCCGCCGTGCCGGTTGTATTTAATGGCGTTGGACAGCAGGTTGATGATCGCCTGTTTCAAGCGGGTGGGATCGGCATTCACATAATACGGCACCTCCAGCGGGCAAGACGTCATGCGGATCTCGCGCTTTTGCGCCTGCGGTTCGACCATGTTTTGACATTCATGGATGACCTTGCTCAGCGACAGCGGTTCCATCATCACCGACAGCTTGCCGGACTCGACCTGCGCTAGATCCAGGATTTCGTTGATCAGCTCGAGCAAATACCAGCCCGCCTTGAGGATCTGCTTGAGACTTTGTTTTTGCGTAGGCGTCGGCGCGGGGTTGCCGGATTCCAGCAATTGCGCAAAACCCAGAATCGCGCTGAGCGGTGTGCGCAGCTCGTGACTCATATTGGAAAGAAAATCCGATTTCGCGCGGTTGGCTTTGTCCGCGATCGACTGGGTTTTTTCGAGCTCGACATTTTTGGCTTGCAGGATATTGCTTAGGGCGCGGTAGCGCGCCTCGCTTTCCTGCACCGCCACCGCCGCCAGCTTGCTTTGCGTGATGTCGGTCAGCGCCATGCGCAATACCGGCACGCCATTATTGTCGCGCGCCGCGGTGATCGCCAGGCGCACCCAGACCAGCGCGCCGTTATTCAGCATGCGCAGCTCGCAGGTGCCGGATTCGCCGCTCTCCATGAGCTGTTTACGGCAAAGGTAGTAAATGTCCTGGTCGGCTTTGAGGATGAAGCGGCTGATCGGCTGTCTGACCAGCGCGCCGCGCGCCATGCCCAGCAACAGCGCGGCCGCCAGATTGGATTGCAGGATGAGGCCCTGCTCGCTGAGCGTGCAATAACCCGAAGGCGCCAGGTCATAGAGATCAAAATAACTGGCGCGCGCGGCTTCCAGCTCCACTTGTGTGCGCCGCAATTCCTCGTTCTGCATCTCAAGTTCGATTTGATGCACGCGCAGCTCGTGCAGCATGTGCTGGGCTTCTTCCGCGGACAGCAGCGCAAAACCCGGCGCCTCGACGGTTTTTCCACAGGCGATCTCCGCCTGTTCCAGCAGCGTGGGATGAAGAGACGCAGATACGGCGCCGTCGCCGGAGGAATTATGTCTATCGATCATGTTGTTCATTTGCCGCTCCCACGGGCGCGGACTCCAGCGCCCGTTCAGTTGTCGCAATCGCATACATCTGCTGCGCTTCGTTAACCAAGGCCGTGGACGTCATGTACACCTCCACGACGCTACCGTCCTTGGCGATCCGCTGGGTGCGGTACGGCTCCAGAATTTCGGCGCGGGTAAGCTTGTGAATCATGGACAGGGAACTTTCGCGCAGTTCCGGCGGAATGCGGTCGCGCGCATTCATGTCCAGCGCTTCGGCTTCACTCCAGCCGTACATGCGCACGGCGCCCGGGTTCCATGCCAGGATGCGGCCGTCGAGATCCTGCACGGTGATCGCGTCATGCGCATCGCGCACCACCACCGCCAGACGTGCCAGGTCGTTCGCTTTACGCAACGCCTCGCGGGTACGCACCGTATCGGTAATGTCAACAAACGTGATCGCGGCGCCTTCGATCACGTTGTCGACAGTTCTGTAAGGGAGAATGCGCATCGTATACCACGAACCTTCGGTGGTTTGCACATCCATTATTTTTGGCATCAGGGTATTCAATACGCTCTGGGTATCGGCGACCAGATTGGTATACCCGGTCAGATTGGAAACCGTATGCGCCACCGGCCGCCCCACATCGCTTGGAATGAGATTGATGATGCGGGTGGCGGCGGGTGTGAAGCGCAGGATGTGTTGCTGGTGATCCACAAAAATAGTACCGATGTCGGTGCCGGCCAGCAGGTTGTTCATGTCGTTGCTGGAGCGCGACAGGTCGGCCACCTTGGTTTGCAGTTCGGAGTTGACGGTGGCCAGTTCTTCGTTGATCGACTGCATTTCCTCTTTGGACGTCTCCAGCTCCTCGTTGGCCGATTGCAATTCTTCGTTGATCGATTGCATTTCCTCGTTCGAGGACTTTAGCTCTTCGTTGGAGGTTTCCAGTTCTTCGTTGGCGGCTTGCAGATACTCTTTAGTGGTATGCAGTTCGTCGTTGAGCGCGGCGATGATGGCGGCGGCGGCATGCCGGTCAAAACCGCGCTCCTCCACTTGAAGCGGCGCGGTGGCCGGGCCGTCCACGTGCGCAGCAGGCGCCGGGTCATGACCGGGGGCGACAGGCGCATGCAAGGCCGTTGCTTCTTCCAGGATCACCAGATACAAAAGCGGCTCCGTTGTTGTTTGGGAGCTGTTGGTTTCCAGCGGCCGGATGGTCAGGTTGACCGTGGTGAAGTGGCCGTTGGTTTTGACGCGCAGGTGCGGCACCCGCACCAGATTTTTGGTGACCACGGCGCGATGCAAATTAGTGGTGAGCTCGCGCTGCAAGCCCTCGCGGGCCATTTTCAAAAGATTATTGATGCCGGTTTCGCCCGCCGGCGGTTCCAGATACATGCCGCTGCGGCCATGCAGATACAGAATGTCGCCCTTGCCGTTAATGAGCGCCGCGCACAGGCCCAGATGTTTCAGCAGCGCCTGTTCAGTCAGGTCGCGTAACGACACCTTGACTTTGCCGCTCAGTTTGTCGGGAGGCAGCGCAAGGCCGGGTTCGAGCGGCGTTTGCGACGGCAAAAAACGGCTCATGCCAATGCGTTGCGTGCCATGAAAACCCTGCTTGCGCAGATACAGCTTGGCTTTGCTGTCGAGTGTGGAAAATAACTCGCTGAACTCACCCACGCTCTCCGAAGTACCCAAGAACAACATGCCGCCCGGGTTCAGCGCGTAATGGAACAGCGGAATCAGTTTCTTCTGCAATTCCGTGCCCATGTAGATCAGCACATTGCGGCAACTGATCA
>CAZHHW010000030.1:0-10213 GCA_964532385.1 uncultured Gammaproteobacteria bacterium | reverse complement strand
CGTCGAATTCGGTGGAACTTGGGTCCTGCACCATAATCATGCCGCCTTCGTCTTTGATCGCACGCAAACCTTGCGTGCCGTCGCTACCGGTGCCGGAAAGCACAATGCAAATGGCGCGCTCATGCTGATCGCGCGCCAGCGACAGAAAGAAAAAATCGATCGGCAGGCGGTGGCCGTGCGGCTTGGCCGGTTCCAGCAAATGCAAGCTCCCATTCAGAAACGCCATGTCGCGATTGGGCGGAATGATGTAAGCGCAATTCGGCTGCACCTTCATGCCATCCTCGACCTCGAACACCTGCATGCGCGTGTAGCGGCGGATCAGATCGCTGAGAATGCTTTTGTGGTCGGGGGCCAGGTGTTGTACCAACACGAAGGCCATGCCGGGATCGGCACCGGCCGGCATGCCGGAAAAAAATGCCTCGAATGCCGCCAGCCCGCCGGCCGAGGCGCCGATGCCGACGATCGGAAAACCGCCGCCTGTGTCAACTTTGTTGGATTCTTCGACTTCGCTTTCCTGGGCAGCGGCGGGTGTTTGCTCGCCTTTGACTTTGCCCTTGTCTTTTGTAGCCATGCGTCCCTCTAAAAATAATTCCACGTGTCAATGCACGATGGTGTCTGAATTTGACCCCTTCGCCTGCCTGTGGGAAGAGTCCTTTGATGAGTTACTCTGCGGTTCCGGAGTTGATTTCCGGTCTGCCGGTTATACTCCAATATGGACGGCTGCGGGTGGAAATCAACCCGCAGCGCGGTACCGGTACGCCGTGTTTTTATTAAGGGTTTCTGATGAACTTCCGGTTCGCTCACCGATCGCCGTTCCCGCGCAGATGGGAGCCAAGTGTTTTCAGATTTATGGCTGCCCGCCTCCTCGGGCATGAGTGCGAATGCGAATTGATCAGAGCTTCCTTAATTTATTACGGCGCGGTTGGGCGTGCTTTGCGCAAACTCGAGTGCGACATCCAGCGCCTCCATGAATTCGGTCACCTTGATGGGTTTGGTCAAGTAGCTGAAGAAGCCCGCTTCGAGACCCATTTCGATATCGCGCGGCATGGCATTCGCGCTCAGCGCAATGATGGGGATATGCGCGGTCAGCGGATCGATACGCAAAATTTTCAACGCGTCGATGCCGCTGATGCCGGGCAGGTTGATGTCCATCAAAATTACCTTGGGTAAATAGGCGCGCGCGAACTCGACGCCCAGCTTGCCGTCCGCCGCGGACAACAAACGCAAATCCGGCCGGCGCTCGATGAGCTGCTCCACCAGCTCCAAATTGGCCGGGTTGTCTTCCACATACAACAGAGTGCTTTGTGGCCGGCCGGCTTGCACCCGCAACAGCTCCGCTTGTTGTTCGGTGTATTCCGCATGATCGGAATCGCGCACCACAAACTGGGGTGCGGACGTCAGGCCCAGTTCGACCCAGAACACGCAACCGCTGCCCACCACGCTCTCGACGCCGATGGTACCGCCCATCAATTCAATCAGCCGCTTGGTCACCACCAGACCAATACCCGTGCCTTCTTCCGTGCCCGTCTCCTTGCCCAGGCGATTGAACGGCTGAAACAGTTGCGACAGTTGTGCCGGCGTCAGACCCATGCCGGTGTCGTGGATGCTGATACGCATCGAATCCGGCGGGCTCAAGGTGTATTCCACCGTCACCGTCCCGCCGGGTTTGTTGTACTTGATGGCGTTGAACAGCAGATTGATCATCACTTGTTTGATGCGCACCCGGTCGGCTTTAACGAAGTAAGGAATGGCGAAAGGCGGAAATGTCAAGCTAATACCCCGCTTCTGCGCCTGCGGCTCGATGATGGCGCGGCACTCGAGCATGACCTCGACCAGCAATACCGGTTCATGCGACAGCGACACCTTACCCGATTCGATCAAGGCCAGATCGAGGATTTCATTGATCAGTTCCAGCAAATACCAGCCGGCTTTCAGAATCTGGTTGAGGTTGCGCTTCTGCGACGGCAGCGGCGCGGGCGAACCGGATTCCAGCAACTGCGCGAAGCCCAGAATCGCATTCAACGGGGTACGCAATTCATGGCTCATCGCGGACAGGAAATCGGTTTTCGCATGATTGGCTTTCTCGGCGAAGACCAGGGCTTCCTTGAGTTCCGATTCGATCCGCTTGCGCACCGAATTGTCCATGCCGATCAACAGGTAGCCGATGATCAGGTCCGCTTCGTCGTGCAATGCGGTGATCGATACGATGGCCGGAAAGCGGCTGCCGTCCTTGCAGATGTAGGTCAGGTCGTAACTGTCTTCGATACCGCGCGAGGCCTTATAAACCAGGGCTTCGAAGCCGGGCGCGATGGGTGTTGACAATTCCACGCTCAGGGCCTGGGCGCGCGCTTTCACTTCTTCCGCATCGTGAATATCGCTGGGGCTGATTTTATTCACGACTTCGGCGGCGGAATAGCCCAGCATGCGTTCCGCACCCACATTGAATAACTGGATAATGCCCTGCGCGTCGGTGGCGATAATCGAAAAATTAGCGCTGGTCAGAATGGCATGCTGCAACGCGCTGTTTTTCACCAGCGCCTCTTCCGCGTGCTTGCGCGCGGTGTTGTCGGTGCCGATCAGCAGGTAGCCGATCACGGCGTTTTGCGCGTCGCGCAGCGCGGTCACCGACACGATGGCCGGAAAGCGGCTGCCGTCCTTGCGAAAGTAAGTCAGTTCGTAGATATCCTCGATGCCGCGCGAGGCTTTGAATACCAGGGCTTCGAAGCCGGGCGTGATCGGCGTGCCCAGCTCGAGACTCAAGGCTTGCGCGCGCGCGATCACTTCCTGCGGGTCGGAAATATCCGCCGGCGTGATCTTGTTCATCACTTCGGCGGCGGTGTAGCCCAGCATGCGCTCGGCGCCCACGTTGAAGATCTGGATCACGCCCTTGGCGTCGGTGGCGATGCTCGAGAAATTGGCGCTGTTGAATATCGCACTTTGCAATGCGCCCGCTTTCAGCAGGGCGGCTTCGGCATTTTTACGCGCGGTATTGTCGGTGCCGATCAGCAGGTAGCCAATAATGACATTATTCTCGTCGCGCAGCGCGGTGACCGATAGGATCACCGGAAAGCGGCTGCCGTCCTTGCGGATGTAGGTTAATTCGTAAATGTCTTCGATGCCGCGCGAAGCTTTGAACACCAGGGCTTCGAAGCCCGGCATGATCGGCGTGCCCAGTTCGCGGCTCAGCGCGGTGGCGCGCACGATGATTTCTTGCGGATCGGAAATGTCGGCCGGGGTGATTTTGTTCAGCACATCCTCGGCCGCATAACCCAGCATGCGCTCGGCGCCGACATTGAAAATTTGGATTACGCCTTTTTCGTCGGTGGCGATATTCGAGAAGTTTGCGCTGTTAAGAATGGCGTTCTGTAAAATACCGGTTTTGAGCAAGCGTTTATTGCGTTGCGCTTCACTGATCATGTCGTAAATTCCTTGAGTCCGTGACGTGGTAGTTCCGTGATTAATCCAACATAAGGAGTGTTTACCCTCTCACCCGGACCGACATGACATGCATTTCTCGAGGCAAGTTAAAGATTATGGCGGCGGGTTTTAATGCTTGTCCGTGCGTTGAGCAACATAGCGCTGCCTCCAAAGAGGCCTCATGGTACACGCTTTGCTTAACAAAAGGTTTATAGAGCCAGTGCTAGACAAATAAAACACAAGATTTGGATAGTAGAGCGTTGGAAAAGTTGGAGAAATATTCAGATGCTCAGCTCGCTGAGCGGGTGTCCTGGAGACTACTCAGCGCTTGCGTAGTCTAGAGAAACGTCGATTTATTCATTTTCTGGGAACGCGAGCGTCCCGCTCGCTGTTTTGCGGGCAAGATGCCCGCGCTCCCAAAGGAGAATAGAGACCTTAATGAATTAATCGGCGTTCCCTAGAAAAAACTCCAGCTATCTAAAATTTTTGGAGTAAATCCGTGGTGCCTGAGGTCATTGTTGGGGGATGTCGATGGTATCCAGCGAGCGCGGGCGTGAAATCGCATAGCCTTGCGCGAAATCGATGCCGATGTCGCGCAATTGATCGAGCACGCTTTCGCTCTCGACCCATTCGGCGATGGTGGCGATGCCGATGACCCGGCCGATTTTCGCGACCGCTTCGACCATCGCGCGGTTGATCGAATCTTTTTCGAAATCGCGTACGAAAATGCCGTCGATTTTTAAATAATCCACCGGCAAATGTTTTAGATAGCCGAATGAACTAGACCCGGCACCGAAATCGTCCAAGGCGAATTTACAGCCCTGCATCTTGAGCGTGCGGATGAACTGGCCGGCGGCTTCGATGTTGTGAATCGCGGCGGTTTCGGTGATCTCGAAGCAGATATGCTCGGACGGCATGTTGAAGCTTGACAATTGAGCGCGCACGAATTCGAGGAAATCCTCGTCGTTGATCGAGTTGCCCGACAGGTTGATGGCGACCACGTTGTCGGCATCCGCCTTGAGCTTGCTCTGCTGGATCAGAGCGAAGGTGGTGCGGATCACCCAGCGGTCGATAACGCCCATCAGATTAAAGCGCTCCGCGGCGGCGATCAGCGTGCCGGTCGGAATCGGATTACCCTGTTCGTCGATCATGCGCAGCAGGATTTCCTGGTACACCTTGCCATGCACGCGTTCCGGCAGTTGCACGGCATCCTGCACCACCAGCCGCATGCGACCTTCTTCCAGTGCGCGCGTGATGCCCGAAACCCACTGCACTTCGGAACGGTGCCGGTGCATTTCGGCATCGCCGGGATGCACCGCGTGAATGCGGTTACGCCCGGCGGATTTCGCCGTCTGGCAGGCGACATCGGCGGCGCTCAGCAGGCTGCTGACGCTTTCGCTGTCGCGCGTGATGCTCACCAGCCCGATGCTGATGCCGATTTCAAAACTGCGCCGTCCCGAGGTATAACGAAAATCGCGTATGGTCTGGCGCAAAATTTCAGCGACGTTGCGGGCCGCTTCCATGGAGCAGTTCTCCAGCGCGATGCCGAACTCGTCGCCGCCGATGCGTGCCAGCATATCGACCCCGCGCAAGCGCGCTTTCAGCAATCTGCCCAGCTGGTGCAGCAAGGCATCGCCGGCGCTGTGGCCGCAGGCTTCGTTGATGATTTTGAATTGATCCAGATTCAGAAACAGCAAGGCATGCTGGCCGGCATCCGTTTTCGCGCGCGCCATCAAGCTGGCCAGGTGCTGTTCGAAGACGGTGCGATTATGTAATTCCGTGAGCCGGTCGTGGCGTGCCTGCCAGGTGAGTTTGCGCGCCATGCTGCGCGCCTGCGAAATGTCGGTGAACAGGAAGAAACCGATGATCAGCATGCCGGTGGCGATGATGCCGCCGACCACGATCAAAGTGTAATTGGCTTGGTCCTGCGCGAGGTCTTCCACTTTTTCCAGCGGTACATTGACTTCAATCGCGCCCATCAGCTGATTAAGGCGCCACTGCTTGTTATTTTGCTGGCCCAGGTGGGTGCGGCGAGCGATGATGTCGGGGCGTTGTTCCAGCAGGTTGTGACAATCCACGCACGACTGCGCCACGGCGGGATCGGCGCGCATATAACGCAGCATGCGGACCTCGTTGCGGGTTTCGATGCGCCAGGCCGGCGTCCAGTTAATGGGGCCGCGCGGTTCGGCCTGATCCTGGAGTTCAAGTTGATTCCAGGCCCAACGCTGAAACTCGTCCATCAACCCTTGCGCTTCATCCAGATTCCATTTGCTCAACGGCTGGTAGCGGAACAGCCCGGCGCTTTCTTCGCTGGCGCGCTGGCCCATGAGTTTCAGGAATTGCGCGGGCAGCGGCACCGCGCCGGAGATATGCGCATAGTCGGCATTCGGGCCGGTGCCGTCGCGGCGCAATTTTTCCGCGATCTGTTGCGCGTAGGTGGAGCGTGCGCTGGCGGCCATGCGCGCCACCACCTCGGCCACTTCGCGGGCCTGGTATTCGATCAGGCGCGCCTGGCCTTGGCTCATGACCTGCCACATCACGGTGCTGATTAAAACCATCAACACACCGGAAATGACGGCCAAGCGCCGACCCAGTCCGGCAAACACGAGTTCCGCCGCCGGATCTTGTCCGGCATGCGGCTCTTGTACGCGCACGCCGTTCTCGACAGCCGGAGTTGGGCGGGGATTGATGCCGGTCGTGTTAACTGCCATGCGCCACCTGAAATTTTGGAATGCCTTGCGGGAATACGGACCCGTCCGCGGGCGCCACGGCTTTGCAACCGCGACGCGCCACCGTGGTAACATCGGCATGAATTTCCACTTCTAAATTGTTTTCTTCCATAAATTTCCGATGAACTCAGTCTTGCTTCTGTGCCGTGCGGGCTTCGAAAACGAATGCGCTGCGGAAATCATGGCGTGTGCGTCCGGCCACGGCGTGCATGGTTTTGCGCGCGCCAAGCCGCAGTCCGGGCTGGTGGTGTTTGAAGCGGTGGAAGGGCAGCATGATTCCGCCGCGTTGCATGTGCTGGCGGCGCACAGCTTCACGTTTGCGCGTCAATGGTTTTTCGTGCTTGGGCTGCTCAAAGATTTGCCGCCCACGGATCGCATCGAACCGATCACGCAAGCGTTGCGCGCCGCGCCCGGAGTATTCGGCGCCGCGTTTTTGGAAACACCTGACACCAATCTGGGCAAAGAGTTGTCGCCGCTGTGCCGGGCGTTGGAAAAACCGCTGCATTCCCGGCTGCAAAACGCCGGGTTATGGAATGAGCGCGGCGCGTTGCGGGCGCATGTGTGTTTTGTCGCGTCGGGCAGTGCTTACGTGGGCTATGTGCGCCGCGATCAGGGTTCACCCTGGCCCGGCGGCATTCCGCGTTTGAAGTTTCCGCGCGGCGCCCCCAGCCGTTCCACGCTCAAGCTCGACGAAGCGCTGCTGTATTTCCTGTCGCCCGCGCAGCAACAGCAGTGGCTGCAACCCGGCATGACGGCCGTGGATCTGGGCGCGGCACCCGGCGGCTGGACGTTTCAATTCGTGCGCCGCCACATGCGCGTGATCGCCGTCGACAATGGCGCCATCGATGCGGCACTGCTGGACTCCGCGATTGTCGAACACGTGCGTGCCGACGGCTTTCGCTATCAGCCGCCCAAGTGTGTCGACTGGATGGTGTGCGACATGGTCGAGCAGCCGATCCGCATCGCGCAGCTCGCGGCGCGCTGGCTGTCGCAAGGCTGGTGCCGGCGCACGATCTTTAATCTGAAGCTGCCGATGAAGAAACGCTACGAGGAAACCCAGCGCTGCCTCGAAGCGGTACGCACGGCGCTGGACGCCGCCGGGGTGGAATACACGCTCGCCTGCAAACAGATGTATCACGACCGCGAGGAAGTGACGGTGTTTGCGAGCAGAAAATAATTGCGAAACGAAAACGAAAACGAAAACGAAAGTAAAAGTAAAAGTAAAAGTAAAAGTGAAAGTAAAAGTGAAAGTGAAAGTGAAAGTGAAAGTGAAAGTGAAGTGAAAGTGAAGCCAAATCAAAGCTTCTCTTCCCCCTGCAAGGGGGAAGGACAGGATGGGGGTGAGTGGAAAAACGGTGTGCTTGCACACCCCCATCCCAGCCTTCCCCCTTGCAGGGGGAAGGAGCTCTATGAGGAAGTGACTGAGTTTGTGGGGAGAAGATAACTGAGAAAACGAAAACGAAAGTGAAATCCGAAATATCAACAAAGCACCCCTTCCCCCTTGCAGGGGGAAGGAGCTCTATGAGGAAGTGACTAATGTTTGTGGGGGAGAAGATAACTGAAAAAACGAAAGTGAAGTCGAGGTCAAATCAAAGCCTCCCTTCCCCCTGCAAGGGGGAAGGACAGGATGGGGGTGAGGGGAAAACAGTGTGCTTGCACACCCCAATCCCAACCTTCCCCCTTGCAGGGGGAAGGAGCTTATTCGTTGCACAATAAAATATGATGTGACCACCCAAGTGCCATAAAATTTTAACTCAGCAACTAACGAAACCATGACCCTCCCCGACAACACCCAGTTTTTCGCCGCCGCCCCCAAGGGCATGACCACGCCGCTCGCGCTCGAGCTGCTTGCGCTGGGCGCCTACGACGTGCGCGAAACCAATGCCGGGGTGTCGTTCGCCGGGAATCAGGAAATCGCTTACCGCGTGTGCCTGTGGTCGCGGGTCGCCAACCGGGTGTTGATGCCCATCGCGAAGCTGCGCGCGGCGACGCCCGAACAATTGTACGAAGGCGTGAAAGCCATCGCCTGGGAAACTCACATGGACCGGCGCGGCACGCTCGCGGTGGAATGCACCGCGGTGAGTTCGGTGCTCACGCATACGCATTACGCCGCGCTCAAAACCAAGGATGCCATTGTTGACAGATTCCGCGAGATGTCCGGCGAACGTCCGTCGGTGGATGTCGAGCAGCCGGATCTGCGCATCAATCTGCATTTGCGCAACGACCAGGCCCGCATCAGCCTGGATTTATCCGGCGGCAGTTTGCACCGGCGCGGTTATCGCGGCGACGGCGCGCACGCGCCGCTCAAAGAAAATCTCGCCGCGGCGATTTTGCTGCTGGCCGATTGGCCGCAGATCGCGCGCAGCGGCGGGCCGCTGCTTGATCCGCTGTGCGGCTCGGCGACCTTGCTGATCGAAGGCGCATGGATCGCCGCTGATGTCGCGCCCGGGCTCCTGCGCGAGCACTTCGGGTTTCTCGGCTGGCGCGGACACGATCCCGAACTGTGGGGGAACCTGCTGCGCGAAGCGCAACAACGGCGCACGCGCGGATTGGAAACATTGCCGTCGATCCGCGGTTACGACACCGACAGCGAGGCGGTACAAGCGGCGTTGCTGAACGTGGAAAGCGCCGGATTGCTGGGCAAGGTGCATATCGAACGCCGCACTTTGGGCGGCGGTAAACCCGAGAGCCTGTCAACACCCGGGTTATTGGTCGTGAATCCGCCTTACGGCGCGCGCCTGGGCAACGTCAGCGAGTTGCGCGGCTTGTACGCGCAACTGGGCACCATGATGCGCGGCTTGCCGGCCTGGCACGCCGCGGTGTTCACCGGCAATCCGGAACTGGCGGCGTACATCGGCCTGCGTTCGCATCGTGCCAACGAGATGTTCAACGGCCCCATCGAGTGCCATTTATTTCATTACGAGATCCCGGCCGCACAGATCGCCGAGGCCGCGCCGGATATTGCACGGCAAATCAGCGCGGGCGCGGAAATGTTCGCCAACCGTCTGCGCAAAAATCTCAAACAAGCGCAACGTTGGGCGCAACGCGCAGGGGTGACTTGCTATCGCGTTTACGACGGCGATTTGCCCGAATACGCGCTGGCGGTGGATTTGTATCATGAGGTGTCCACGGGTGTGCGCCATGTGCATGTGCAGGAATACCAGGCGCCCAGCAGCATCGATCCGGAAAAAGCCCAGCAACGCTTGCAGGAAGCGCTGGCGGTGTTGCCGCAGGTGCTGGACGTGCCGGTCGAGCGCGTATATTTCAAGACCCGGCGCCGCCAAAAAGGCATCGCGCAATATGAAAAATTTTCGGAAGGCGGGTATTACGTGGAAGTCGGCGAAGGCGGGCTGCGTTTTCAAGTCAACTTCACCGACTATCTGGACACCGGCCTGTTCCTGGATCACCGGCCCACGCGCGCGTTGCTGCGTGAGCTGGCGCCGGGCACGCGCTTCCTGAATTTATTCGCTTACACCGGCACCGCCAGCGTGTACGCGGCGGCGGGCGGCGCGCGCAGCACAACCACCGTGGACATGTCGCGCACCTATCTGGACTGGGCGCAGCGCAACCTGGATCGAAATGGTTACACCGGGCCCGCGCATCGGTTTGTGCAAGAGGATTGTCTGGCTTGGTTGAACCAGCAGGCCCAGCAGGCGCCGGGCAGCTTCGATCTGATCTTTCTCGATCCGCCGACATTTTCGAATTCAAAACGCATGGTCGAAAATTTCGATGTGCAGCGCGATCACGTGCTGTTGTTGCGCGACGCATTGCAATTGTTGTCGCCGGGCGGGGTGCTGATATTTTCGAATAACTTCCGCCGCTTTAAACTGGACCGCGCGGCGCTGGAAGGTGATGTCAAGATCGAAGACCTGACGCAGGCGACGATCCCGAAAGATTTCGAACGCAATCCGCGCATTCATCATTGCTGGAAGATGCTGAAGCAATCCTGATGCATAGAACAAAATTTACACTGAAAATACAGCGATCCCATCCCCCTGCAAGGGGGAAGGCGACGACTGCATGGATGCAGGAGGTAGAGCAACGCATGGAGCAGTTGCCGAGGATGG
>CAZHHW010000029.1:0-32676 GCA_964532385.1 uncultured Gammaproteobacteria bacterium | reverse complement strand
CTTTCTGGCCGGGCATGATGAAGGTGCGGCCGATGTAGCGGTTTTTGATGAAGCCTTCGCGATATTTTAAATTCAAGTCATGCGCCATCTGCACGGCGGCCGTACGGCTGGTATCGGGAATCGGAATCACCACGTCGATGTCGTGCGCGGCGAACTCACGCTGAATCTTGGCGGCGAGGTATTCGCCCATGCGCATGCGCGCGCGATATACGGAAATTTCGTCGAGGGTGGAATCCGGGCGCGCAAAGTACACATACTCGAAAATACACGGCGACAACTGCGCCTGCGGAGCGCATTGACGCGCATACAGTGCACCGTCTTGACTTATAAATACCGCTTCGCCGGGCGCGATGTCGCGCATCAGCTTGAAACTCAATGAATCCAGCGCCACGCTTTCCGATGCGATCATGTATTCGGTGCCGTGCTCGCTGTCGCGTTTGCCCAGCACCGCCGGACGGATGCCGTTGGGATCGCGAAACCCGACGATGCCGTAACCAATGATCATCGCCACCACCGCATACGCGCCGCGGCAACGCCGATGCACGCCGCTGACGGCTTTGAACACATCATTTTCATCGATACGCAATTTGCCCAGCGCCTGCAGCTCGTGCGCAAAAATATTGAGCAAAACTTCGGAATCGGATTCGGTGTTGAGGTGGCGCAGATCGTCGCGGAACACATCGCGCTTCAAATCTTGCGCATTGGTCAGATTGCCGTTGTGCGCCAACGCAATACCGTAGGGGGAATTAACGTAAAACGGTTGCGATTCGGCATTGGACGAACTGCCCGCGGTGGGATAACGCACATGGCCGATACCCATGTTACCGGCCAGACGCAGCATGTGGCGGGTGTGAAATACATCGCGCACCAGCCCATTGCTTTTGCGCAGATGCAGCTGGCCTTTGTCGGCGGTCATGATTCCGGCGGCGTCTTGGCCGCGATGTTGCAGCACCGTCAACCCGTCATAAAGCGTTTGGTTGACGCTGCCTTTACCGACGATTCCGATGATGCCGCACATAACTTTAAACCCCGCCGTTAAGGTTGCTGCAACAGGCGCGCATTTTAACCTAAAAGAGACCGTTCTGAGTCACACCTATTTCAAAGCACCAGCAAAGGTTATCTACCCTTGTAGGCATTGCGTGAATTATTCGTAGCCAAATTTCTTGCCGATGTTCGCGGGCAACAAAGTACGCATCCAGCCTGCGGCCTGTTCGAAATGACCCGCCAGCTTGGAATGGTCCCAACCCATTTGATGCGGCAATTTGGTAAATCCGGCCAGCCAGACCAAGACCGCGACAATGACGATGCCGCGCAGCACACCGAATAAACCGCCCAAGGCGCGGTCCGTGCCGCTGAGACTGGATTTACGCACCGTTTGCGAAATCAGGTGATTCAACAGCGCGGCCATTACCAGCGTGACGACAAACAGAATCACGAAGGCGAGGAAAAAACGCAGCGATACAATGGTGATGGCCGAGGCCATGGCATCCGCCAGGCGCGGAGAGAATTCCAGCGCCACCCACGAAGCCAGCACCCAGCCGCCCAGGGACAACGCTTCGCGCACCAGCCCGCGCGTTACACCAAACAGCGCAGACAACCCGATGACAACCAAAATGGCAATATCGAGCCAGTTCATGACATTCAATCAATAGAAAGGAACAAATGCGTGGTGCATAGACAACTCATCCTTGAACTCAACGGTGACTGACGACAATCCCCTTCTGGCCGGTGTCTTTGGCGAGGCGCGCCTGCAATCTTTCGGCGAGTGCCTGCTGTAATTCCGGGCCTACACGGACGCGGTACACCAATCCCTTAGCCGTGGGCACGGACTCGACATACGCGGTGAATTTCTTGGCACGCAGTTTATCGCGCAGCGCAAAGGCGCTGCTTTTATTGGCAAAGCTGCCGACTTGCACCGCCCAAGCGGGCGCGGCACGCGGTACCGCCGCAACATCTTCAGGCTTCGCCGCCGCCGCGGCGGGCTCGGGTTCAGGTATTGACACTTCGGCTTCGGGGAGTATGGCGCGGCGTGCGGCTTCGGCTTCGTTTTCATCGGCGGTACCGTTTTCTACGACCGTGATCCGCGCAGCGGGAGCTGAAGCCGGCGCTGGCGCGGGTTGCTCGATGATTTTGTCCGAGAACTTCAAATCCGGTTCGGGCGGGATGGCCGGACCGCGGTAATTCACCTCCTGATGACTCTGGCCGGATAAAATCATCGGGATAAAAATCACCGCGAGCGACACCAGCACCAAGGCTCCTACGACGCGATTGCGGAAACGGCTATCTTTCACTGACTGTACCTGTACACGATTGCGAGCCTTGATTATAGGCTGGTGCGCAGTGCAGCGGCTACCGTGTAAAAAGAACCAAACACCACAATACGATCGCCGCTGCGCGCATCGGCACGCGCTTGGGACAACGCCGCGGCGATATCCGGACACACTCGCACCGACTTGGCCGCATCCGCCAGGCGCGCGGCGGCGGCCAGCTCCCCGGCCGATGCGGTGCGCGGCGAATTCACCGCGGCGACATACCAGGCATCCATTAACTCATTGAGCTGTGCCAAGGTTGCATTGATGTCTTTATCGCGCAGCATGCCGCACACCGCAAAAGTGCGGCCGCTGCACGGGTGCGCGCGCAGCGTGTGTGCCAGAGCCTGTGCCCCGTGCGGGTTGTGTGCGACGTCGTAGATATGTGCGACCGGGCCGGGTTCCACCTGAAAACGCCCCGGCAAGGCCACATTCATCAGGCCCGCGCGAATCTGCGCCTGCGTTACCGGCACACGCTCCGCTAGCAGCTCCAGCGCCATCAGAACGCCCGCCGCATTTTGCAGTTGATGCGCGCCGCGCAACGCGGGCAACACCAGCGCATGCCGTTCTTTACCTGCGCCCCACCAGGTCCATGCATTCGCGGCAACGCGCGCGCCGAAGTCGATGCCATAGCAATACAACGAAGCGCCAATAGCACGCGCATGCTGTTGAAGACTGTGCGGCAGGCCAGGCTCGCCAAACAGCGCCGGCTTGCCGGAGCGATAAATCCCGGCTTTTTCACGCGCGATCGTTTCGCGGTCAACACCCAGCCATTCGGTGTGATCCAGCGCAATGCTGGTCACCAGCGCGACATCCGCGTCGAGAATATTCACCGCATCCAGACGCCCGCCCAGACCGACTTCCAGCACGGCAACATCCAGGTCAGCCTTGGAAAAAATATCCAGCGCCGCAAGTGTGCCGAATTCAAAATAAGTCAGCGAAGTTTCCGCCCGCGCGGCATCGACGTTTGCAAACGCCGCGCACAGTTGTGCATCGCTCGCTTCATTTCCGTTCACACGCACACGTTCGTTGTAGCGCAACAAATGGGGCGAAGTGTATGCACCCGTGCGGTAACCTGCCGCACGTAAAATGGTTTCCAGCATCGCGACGCTCGAGCCTTTGCCGTTGGTGCCGCCGACGGTAATCAACGCATACGGCGGTGACAATAATTGCATGCGTTGCGCGACGGCGCGCACGCGCTCCAAGCCAAGATCAATCGCGTTGGGGTGCAGGGTTTCCTGCCAGGCGAGCCAGTCGGGGAGCGAAGTGAAGCGCATCTAGAAAATACCGGGTTACGCTGCGCTACCGGTTTACGGGGCGGGTTTGCCCATCAACATGGATAACAACTGGGCGAGGCGGTCGCGCATGTCGCGGCGGTCGACGATCATATCGATGGCCCCATGGTCGAGCAGGAATTCACTGCGTTGAAAACCTTCCGGTAAGGTCTGGCGTACGGTTTGTTCGATCACTCGCGGCCCCGCGAAGCCGATCAGCGCGTTGGGTTCGGCGATATTGATGTCGCCCAGCATCGCGAAGCTGGCCGATACGCCGCCCATGGTGGGATCGGTCAGCACGGAAATAAACGGAATGCCGCGTTTGGACAAGCGCGCCAGCGCCGCCGAGGTTTTGGACATTTGCATCAGCGAGAATAAACCCTCCTGCATGCGGGCGCCGCCGCTGGCGGAAAAACACACCATCGGAATGCCGAATTCGAGGCTGGCATCGACGCCGCGCACAAAACGCTCGCCGACCACCGAGCCCATCGAGCCGCCCATGAAACGGAATTCAAATGCCGCAGCCACCAGCGGAATCGCTTTAATCTGGCTGCGCACGACAATCAAGGCATCGGTTTCTTCGGTTTCTTTTTGCGCCTGCACAATACGGTCGCGATATTTCTTGCCGTCCTTGAATTTAAGCATGTCGACCGGCGCCAGATCCGCGCCTATCTCAATACGTGGCTCCTCGTCCAGCAACGCATCCAGCCGCTGACGTGCGCCGACGCGAATATGATAGGAGCATTTCGGACAAACGTGGACGTTGCGTTCCAACTCGGGTTTATACAGCACCGCACCGCAGCCGTCGCACTTGGTCCACAAACCCTCGGGCACATTTTTCTTTTGCTGCCCTTCGGTACGGATGGTGGAAGGAATCAGGTTTTTCAGCCAACTCATGCTCGATACCTCATGCGGAATTTTATTTCAATACCGGGCACCGTGGGCAGGGCCTGAGTGAGCGGTCATTCCATCGGTGCGAACCACAGGCGCTGGAACCATGGGCGAACTCTGTTTTTTCAGTCCGCCGGCCCAAGCTTGAGATTATTATAAACCCGCGTCGTCGGCCCGGACTGATTCATCGTGTAGAAATGCAAACCCGGGGCACCCTGTTCCAGCAGACGGCGGCACAAATCGGTGGTGTACTCCAGGCCGAAGGCACGAATCGATTCCAAATCGTCGCCGAATTCTTCCAGACGCTTACGCAGCCAGCGCGGAATCTCCGCGCCGCAGGCATCCGAAAAACGCGCGAGCTGCTTGTAATTCGTGATCGGCATGATGCCCGGCACGATCGCTGTGGCGATGCCGCGTTGCTCGCAACCATCGACAAAACGGTAATACGCATCGGCATTATAAAAATACTGGGTGATGGCGCTGTCCGCACCCGCGCGGACTTTGCGTACGAAATATTCGATATCCGCCGTTGCGCTGGCGGCTTGCGGGTGCACTTCGGGATACGCGGCCACCTCGATATGAAAATGGCGGCCCGCTTCCGCACGAATGAACGCGACCAGTTCATTGGCGTGGCGGAACTCGCCCGCTTCGACCATGCCCGACGGCATGTCGCCACGCAGTGCGACGATACGGCGTATGCCCTGCGCCTGATAACTCTTGAGCATGGCGCGCACGTTCTCGTGCGTGGAGCCGATGCATGACAAATGCGGCGCGGCATCGATACCGGTGTCGCGTTGAATCTCGATCACCGTGTCGTAGGTGCCCTGCTGCGTGCTGCCCCCGGCGCCAAATGTCACCGAGAAATATTTCGGTTTGAGCTTGGCTAATTGGTCGCGCGCCTCGCGCAACTTGACTTTGCCCTCCTCCGTTTTGGGCGGAAAGAACTCGAAACTGAACTGTCTGGGATATTTTTTTTGAGTTTGCATTTTTCGAGTGGAAACAGACCGTAGACGATAGGTTTATGGCCAACGCGGCCTTTTTGCCATCCGCTACGATCTGCCTGGTTTTAGTACCGGTAATGATTCGGCTTGTACGGGCCGTCCGCCGGTACGCCGATGTAGTCGGCCTGCTCTTTGCTCAAACGCGTGAGGTTCACGCCGATTTTCGCCAGATGCAGACGCGCGACTTTCTCATCGAGCGTTTTGGGCAGAATATAAACTTTGTTCTCATATTTCTTGTAGTTGTTGAACAGCTCGATCTGCGCCATGGTCTGGTTGGTGAACGAGGCCGACATCACGAAGCTCGGATGACCGGTGGCGCAACCCAGATTAACTAAACGGCCCTTGGCGAGAATGGTGATCTTCTTGCCGTCGGGAAAGGTCACGTGATCCACCTGCGGTTTGATTTCGTCCCACGCGTATTTTTCCAGCGAGGCGATGTCGATTTCGGAATCAAAGTGTCCGATGTTGCAGACGATGGCTTCGTTCTTCATCGCTTTCATGTGGCCATGATTAATCACGTGCACGTTGCCGGTCGCGGTCACAAAGATGTTGCCCTGGCTGGCGGCATCGTCCATCGTCACGACCCGGTACCCTTCCATCGCGGCTTGCAGCGCGCAGATCGGATCGATCTCGGTGACCCAGACGGTGGCGCCCATGCCGCGAAACGCCTGTGCGCAACCCTTACCCACATCGCCGTAACCCAGCACCACGCAAATCTTGCCCGCGATCATCACATCGGTCGCGCGCTTGATGCCGTCGACCAGCGATTCGCGGCAGCCGTACAGGTTGTCGAATTTGGATTTGGTGACCGAGTCGTTGACGTTCATCGCCGGGAAACGCAATTCACCGCGCTCTTGCATCTGATACAAGCGATGCACGCCGGTGGTGGTTTCTTCGGTCACGCCATGAATGCCTGCGGCAACCGTGGTCCATTTCTTCGGATTCGCGGCGAGACTGCGCTTGCATAGACCGAGGAATACTTTCCATTCTTCGTTGGCATTGGCATCCGGCGCGGGGACGCTGCCTTTGGCTTCGTATTCCGCGCCTTTATGCACGAGCATGGTGGCGTCGCCGCCGTCGTCCAGGATCATGTTCGGACCTTTGCCGTCCGCCCAGGCCAGCGCTTGCTCGGTGCACCACCAGTATTCTTCGAGCGTCTCGCCCTTCCACGCGAACACCGGAATGCCCGCCGCCGCGATGGCCGCCGCGGCATGATCCTGGGTTGAATAAATATTGCATGAAGCCCAGCGCACTTCGGCACCCAGATCAGCCAGCGTTTCGATCAATACGGCGGTCTGGATCGTCATATGCAACGAGCCGGTGATGCGTGCGCCTTTGAGCGGCTGTTTGCCTTTATATTCTTCACGCAGGGCCATCAACCCCGGCATTTCGTGCTCGGCGATCTGGATTTCCTTGCGGCCCCAATCCGCCAGCTTCATGTCCGCGACCTTGAAGTCGGGGGCGAGGTTTTTCGCAGTTTGTGTTGCCATGTTCATATTCCTCGTTGGATTACTTCAGGCCGGCTTCACTGCGCAACAGCGCTGCTTTATCGGTGCGTTCCCAGGTGAATGAAGACTCTTCTCGGCCAAAATGACCATAGGCCGCCGTGGCTTTATAGATCGGCTTGAGCAAATCCAGCATCTTGATGATGCCGCGCGGACGCAGGTCGAAGTTCTTGCGCACCAGCGTGACAATCCGGTCATGCGGGACTTTTTCGGTGCCGAAGGTTTCGATGGTGATCGAAGTCGGCTCGGCCACGCCAATGGCGTAGGAAATCTGTATCTCACACCGGTCGGCCAGCCCCGCCGCGACAATATTCTTCGCCACATAACGGCCGGCATAGGCGGCCGAGCGATCCACCTTGGAAGGATCTTTGCCGGAGAACGCGCCGCCCCCATGGCGGGCCATGCCGCCGTATGAATCGACGATGATTTTACGTCCGGTCAGACCGCAATCGCCCACCGGACCGCCGATCACGAAACGTCCGGTCGGATTGATGAAATAACGCGTATCCTTGCTCAGCCATTCCGCCGGGAGCACGGGCTTGATAATTTCTTCCATCACGGCTTCGCGCAGCAAGGTGTACGACACATCGGGCGTGTGCTGCGTGGACAGCACCACGGCGTCGATGCCGACCGGCTTGTTGCCTTCATAACGAAAGGTGATCTGGCTCTTGGCATCGGGGCGCAGGAATTTCAATGTGCCGCTCTTGCGCACTTCCGCTTGCCGCTTCACCAGACGATGCGCGTAGCAAATGGGGGCGGGCATCAACACATCGGTTTCATTGCTGGCATAACCGAACATCAAGCCCTGGTCGCCCGCGCCTTGTTCATGATCCTTGGTTTCATCCACGCCCATGGCGATGTCGGCCGACTGTTTGTCGATGGCTGTCAAGACCGCGCACGATTCCCAGTCGAAACCCATTTCCGAACTGTTGTAACCGATTTCCTTGACGGTCTGACGCACGATGCTCTGCATGTCCACCCACGCGCTGGTGGTAATTTCGCCCGCGATGATCACCATGCCGGTTTTACACAAGGTTTCGCACGCGACGCGCGCCTTGGGATCTTCCGCGATAATCGCGTCGAGAATTGCGTCGGAAACTTGATCAGCGACTTTGTCGGGATGCCCTTCCGAAACCGATTCAGAGGTGAATAAATGTGCCGTGGCCATGGATGTCCTCAATTAGAGATGCGAGCGCCAAAATTCAGAGTCGCGATTTTACGTGAACAACCGGAGAATTCAACGATTACGACAAAATCAGACAGGAGAGCGCCCGTACTGATCCGAGAACCGTACGATGTCATCCTCGCCAAGGTAGCTGCCGGATTGCACTTCGATCATTTCCAACGGCACCTTTCCGGGATTTTCGAGACGGTGGGTGGTGCCCAACGGGATATAGGTCGATTGATTTTCGCTGAGCAAAAACACTTCATCGCCGCGGGTCACGCGGGCAGTGCCGGTGACCACAATCCAATGTTCGGCGCGATGATGATGCATTTGCAGCGATAACGCGGCTTCAGGATTCACCACAATACGCTTGACCTGGAAGCGCGCTCCATTCACGACGCTTTCGTAGCTTCCCCACGGACGATAAACGCGTTGATGGTTCTGGCTTTCGGTCCGGCCTTGGGCCTTGAGCCATTCGACGATTTTCTTGACGTCCTGGGCGTTGTCCTTGTTCGCAACCAGTACCGCGTCGGAAGTTTCCACCACGATTAAATTGTCAATACCCACGCACGCGAGCAAACGGCTATGCGATGCCAGGTAACTGTTGGCGCAATTCTGCGCGAACACATCCCCGCCGATGACATTGCCCTGCGGGTCGCGGGACTTGACTTCCCACAGCGACGACCATGCGCCGATGTCGGACCAGCCCGCATCCAAGGGGATGACCGCGGTGCCGGCGATTTTAGAAGCGGCAGCCGCTGCGGTCAGTTTTTCCATCACGGCATAGTCGATGGAGTCACTCGGGCATTGTGCAAACACGGCTTCGTCGAGACGGAAAAAATCCATGTCGGCGCGCCCCTGCCGGTAGGCTTGTTCGCAACTGGCGTAAATTTTAGGCTGAAATTGCTGGATCGCCGCGAGCCACACCGAAGCGCGCATCATGAACATGCCGCTGTTCCAAAAATACTCGCCGCTGGCGAGATAACTTTCGGCGGTCGTCTTATTTGGCTTCTCGACAAACGCGTGAATAGTGTACGCAGGGGAATCTTTGAGTGCCGCACCACGCCGAATATAGCCATAACCGGTTTCCGCCTGTGACGGCACAATGCCGAAAGTCACCAGGGTGCCCTGTTGCGCCAGCAGCGCGCCCGCCGTCACGGCGCGATGAAAAACATCCAATTTTTGAATTACATGATCGGCGGCCATGACCAGCAACACGGGGTCGCTATCCCGCGCCACCGCGGCCAGCGCCGCTAATGTCAAGGCCGGCGCCGTGTTACGGCCGGCGGGCTCGAGAATAATCGCTCCCGGCCGCTTGCCGATCTGCCGCAACTGTTCGGCAATCAAAAACCGATGTTCGGCATTACATACGATAACCGGCGCAAGCAGTTCAATATCGCGCGCCAATGCTGCAATACCTTCCGGCCGTTGCACGGTTTGCTGCAATAAGGTGGCGTCGTTTATGAGCGGCAATAACTGCTTGGGATAGTGTTCGCGCGACAACGGCCATAAGCGCGAACCCGAACCGCCGGAAAGAATGACAGGGAGCAGCTGCATAGGCATCAGGGTGTCGTGGTCATACGCAAACGCGCGCGTGCGTTGGTGACAAACTCGGCCACAAACACCGCCATTATTCCCAGCATGAAGCCAAGAACCGCCGCCAATGAAAGGTATAAGACAGGCCGCGGACGTTCGGCTGAGATTGGCGTTGTCGGTTCACGCAAGGGGTGCGTTGATATGGTTTGCAAACGTGAAACACTCATATTTAACACGGCCTGCTCCTGTTCCATGCTGGTCAGCTCCTGAAAAAACTTGCTTTTTTCCTGTAACAGCACGGCCGCCTGGATTGGATTGTTCACTTTTAACTTCGCAATATTTTCGTCCAAAGCCTGCATATGCTGACGCGCAAGTTTCATGCGATCCATGAGCAAATCAAGCCGCGTATGCTGCTGCTTGACCGCCTCCTGCAACCATTGCTCGTGCTCGCCTTGTATCTTTCCCACCACGACGGAGAGATAACGCTGCGCTTCTTCAACCGAGTGCGCGCGCGCCGTGATGGTGACGATGTCCGGCTGGCCCTTGTTAATCGACACATTCGCCACCAGCGGAAATTCACGCTTACCTTCGGATGCATCGTTAACACGGTATTCTTCATTCAGGCGTTCAACCAGCACCCCGGAGGGTTCTACAGACGTGACCGTGCCTTCTTTGCCAATCCCTCCCACATGCCCAATTTGAATCACTGCGCGGCTCTCATATATCGGTGACATCAGTACGGTCAACGCAAGCGCAACCAGGATTGCCGCCATCAGCACAGCAAAAAACAACGCGCGGCGGCGCTGTAACACCAGCCAAAGATCCACCAGATCCAGTTCCTGGTCTTGATAATAGGGCTGCAATGGTTTGAGGTCCGACGGAATAGTATTAGTCATCGCATAGTTGATCTGTATGTTAGCCAACAGCCAAGTTTGTTTAATGGTGTTCTGGATTGGACGCAACGGAAGCGCCGTAGTTTCGCACAATCAAGCGAACAGCAACAACTAACCGGCGCCGACAGCAGCGATCTCGGCTTCAATCGCCGCCAACGCCGCGACCGGATCATCAGCCGCTGTAATCGGGCGTCCGATCACTAAATAACTCGCTCCGGCCTCGACTGCCTGACGAGGGGTCAAGGTACGACTTTGATCATTCATGCCTGCGCCGGCGGGCCGGATGCCCGGCGTCACCAATTGAAACCTGGGACCAAAACGGGCCCGCAGCAAAAGCACCTCGCGCGGCGAACACACCACGCCATCCAGACCCGCACGGTGCGTCAATTCAGCCAGTCTGACTACGTTATCTTCCACACTGCCCCGCCAGCCGATTTCATTGATATCCGTTACATCCAAACTGGTTAAAACGGTAACGGCAACTAAGCGGGGCGGGCGCGGCGCTTCCTGCACAGCGGCGCGCGCTGCCTCCAGCATTTTACGCCCACCGCTTGCATGCACGTTCACCATCCAGACGCCCAGTTTCGCAGCGGCCCGGCAAGCCTGCGCCACTGTGTTTGGGATATCGTGGAATTTGAGATCCAGAAATACATCGAAACCGCGCCCGCATAACTCTGAAACCAGGGAGGGGCCTGCGTGAGTGAATAATTCTTTACCCACTTTAAGGCGGCAGCGCTGCGGGTCGAGCTGCGCGACTAAGCTCCGCACGCGCTCAACTTCTGCGAAGTCCAATGCCACTATAATTTGTGGTCCTGCATCCCACATTGTTAACACCGTTTCTATTCAGAGGGCGTAAGCCACGCCGCGATTTCTTCATGAATAAAAAAGAGGCCAATTTGGCCTCTTTGTTTATTGCTTCTTAATACATCGATCACACGGGTTGAATCGGGATGTCGATGCTGCTGATAACCCGTTCCCGTAATTCCTTCCCGGGCTTGAAATGCGGCACATACTTGCCGGACAACGCGACCGCTTCGCCCGTTTTCGGATTACGGCCGATACGGGGCGGGCGAAAATGCAAACAGAAACTTCCAAATCCGCGAATTTCGATGCGCTCGCCGGTCGCCAGCGCCTGTGCCAATTGCTCAATGAGCGTCTTGACGGATAACTCAACATCCTTGTATGGCAACTGCGCCTGCTTCCGGCCAATCACTTCGATTAATTCCGACTTGGTCATCGCGTGTTTCCCGCGTTGTTGTTACCCAACAAATATTAATTATTCCCGGCGGTTGCTCATTTGTTCCTTCAGCAGATCACCCAAGGTCCCCAAGGTGCTGGTCGAAGGCGAGGAGGACCGGTAACCTTGAATGGCTTCCGCTTCTTCATCCGTATCCTTGGCCTTGATCGACAAGGTGATGGTGCGATTTTTCTTGTCAACACCCGTGAACTTGGCCTCCACCTCATCGCCCACTTTGAGCGCGGTGCGTGCATCATCGATGCGCTCCGGACCAATTTCAGCAGCGCGCAAATGACCTTCGACGCCTTCCGCCAGACGAATCACGGCGCCCTTGGCATCGACTTCCGTCACCGTGCCTTTGACGCGGGTACCCTTGGGATTTTCAGCCACAAATGCCGAGAACGGGTCCTTATCCATTTGCTTGACGCCCAACGAAATACGTTCGCGTTCCGGATCCACCGCGAGAATGATGGTTTCGATTTCATCGCCCTTCTTGTAATTGCGAATGATTTCTTCGCCCGGCGTGTTCCACGAAATATCCGACAGGTGCACCAAGCCGTCGATGTTGCCGTCCAAGCCAACGAAAATACCGAAGTCGGTGATCGATTTGATCTTGCCGCTGATCTTGTCGCCCTTGTTATGGGTCGCGCCGAAGGCTTCCCACGGATTCGACTGGCACTGCTTCATGCCCAGTGAAATACGGCGGCGTTCTTCGTCGATATCCAGCACCATCACTTCAACTTCATCGCCCAACTGCACGACTTTGGAGGGATGAATGTTCTTGTTGGTCCAATCCATTTCGGAGACGTGCACCAAACCTTCCACGCCGTCTTCGATTTCCACGAAGCAGCCATAGTCGGCGATGTTGGTGATTTTACCGAAGAGCCGGGTATTGACCGGATAACGGCGCGCCAGATCTTCCCACGGATCTTCGCCCATCTGCTTCAAGCCGAGCGAAACGCGCGTGCGCTCGCGGTCGAACTTCAGCACCTTGACGTCGATTTCCTGGCCGATTTGCACCACTTCGCTGGGATGCTTGACGCGCTTCCACGCCATGTCGGTGATGTGCAACAAACCGTCGATGCCGCCCAAGTCGATGAATGCGCCGTAATCGGTGAGATTCTTGACCACGCCCTTCACCACCTGGCCTTCCTGCAATTTGTCGATCAGCGTCTGACGCTCTTCGCTGGACTCGGCTTCGACCACTGCGCGGCGTGAGACCACCACGTTGTTGCGCTTGCGGTCGATCTTGATGACCTTGAACTCCAATTCCTTGCCTTCCAGGTACGACGAATCGCGCACCGGACGCACATCCACCAGCGAGCCGGGCAGGAACGCGCGAATTTCCGCGATGTCGACCGTAAAGCCGCCCTTCACCTTGCCGCTGATAATACCCTTGACCGTATCTTTGCCTTCGAAGGCCTTTTCCAGCGTGATCCACGACTGCGCGCGCACCGCTTTTTCGCGCGACAACACCGTCGATCCGAATCCGTCTTCCACCGTGTCCAGCGCGACTTCGACGCTGTCGCCGACCTTGATGTCGGTAATGCCGCGTTCATTGAAAAACTGCTGAATGGGAATCACGCCTTCGGACTTGAGTCCGGCGTTGACCACCACGGAATCCGTACCCACATGCACCACAGTACCGGTTAAAATCGCACCGGGACGCAATTTGGTTTTAAGCAGACTCGCTTCAAACATGTCTTTGAAACTTTCAATCATCACGAAATGTACCCTTGCCGTTTGGTTAGTTGGACAACTTTTCGATCACCGCATTCGATCCGCAATTCCGGTTAACGGTACCCGGAAAGCAAATCAACAACGCAGCATCAAGCGCTCACGGCATAATGTCAAAACCCGCTCCACAACTTGTTCGATGGAGAGCGTCGATGTATCGACGATCACGGCATCGGAGGCGGGCTTTAACGGAGCCGCATTACGTTGACTGTCGCGTGCGTCGCGCGCGGCGATCTCCTCTAAAAGGGACGCAAAATTAACACCGATTCCCTTTTCCTTCAACTGTTTAAAGCGGCGTTGCGCACGTTCTTCGGGAACCGCCGTCAGAAAAATTTTCAATGGCGCGTCGGCGAACACCACGGTACCCATGTCGCGCCCGTCGGCCACCAGCCCCGGCGGTTCGCGAAATGCATGCTGCCGGTCCAGCAAGGCCGCGCGGACGCCGGGCAGCACCGCCACCTGTGACGCGCCTGCCCCGCAATCTTCGGTGCGAATCGCGTCAGTGACGTCTTCGCCTTCCAGCAGAACTTGCGCCTCGTTCGCGTTGATTCCAGTAATAAATTGCACATCCAGGTGTCCCGCCAGCGGTACCAGGGCCACTTCGTTGTCCCAGCGCAATCTGTGGCGCTGCGCCGCCAGGGCCACCAGCCGGTACAAGGCGCCGCTGTCGAGCATATGCCAGCCCAGGCGCTGCGCGATGATGCGGCTGATTGTCCCCTTGCCGACTCCGCCCGGTCCGTCGATCGTGATGACAGGCACTGTGGTCATGCGGTTGCCGTCTGTGACTTGATGGCCAAGCCTACACCGCGCGCCAAGTCGACAAAACCCGGAAATGAGGTGTTTACATTGGCGCAATCATGCACCACGATCGGCGCCGTACTGCGTAAGGCCGCCATCGAAAACGCCATGGCGATGCGGTGATCGCCGAAACTGTTCACGACACCGCCCCTAAGTTGCCCTCCCTGGATAACCATGCCGTCGGCGGTCGGCTTCGCATCAATGCCGAGTTTTAATAAACCTTCCGCCATGGATTGAATGCGGTCGCTTTCTTTTACACGCAGTTCTTCGGCACCGGTGAGCAGCGTCGTACCCTGCGCGCAGGCCGCGGCGATGAACAACACCGGAAATTCGTCGATCGCCAGCGGCACTTGGTCTGCCGGAATCGCAATGCCCCGCAACGGTGCGGCGCGCACCCGAATGTCCGCGACCGGCTCACCGCCGGCCACACGTTCGTTTTGCAATGTGATGTTGGCGCCCATCGCGCGCAAGATATTGATCACACCGATGCGGGTGGGATTAATACCCACATGTTCCAAGATCAAATCGGAACCTGCCGCGATGCTGGCGCCCACCATGAAAAATGCCGCCGACGAAATATCCGCGGGCACATCGATTTTGGCGCTGCGCAAGACGCCGCCGCCGTGAATGCACACGGTGTTGCCCTGGCGTTCCACCGCATAGCCAAAACCCTGCAACATACGTTCGGTATGATCACGCGTCGGCGCAGGCTCGGTCACGCAGGTCTTGCCATTCGCATACAATCCGGCCAGCAACAGACTCGACTTTACTTGCGCGCTCGCCATCGGCATGGTGTAGCTCATGCCGCGCAACTGCCTGCCACCTTTGATATGCATGGGCGGCGTGCCGGTTGGCGTGGTTGTCAAGTCCGCACCCATCAAGCGCAGCGGTTGCGTCACACGCTTCATCGGGCGTTTGGACAGCGACGCATCGCCGGTCATGTCAACATCGAACGCCTGACCGGACAATAACCCGGACAGCAAGCGCATCGACGTGCCGGAATTGCCTAAATACAGCGGCTGCGACGGCGCACTCAAGCCGCGCAGTCCTACGCCGTGCACCACCACGCGCCCGTGCTCCGGCCCATCAATGCGCACGCCCATGGCGCGAAACGCGGCCATGGTGCACAGACAATCTTCAGCTTCCAGAAAGCCGCTCACTTCCGTCACACCTTCGGCCAGTGCGCCCAGCATGATCGACCGGTGCGAGATCGATTTGTCGCCCGGCACGCGCGCGCGACCCGTGAACTTTCCGCCCGGCTGCACCGTGTACACCACATCATTTTCTGCTGTTGTCATGTCACCGTTCCAAAAATCTATTCGACGTCGCTTCGCGAGTTCGGGGCGTTGTTAGTTAATGTGTACGCATCGCGCGCCTGCTTGGCCTGCGCGAACACCGTTTGTAAATAAGCGCCGTCAGCGTGTTGCAGCGCATCCGCGATGCGCTGCAACTCCCCGCTGTAGCGGCGCAGCATTGTAAGGAGTGCATCGCGATTCGCCAAACAGATGTCGTGCCACATCTGCGGGTCACTGGAGGCAATGCGCGTGAAGTCGCGAAACCCGCCGGCGGCATAGTTGAATATTTCCTTACTGTCTGGCATGCCCGCCAGCAGATGCACCAGCGCGTAGGCCAATACATGCGGCAAATGGCTACTGGCTGCGAGAATTTCATCATGATGCTGCGGGTTCATTTCGGTTACTTGCGCGCCCGCCTGCTCCCACATCCAGGTCACGCGTGACACCGCCCAGGCATGCGTGGTCGACGCCGGCGTCAGAATCACTTTGCGCTGACGAAACAATTCCGCGAACGACGCTTCCACGCCGCTGCGTTCGGTGCCTGCGATCGGATGTCCGGGCACAAACGTGGGCGGCAATGCACCAAATGCGACTTGCGCCGCGCGCACCACATCGCCCTTGCTGCTGCCCACATCGGTAACAATCGTGTTGGGCGACAGATGCGACGCCATCGCCTGAAACACCTGCGGCATCGCGCCCACCGGCACCGCGACAATGACAATATCCGCGCCCTGCACGGCGCGTGCGATGTCGGATTCGGCGCGATCGATCACGCCTAACGCGAGCGCTTTTTGCAATTGCTGGGCGTCGCGCCCGCAACCGGTGATTTCGTTGCACGCGCCGGCAGCACGCAGCGCACGCGCCAGCGAACCGCCGATCAGCCCGACGCCGACAACACACAGGCGCTGGATCGGATGATTAGTCACGCCCCGTCACCTTATTTAGCGCCGCAATGACCCGCAGATTTTCTTCCGGACGCCCGACTGTAATCCGCAAGTGTTGCGCCAAGCCCGCGACCGGACGCACGATCACGCCTTCGCGCAACAAGCCTTCGTAGACAGGCGCCGCATTGGTTTTGACATCGACGCACACAAAATTAGCCGCCGACGGAATCACCGTAAAACCCCGCTGTGCCAATCCTTGACTCAATTGCGCGAGGCCTTGCTTGTTCACAGCTTGCGTGTTCGTCAAATGCGCATGATCGCCCAGCGCCGCCTGCGCCGCGATCAGCGCGAGCGAGTTGACGTTGAACGGCGCGCGCACCCGGCTTAACAGATCGGCCACCTGCGGATGCGACACGGCGTAACCAACGCGCAAGCCCGCCAGGCCATAGGCCTTGGAAAACGTGCGCGTCACAATCACGTTCGGATATTGTTCCAGCCACTGCATTGCATCGGCATAATCATCAAGACCCAGCGCCGTACCGAATTCAAAATAGGCTTCGTCCATGACGATCATCACGTGCGCCGGCAGCGTATTAAAAAACTTTTCCAGCGCCGCGCGCGTCAACCACGTCCCGGTCGGATTGTTGGGGTTGGCGATGAATACCAGCTTGGTGTTGGCATTAATGGCCGCGCGCATCGCGTCCAGATCGTGGCCATAATTCCTCGCGGCGGCCACCACCGCAATCGCGCCGATCGCCTGCACGATAATCGGATACAACAAAAAGCTGTATTGCGAAAACACCACTTCCTGGCCCGGCGCAACGAACACCCGCGCGGCCAGTTCCAGCAAGTTGCTCGAACCGTTACCCAGCGTGATCTGCTCCGGTTGCACGCCGTGTTGTTGCGCTAGCAGGTTTTTTAGTGCGTACGCGCCGTCGTCGGGGTAGCGTTCAAGTTGCGTTAAATTGTCACGCAATGCCGCCAGCGCCTTGGGGCTGGCGCCCAGCGGGTTTTCATTGGAAGCGAGTTTTATCGCGTTTTTCACGCCGTATTGGCGTTCGAGTTCTTCCACCGGCTTGCCGGGCACATACGGCTTCAGTGAGCGCACGCCGGCAACGGCGAGATCGGAAAACGAAGGACGCGACATAAATAACCTACACGTAGGGGCGCGATTCATCGCGCCATACTGTCACGGACGCGATGAATCGCGCCCCTACGCACTCAGCCTGAAGCAAACTCATATCAAATCACCGCGCGCGGATACGAGCCGAGCACCTTCAACACCGCCGCCTGCTGCTGTAATTCCAGCAACGCGGTTTTCACTGGCTCACTCTGCGCATGGCCTTCGATGTCGACGAAGAACACGTAGTCCCACATGCCGCGCCGCGACGGGCGCGACTCGATGCGCGTCATCGACACGCCGTGCCGGGCCAGCGGTTGCAGCAACTGAAACAGGCTGCCGGGCTTATTCGCGGTCGACAGCAGCAAGGTGGTCTTGTCGCTGCCGCTCGGCAATACGCTATTACGGCCGATGACCAAGAAGCGCGTGGTGTTATCCGGCTCGTCCTCGATGTTGCTGGCCAGCAGGTTCAATCCATAAATGGCCGCGGCGGTTTCGCCCGCAATTGCAGCGGCTCCGGCTTCCTGTTGGGCGCGGCGCGCGGCTTCCGCGTTGCTGGCGACGTTGATCAGCTCGATGCCGCTGGCGTTTTCTTCGATCCATTCGCGGCATTGTGCCAGCGATTGGCTATGCGAATAGATGCGGCGAATATCCTTCGCGTCGGTCATTGTGCCCATCAAATTATGATGGATGCGCAATTCCACCTCCCCGCAAATATGCAAGGGTGAATTCAGAAACATGTCGAGCGTGTGATTGATCACGCCTTCGGTGGAATTCTCCACCGGCACCACACCGTAATTCGCCGCGCCGGATTCCACTTCGCGAAACACCGCATCGATTGCGGGCATCGGCACGGTCGCCACCGAGTGGCCGAACTGCTTCAGCACCGCCGCCTGTGTGAATGTGCCTTCCGGGCCGAGAAACGCGATCTTGAGCGGCTGTTCCAACGCCAGACACGCGGACATGATCTCCCGGAACAAACGCGCCATTTCTTCATTGGACAAAGGCCCAGCGTTGCGGCCCGCAATTTTCCGCAACACTTCCGCTTCACGCTCAGGACGATAAAAGTCGGCACCCGCGCCTTTAATATGCGCAACTTCCTGCGCGCACTTGGCCCGCGCGGAAATCAATGCCTGGATCTGCTCGTCCAGGGCATCGATGCGGGTACGGATGGCTTTGAGTTGAGTGTCTGCGGTCATGGTTCGGATTCATCTCGCGGGAAATAGGCAACACGCGGCGCTTAGTGCAGGTCTGAGCGCCGGGTTACGCTTTGGCCAGTTTCGCACCCAGCTTGGCATCGAATTTTTCCTTATTGATCACAAAGCGCTCATGCCGCCCCTTGGAGATCAGGTCGACGCCGTCGTGGGCTTCCACACTAAACACCAGTTTCCTGCCTTCGACCGCGATCAACTCCACTGTTGCCGTGACTTGAAGGCCAGGCGGCGTTGCGGCGGCATGGCTGACATCGATGTGTGTTCCAACGGTTTGTTCTTGCGGCCAGTCAAGATGCGGGTTGATCGCCTTGATGCACGCCCATTCAAGAAAACCGACCAAAAAACCGGTCGCAAAAACTTCCGGCATGACCACGAATTCGTCCGCTTCCGGATAAAGCGCCGCAACCGTTTTCGAAGCTGGAACGATGAACTTGTGCTCGTAGCGGATCCCGGGCTGCAATGTTGCATTCATTCCACTGCTCCTAATAGTTAGGCCCAGCCCACCCTGCTTCTCACAAACACCGCACTGCCAGCACGCCTTTGATCGCCTGGATTTCCTTGGCGACTTGGGCCGAGCATGCGGCGTTCGTGTCGATGAGCGTATACGCCAGTTCGCCGCGCGATTTATTGAGCATGTCGATGATGTTGAGGTTAGCCCTGGCCATGGTTGTCGAGATCTGACCCACCATGTTCGGCACGTTGGCATTGACCACGGCAATGCGATGTCCTTCCGCACGCGGCATGACCACCTCGGGGAAATTCACCGAATTATGCACGTTGCCGTTTTCCAGGTAGTCGCGCACCTGATCCGCGACCATCACCGCGCAATTATCCTCGGCTTCGGCCGTGGATGCGCCCAGATGCGGCAAGGTCACGACGCGCGGATGATGTTTGGTTTTCTGGGTGGGGAAGTCGCAGACATAGGCATACAGCTTGCCGGTGTCGAGCGCTTCCAACACCCCCGCATCATCGACGATGCCTTCGCGCGCGAAGTTCAACACCACCGCGCCCTTGCGCATCAGCTTCACGCGCGCGGGGTTGAGCAGATTGCGCGTCGCATCGGAAAGCGGCACGTGGAACGAAATAAAGTCAACACGCGACACCAGATCGTCAATGCTGCGCGCCTGCTCAACCGTCGACGACAGACGCCAGGCGCCTTCGACGGTGATGCCCGGATCGAAGCCGATCACGCGCATGCCCAGCGCAATCGCCGCGTTGGCGACTTCGCGGCCGATCGCGCCCAACCCGATCACTCCCAAGGTGCGCCCCATCAACTCGAAGCCGGCAAAATCCTTTTTCCCCGCTTCGGTGAGCTTGTGCAGAGCGGCATCGTCGCCTTCCAGCTTGCGCGCGAAATCCCATGCCGGGCCGAGGTTGCGGCAGGCGATCAGCATGCTGGCGACAACGAGTTCTTTCACCGCGTTGGCATTCGCGCCAGGGGCGTTGAACACCGGAATGCCGCGTGCGCTCATTTTCTCGACCGGAATATTGTTGACACCGGCACCGGCGCGTCCGATCGCACGCACCGTCGCGGGTATCTCCATCTTGTGCATATCGGCCGAACGCACCAGCACCGCATCGGGATGCTGCATCTCGGAAGCAACTTCATACTGGTCGCGCGGCAGGCGTTCGAGACCGCGTACGGAAATATTATTGAGGGTCAGAATTTTAAACATGATTAACCTTTACGTTTCGCGAAATCCGCCATCAACGCCACCAGCGCGTCGATGCCCGCCTCGGGCATCGCGTTGTAGATGCTGGCGCGCATGCCGCCGACCGAGCGGTGGCCTTTGAGTGATACCAAACCCGCGGCTTTGGCTTCTTTCAGGAACGGCTCGTCGAGCGCCGCGTCCTTCAACGTAAACGGCACGTTCATCCACGAGCGGCATTTTGGATCGACCGGATTTTTATAGAATCCCGACTCGTCGACATAATTGTAAAGCTTCATCGCCTTGCGTTTGTTGATCTCGGCCATTTTGCTCAAGCCGCCCTGCTGCTTGACCCAGTCGAACACCAACCCGGCCAGATACCAGCCGAACGTCGGCGGCGTGTTGTACATCGACTCGTTGTCGGCGTGGATTTTGTAGTCGAACATGGTCGGCGTGCCCGCGAGCGTCTGACCGATCAAGTCATCGCGGACGATCACCACGGTCAGCCCTGCCGGGCCGATGTTCTTTTGCGCGCCTGCATAAATCAGCGCGAATTTCGACACATCGACCGGACGCGACAAAATGGTCGAGGACAGGTCCGCCACCAGCGGTACGCCACCGGTGTCGGGTACGTAATTGAATTCCACACCGCCGATGGTTTCGTTGGGCGTGTAATGTACAAACGCCGCGTCTTTGTTGAGTTTTAACTCGCCCTGCTGCGGCGCGGTGGTGAATTTGCCGGCTTCGCTGCTGCCCGCAATATTCACGGTGCAATAGCGCTTGGCTTCGCTGATGGCTTTCTTCGACCACTCGCCGGTGTTGATGTAATCGGCCGTGGTTTTGCCGCGCAGCAAATTCATCGGCACCGCCGCAAACTGCGCCGAGGCTCCGCCTTGCAGAAACAGCACTTTATAATTGGCTGGAATGTTCATCAGCTCACGCAGGCTTTTCTCCGCCCCCTGCGCGATCGACATGAATTCTTTATCGCGGTGGCTCATCTCCATCACCGACATCCCGCTGCCATGCCAGTCGAGCATGTCCTCGCGCGCTTTCTGCAACACCGCTTCCGGCAACACCGCCGGGCCTGCACTGAAGTTGAATACACGTGCCATGTTATTTGCGCCTCATATTTCGAAAGAACTCTATTCCGTCGGGTGGGCAGTGCCCACCCTACTATTCAGCAGGTTCGAGGGGAACATCCGCGCTCCCTGCTTCACCACCCTCCGGCACATCCGCGATCACGCCGTCCTGGCCTTCCGCGATGCGCTCGATACTGACCAGGCGCTCGCCGTCGGCAAGATTGATCAGACGCACACCCTGGGTGTTACGGCCGACCTCGGACACTTCGGCGCAGCGCGTGCGTACCAAGGTGCCTTGATTTGATATCAGCATGATCTCGTCGTTCTCATCGACCAGCACGGCGCCGACCACGTTGCCGTTGCGCTCGCTGGTTTGAATCGAAATCACGCCCAGACCACCGCGCCCTTTGACCGGATAATCGGCCAACGGCGTGCGTTTGCCATAGCCGTTTTCGGTGGCTGTCAACACCGCGCCCGTGCCGCGCGCGATCATCAGTGCGATGAGCTTTTGTCCTTCCTGCAAACGGATACCGCGCACGCCCGCCGCGTTACGGCCCATCACGCGCACGTCGCTTTCTTTAAAGCGCACCGATTTGCCGGCGGTGCTGAACAACATGATGTCGCAGCCGCCGTCGGTGATGTCGACACCCACCAGCGTGTCGTCGCCGCGCAAGTCCAGCGCGATGATGCCGTTGGAGCGCGGGCGCGAGAAATCCACCAGCGAGGTTTTTTTCACCGTGCCGCTGCTGGTGGCCATGAACACAAACTTGTTTTCGTCGTAGACCTTGACCGGCAACACCGCGTTGATGCGCTCGCCGTCTTCCAGCGGCAGCAAGTTCACCAGCGGTTTGCCGCGCGAAATGCGGCTGGCCTGCGGCAGCTCGTATACTTTCATCCAATACACTTTGCCGCGGCTGGAGAAACACAGCAGCGTGTCATGAGTGTTGGCGACAAATAACTTGTCGATGAAATCTTCTTCCTTCATCGAAGTCGCCGCTTTGCCGCGGCCGCCGCGCCGCTGCGCACGGTAATCGCTCAACGGCTGCGCCTTGGCATAGCCTTCGTGCGAGAACGTCACCACGACTTCTTCCGGCGTGATCAAATCCGCCAGCGACATGTCTTGCTGCAACACCACGATTTCGGTGCGGCGCTTGTCGCTGTATTGTTCCTTGATGGCATTCAGTTCGTCGCGAATCACCTGCATCAAGCGTTCGGGGCTGCGCAGAATGTCGAGCAAGTCGTCGATCTTGACTAATATTTCCTTGTACTCGCCCAGGATCTTGTCCTGCTCCAAACCGGTCAGGCGGTGCAAGCGCAAATCCAGAATCGCCTGCGCTTGCACGTCCGAGAGTTGATAACCTTCCGGTTTTAATCCGTACTGCGGCGCCAAGTCGCGCGGCCGCGACATTTCCGCGCCGCCGCGTTCCAGCATTTGCACCACGATGCCCGGCGCCCAGGGCTTGGCCATCAAGCCGGCCTTGGCTTCCGCGGGATTCTGCGATTCTTTTATTAACTTGATAATCGGGTCGATGTTGGCCAGCGCAATTGCCAGGCCTTCCAACACATGCGCGCGCTCGCGCGCCTTGCGCAGGTCGAACACGGTGCGGCGTGTGACCACTTCACGGCGGTGGCGAATGAAGGCTTCGAGCAGTTGCTTGAGATTCAACAGGCGCGGCTGGCCATCGACCACCGCCACCATGTTGATACCGAACACGTCCTGCATTTGCGTGTGCTGGTACAAGTTATTCAGCATGACTTCCGGCACTTCGCCGCGGCGCAGTTCAATCACCATGCGCATGCCGTCTTTGTCGGACTCATCGCGCAGCGCGGTGATGCCTTCGATTTTTTTGTCTTTGACCAGCTCGGCGATTTTTTCCACCAGCCGCGCCTTGTTCACCTGATACGGCAGCTCGGTAACCACGATGCTGTCCTTGCCGTTTTTGTCGTCGGTTTCGACATGCGAACGCGCGCGCAGATAAATCTTGCCACGGCCGGTGTGATACGCATCGTGGATGCCGCGTGATCCGTTGATGATCGCGGCGGTCGGGAAATCCGGGCCGGGAATGTGCTGCATCAAACCGGCGACATCGAGCTCCGGATTATCGATCAGCGCGAGACACGCGTTAATCACTTCGGTGAGATTGTGCGGCGGAATGTTGGTCGCCATGCCCACCGCGATGCCCGACGAACCATTGATCAGCAGGTTCGGGATACGCGCGGGCATCACCGACGGTTCATGTTCCGACTCGTCGTAGTTGGGCACGAAGTCGACGGTTTCTTTGTCGAGGTCGGCCAGCAGTTCGTGCGCGATGCGCGCCATGCGCACTTCGGTGTAACGCATCGCAGCGGGGGAATCGCCGTCCACCGAACCGAAGTTGCCTTGCCCGTCGACCAGCATGTAACGCAGCGAAAACGGCTGCGCCATGCGCACGATGGTGTCGTACACCGCGGTGTCGCCGTGTGGATGATATTTACCGATCACGTCGCCGACCACACGCGCGGATTTTTTATACGGCTTGTTCCAGTCGTTGCCCAGCTCGCGCATTGCGTACAGCACGCGGCGGTGCACCGGCTTGAGGCCATCGCGTACATCCGGGAGGGCGCGCCCGATGATTACGCTCATCGCGTAATCGAGGTACGAACGGCGCATTTCGTCTTCGAGGTTGACGGGCAGAACTTCTTTGGCGAAATCCATCGGCAAGTCGCAATCCCTCAGTTCGTTGAGTTGCTTATTTTTCTAGAAAAAATACCCCGGCCCGTTCACCGATTGCATGCTCGTGAAGAGTTCGCCTACGACGAACACAAGCCAATTTCAGAGGCCCGAAATAGTAACACAGCACTCCGGGGTAAGCACCAAAACCAAACTGGAAAAAACATCGCAACTCATTGTGTTCGGATACGAACACCTGCCGAAAAACGCGGAAGGTTGCGCAAGCTATTTCTTTGCTCTTCATGTGCGAGAAATTGTTCGTCGTCGCATCGGTGCAATCATCCCTTCCATCCTGTCGACTTGTCCGGTTGACTCGCATCATCGCCGCCTCGTACCTTAAGCGCGCAGTGCAAGAAGGTGCACGTCCGGGGGGACTACATCCTCATTCATCCTCATCGTGTGCGTATCTCATCGATGCGTTGGCTCGTGCCTGCGGCAATCCTGATCTTTATGCGGTGACAGGTTTGCTCCGGGTGTGCCGGGCGCGCAAAGCGTCTTTCAACATTTGAGAGGAGAATGATAATGCAACGTTACAAATACTTTCCTGCCGTATTGGCGCTGACCGCATCGATTTTCGCAGGCCCGCCGCATGACGCGTTTGCCGCCACAGGCGTGGCCGCGCTATCGGACAAGGAAAAGCTGGGCCAGCTTCTGTATTTCGACGTGAACCTTTCCATCAACCGGAATCAGTCCTGCGCAAGCTGCCATACGCCGCCGAATTTTGTCGACCCCGCCAACGTGGCCGATCCCGCCAACTCGGTCGTATCGTCCGGCTCGAACGTCTCGCTGCACGGCGGACGTAATGCACCCAGTGCGGCCTATGCGGCCTTTAGTCCGAGATTCCAATGGAACGGCGTGGACGGACTGTACGTCGGCGGTCAATTTTGGGATGGCCGCGCCTTCTCGCTGACGGAACAGGCGAAAGGACCGTTTCTGAACCCGGTGGAAATGGCCATGCCCAGCCAGGCCGCCGTGCTCAAGCGTATCGCCGGCCAGGAAAACCCCAACTTCACCAAATACCGTTCGTTGTTCAAAAGCGTTTTTAACGTCAAGATCGAGCTGTTAGCTCAACAAAACAGCGATGTCGAGACCAACGCCCTCTATCAAATGATGGCGGACGCGATCGCCGCCTTTGAAAAAACCGGCATCTTCAATCAGTTTTCGTCCAAGTTCGATCATTACCTGGCAGGCAGAGCGGTGCTCACCGCAGCGGAAGCCAACGGTCTTGCGTTGTTCGAAGGCAAGGCGGCATGCTCCGCGTGTCACACCAGCGCTTCGATGACGGCGCCCGACGGTGGCCTTCTGCCGCCGCTGTTCACCGACTTCACTTATGACAACATCGGCATCCCCAAGAGCACTCATCCGCTGCTGATCAACAATCCGGTGGACAACGGTTTGGGTGCCCGCGCGGACATCGCCGCCAAAGACCCGGGCGGCGCCCAGATCGGCAAATTCAAGGTGATGTCGTTGCGCAACATCGCGGTGACCGCGCCTTACGGCCACAACGGTTTCTTCGCCACCCTGGAACAGATTGTTCATTTCTACAACACGCGCGACGTAGCCCAGGAACATTGGCCCGCGCCCGAAGTTGCACAGAACATGAATACCAGCGAGCTGGGCAACCTGGGATTAAGCGCGGGCGAAGAAACCGATCTTGTGGCATTTCTCAAAACGCTCACGGACGGCTATGGCGAACCTTTGAATCGGTTTGCCTTCCCGCCGTTTCCGTAATCTGACGCGGCAGGGTTAGGGTGCGCGCGAGACGGTGTGTAACGCTCGCGCGCATGTTTGCTACAGCTTTGCTATTGGCAGCGCATTCGTCGCGGCGTAGTTTCTTCAAGCAGCATCTTTCTCAAACCTGCCGCGGCTGTTGAATATCACGCGTCGCAACGCAGAAGCAAAGCCCGCATACGTTCTCGATTGGGGCCGCGCACTACGCCTTTTTCGGTCACGATGGCATCGATCAACGCGGCCGGCGTCACATCGAACGACGGATTCCAGGCTTGTGCGCCGTCCGCCGCCACGCGTTGGGTGCCGAGACTTAACACTTCCGCCGCCGGGCGTTGTTCAATCGGAATTTCTTCGCCGCTGGCAAGCTTCATGTCGACCGTCGAAGACGGCGCAACCACCATGAATTTCACGTCATGGCGCTGCGCATTCACCGCCAGACTGTAGGTGCCGATCTTGTTGGCTACATCGCCGTTGGCGGTGATGCGGTCCGCACCCACGATCACCCACTGCACCTTGCCGAGCTTCATCAAATACGCCGCCGCGCTGTCGGCCAGCAGCGTGACCGGAATCTGGTCTTGCTTAAGCTCCCATGCCGTCAGCCGCGCGCCCTGCAACCACGGCCGCGTTTCACCGGCATAGACTTCATTCACCTTGCCCGCCGCATACGCGCTGCGGATCACGCCCAACGCCGTGCCATATCCACCAGTCGCCAATGAGCCGGTATTGCAATGCGTGAGAATGCCGCTGCCCGGCGCGATCAACTCCTCACCCAGCGCGCCCATGCACCGGTTGGCGGCGATGTCTTCATCGTGAATGCGCTGCGCTTCGGCGAGCAAGGCCGCGCGCGGATCGCCGTCGAGCACCGCGATATTTGACTGCATGCGCGCCAGCGCCCAAAACAGATTCACTGCCGTCGGGCGCGAATCCGCGAGCTGCTTTAAATCCGCGGTAATGTCTTGCTTCCAGCTCGCCGGTGCACGCGCGTAACGCGCCCGCGCCGCCAGCACCACACCGTACGCGGCGGCGATACCAATCGCGGGCGCGCCGCGCACCACCATGTCTTTGATCGCCTGCGCCACACCCGCCGCGTCCGCCAGGCGCAAATATTCCAGCCGCTGCGGCAACACGCGTTGGTCGAGCAGTTGCAGTTGATCCTCCACCCACATCACCGCGCGAATGGAGTCATGTTGTTTATTTTCAGTCACCGGTTTCCACCCATTTCTGCATCAAGGTTTTAATTTGAGTTTGATACTTCACGCCGTGTAACCCGCATTGTTTTAATAATGAAATGCCGAGGCGCCTTCCATTAACTAGCAGTACAGCACCTTAGCTCAATTGCTTGCCCATCCCTCTCATTAGCATCGAGGACCGATAACTTGTCGATCATAGCGAAAAATTGACCTCTCCCCTACGCTTGGCGCTACAAACTACACATGCTTCACTATGCTGCGCAGGGCACTGTTAATATTGTTCATATTCGGTACGATACCGAGAGCAACAACTTAACCAGAGGTGCGCGATGACCCAATTAGCCAAGAAAATTGCAGAACTCGCAAGAGCCCTTCCCGCAACGGAAAGAGCGACGCTAGTCGATGAGTTACTCGCAACCTTGGATCAACCTGATCCGGCGATCGACGCATTATGGTTCAAGGAATGCGAAGACCGCATCGCAGCCATCGAACGCGGTGAATTAGACCTTGTGGATTTCGATGATGCGATCGCGGAATTACGCAAACGATGAAGACCGCGCTGTCGCGCGTCGCACAGCAGGAGTTGGCCGATGCCTTCCATTACTATGAACACGAACAACTTGGATTGGGCAATCGTTTCCTCGACGAAGTCGAGCATGCACGGCAACTCATCGCGCAATTACCGCATGCATGGCATCCACTCGGTGCGTCGCTACGGCGCTGTGTATTGCGCCACTTTCCGTACGGCCTGATTTATCGCCTTCACAACGACCGTATTGAGATCATTGCGGTGGCACATCATCACCGCCGACCAGAATATTGGCGGGATCGTCGTACCCATGAGAACGATTAAGTAGAAACCCCGCCCTCGAGCGCGAGGTAATCGACAATGTGGCGCACCATCTTTACAATTTCTCAGTGAGGCACATCCGCGCCACCGAATGAACGTGTTGTGACTGAAGAAAAAACGCCTATCCAACAAGCAGCAATTCGGGTGTATCTCGACCATTCTGCTCTGAACCAGATCGACAAAGGGCGACGCTCGAAAATTCACGAGTTATTGACTCGCCCCGAATTCCAGGCGGTGTACTCTGATGAGAACCTCAGCGAGATTTCCAAATCCGTCGGGTCTGAACAGAAGTTTCTTTCCTTGCTATCTGCTATAAACGCAAAACACCTGCGCCTGATCTTGGGTGATCGATTTCGTTACACCGAACACGCCATACTCGAAACTACGGAACCCGCCGTTGCCTACGCCGCATATATTACGAATCGCAACGACTCGCCTTCGTTCGACGGCGGGCTGAGAGATATTCTCAAGAAATTTTACGGTGGTTACCCACACAAGTCATTCGAACAAATACTGCAATCAGGTGGGCGCGAACTGATACATAAAATTGGCGAGCTTGTACACGAGTTGTCATCCGATGTGACCGTCCATCAGACCGATGTCGAAACATTTGCGCGCCTCTTACCTGACATTAAGCGAGAAATAACTTCGCTGTTCGGTACGCTTGCACGACAACTCGATTCGGGAAATTCATGGGCTAACGTAAAAGCGATCGAAGAACAATTCATGCTTGGCCCCAAGATACTCAATAACCTCAGAGGCCCCAAAATAGTCCAACAGATATGGACCTTACTCGAGGAAAAATCGCCGGAGGCTTCATCAACATGCGAAGAGTTCTTTGGTGCGGCACGTCCCCGTGGAATATCGGACGATGAGCCTTGGACGAAACTGCAACAAGTCAACGCCGTTTATCACCAATTAAATTTCTTGGGTTACTGGCGGGACGAGAATATGAACAAACGATTCGATGCCCACTTCAACGACCTCACTCACGTGGGCATGGCGTCGCTCTTCTGTCACCTGTTCGTTACAGGTGATGAACGGCAAGCCATGAAAGCTGGAGTCACGTATGAATTCCTCGGCATATCGACAATTATTGGTTATCTAAAACCGTGACACAACGAAGCTGTAGTGGCGCTGCTCCTACACGCAATGCAAGCTCGACATCACTCAATCCGGCACGCCTCATCAAACGACAAGCGCGGATTACGCGGATGTAACTTGGCGTGATCACCGTAACCCACCGCGCAGATGAAATTCACTTTCACTTTGCCGTCGGGGAAAAACGTTTCGTCGATCTTCTGTGCGTCGAAGCCGCCCATCGGGCCGCAATCCAAACCCTGACCGCGCGCGGCGAGCATGAAATACGCGCCCTGCAAGCTGCTGCAGCGAAATGCATTGGCTTGGATTTTTTCCGGCTTGCCGGCGTACCACGAACGCGCATCGGTGTGCGGAAACAACACCGGTAATTTTTCGTAAAATTCCAGGTCCATGCCGATGATCGCGACCACCGGCGCTTCCATCGACTTGCGCACGTTGCCTTCGTTCAGGCACGGCTTCAGGCGCGCTTTCGCCGCCGCACTTTTTATAAACACCAGGCGCGCAGGACAGGAGTTCGCGGTGGTCGGGCCGAACTTCATCAGCTCATAAATCTGCTGGAGTTGCGCGTCGCTTACCGGCCGGTTGAGCCAATAGCTGTGACTGCGGGCGGCGCGGAAAAGCATATCTAACGCAGCTTCATCGAGTGTGGTGTCATTCACGGGTGGGCGCTCCTGAAAGTGCGAACTCGCATCTTACGCGCCGGGTTCACACGCGCAAAGCGGCCTCAACCTCGATGGATGAATTCTGTATACTCAGCCGTGCTCACACTGCTATGAACTCGCGCCATGCAAACCATCGACACACTGATAAATGCCCGTTGGATTATCCCGGTGGAACCCGACGCTACAGTCTTCGACCACCATGCCGTGGCGATAGATAAAGGACGGATCATCGAAGTTTTGAGCACCGCGCAAGCGCAAGAAAAATATCACGCCACAACCACCCACACGTTCGCCGAGCACGCCCTCATCCCCGGCCTGATCAACGCCCACACGCATGCCGCGATGTCGCTGATGCGCGGCATCGCCGACGATTTGCATTTAATGGACTGGTTGCAGAATCACATCTGGCCCGCCGAGGGCAAACATGTCAGCGCGCAATTCGTGCGCGAGGGCACGCAACTGGCGATGGCGGAAATGTTGCGCAGCGGCACCACCTGTTTCAACGACATGTATTTTTTTCCGGACGAAGCGGCGCGCGCGGCGGATGAGGCGGGCATGCGTGCGTCGATCAGTCTGATCGCGATCGACTTTCCTTCCGCCTGGGCGAGCAGCGCGGACGACTATCTGCACAAAGGTCTGGCGGTGCACGATCAGCATCGCGATCATCCCTTGATCACCACGGTGTTCGGGCCGCATGCGCCCTACACGGTGTCGGATGCCGCGCTGGAAAAAATCCGCACCTACGCCGATGAGCTGGATGTGCAGATCCAGATGCACGTGCACGAGACTGCGCACGAAGTGGACGATTATCGTCAACAAAGCGGTGAGCGCCCGCTGGCGCGCCTGCAAAAACTCGGGCTGGTGACGCCGCGCCTGATGGCGGTGCACATGACGCAACTAAGCGACGCTGAAATTGTCATGCTCGGCGCCTCCGGTGCGCACGTGGTGCATTGCCCCGAGTCGAATCTGAAACTGGCGAGCGGTTATTGCCGCGTGCACGATCTGTTGCAGGCCGGCGTTAATGTCGCGCTGGGCACCGACGGCGCGGCCAGCAACAACGATCTGGACATGTTCGGCGAAATGCGCAGCGCCGCGCTGCTCGCCAAAACCGTCGCGCACGACGCCAGCGCCCTGCCCGCCGCACGCGCGCTGCGCATGGCGACGCTGAACGGCGCGAAGGCCTTGGGCATCGACGCGGTGACCGGCTCGATCACGCCCGGCAAAGCCGCCGATCTCACCGCCGTGTATCTGGGCGGCCCGGAAACGCAGCCGGTCTACCATCCGATTTCGCAACTGGTGTACGCCGCCGGGCGCGAACACGTCACCGACGTGTGGGTGGCGGGCAAGCATTTATTGAAAGAACGCGAACTCACCACCATCGACCTGCCCGCGGTGCTGGCCAAGGCACGTGTGTGGCAAGAGAAAATGAAGCCGTTCGATTGAGGAATTGACCCATGCACACCGCACAAAATATTGACCCGCAAGAAGTCGCCAAATTCGACGCGCTGGCGTCGCGCTGGTGGGACCCGCACAGCGAATTCAAACCGCTGCACGCAATCAATCCGCTGCGCCTGAACTATATAGATTCCTTGTGCGGGCTCACGGGCAAACATGTGTTGGACATCGGTTGCGGCGGCGGCCTGCTGACCGAAGGCATGGCGGCGCGCGGCGCGCAGGTGACGGGTATCGACATGGCGCCGTCGTCGATCGAAGTCGCCAAGCTGCATTTGCTGGAATCGGGATTGAGCGTTGATTACCACGTCGTCACTGCCGAAGATTTCGCCGCGCAACATCCGCAGCGCTTCGAGGTTGTCACCTGCATGGAAATGCTGGAACACGTGCCCGACCCGGCCTCGGTCATCGCCGCCTGCGCACGCCTGGTGAAACCGGGGGGCCATGTGGTTCTGTCCACGCTCAACCGCAATCCAAAATCTTATTTGTTCGCCGTGATCGGCGCGGAATATCTGCTGCGTTTATTACCCAAGGGCACACACGACTACCGCAAATTTATTCGCCCGTCGGAACTCGAAACCTGGGCGCGCGCGGCGGGGTTAAAGCTCACGGGTTTGCGCGGCCTCAGCTACAATCCGCTCACGCAGAGTTACGCGCTGGGCGCGGATATTGACGTTAATTACATGGCGCACTTCGTGGGTGAGGTATGAACACCCCCATCCCAACCTTCCCCCTTTCAGGGGGAAGGAGCCTACCCGTAAAGCGCTTACCAGCTTTTTGTCTCGGCAGAGTAAGTAACCTTCTAGTGAAGCGTATTTTCTCCTTCCCCCTGCAAGGGGGAAGGTTGGGATGGGGGTGCTCAAAACATGACTAACCCCACCCGCTTCACTCGTCACCTGCGCCGCAACATGACCGACGTTGAACGCCTGTTGTGGCTCCGCCTACGCGATCGCCAAATTAAGGGTTACAAGTTCCGCCGCCAGCATCCCTTCCGCAATTACGTTTTGGATTTTGTGTGCCTCGAAGCGAAAGTCGTTATCGAATTAGATGGCAGCCAGCATTTTGATACGCAATCGCACGATGCGGCGCGTACCACCATTCTTGAAGCAGCGGGTTTTCAGATGTTGCGGTTTTGGAACAACGAAGTGTTGAGCAACATTGATGGTGTGTTGGAAATAATCTGGCGTGCATTACCGGAGGAAATTAGAACACCCCCATTCCAGCCTTCCCCCTTGCAGGGGGAAGGAGAAAGTCCTGCTCAAACGGTATCAAATTTTACATCAGACTTTACTCAAGTGAATGCAGCAACTCCTTCCCCCTCCCAGGGTGTATAGCCCAGAGACATAGGTAACAAATGTTCGAAGACATGGGTAACAGTGGTCATGGTGAAGAA
>CAZHHW010000028.1:25044-32887 GCA_964532385.1 uncultured Gammaproteobacteria bacterium | reverse complement strand
TTTTACCCCGGCTGTGCATTAATCCGCAATTAATTTTTGCAACGCCGCTTCATCCAGTATGGTTATCCCCAACGCCACTGCCTTGTCATGCTTTGACCCTGGATCGCTCCCGGCGACCAGGTAATTGGTTTTCTGCGATACGCTGCCGCTGACTTTGGCGCCCAAGGCTTGCAGACGCGCTTTCGCTTCGTCGCGCGACATGGATTCGAGGGTGCCGGTTATGACAAATGTTTTCCCCGCCAACGGCAAGGTTTCTACGATGCGCTTTTCAATGGCCGGCCACTTCACGCCCGCATGCAGCAGTTTATCTATGACCGCGCGGTTATGGGGTTGCCGGAAAAAGGTATACAGACTGTGCGCCACCACCGGGCCGATGTCCTCAACCTGTTGAAGCTGCTCTTCATCGGCGGCCATCAAGTCCTCGAGGTTGCCGAAATGCAGAGCTAACGACAACGCCGTCGCTTCGCCGACGTTGGCGATGCCCAGCGCGTATAAAAAGCGCGGCAGGGTCGTGACTTTACTTTTTTCAATGGCTTCAACAAGATTCGCCGCCGATTTCGGCCCCATGCGCTCAAGCTCCGTGAGCTGTTGCGGCGTGAGTGCAAAAATATCCGCGACATCGCCGACCTGCTTTTTCTCCACCAGTTGGTCGACCAGTTTTTCGCCCAGGCCTTCGATATCCAGCGCGCGGCGCGACGCAAAATGCCGGAAAGCTTCCTTGCGCTGCGCCGAACAATACAACCCGCCGGTACAACGCACCGCAGACTCCCCTTCCACACGCTGCACATCCGAGCCGCACACCGGGCAATGCGTGGGCATCTGGAAAAGTTGCGTGCCGGGCGGGCGCTTGGACAACACCACGCCGACCACTTCCGGAATCACATCGCCCGCGCGGCGCACGATCACCGTGTCGCCCACGCGCACGTCTTTGCGTTCGAGCTCGTCCTGATTATGCAATGTCGCGTTGGTAACCGTGACACCGCCGACGAATACGGGAGCGAGGCGCGCCACCGGCGTGAGCGCACCGGTGCGTCCGACTTGCACCTCAATGGCTAGCAACGTGGTGATTTCTTCCTGCGCGGGAAATTTGTGCGCCACCGCCCAACGCGGCGCTTTGGCGACGAAACCCATTTGCTCCTGCTGATCGAGCCGATTGACTTTGTAAACCACGCCGTCGATGTCAAAGGGCAGCGATGCGCGCCGCGTCTGCATCCGCTTATAATAGTCAAGACAGCCTTCCAAGCCTCGCACAACTTCCATCTGCGCCGAGACCCGCACACCCCATTGCTGCACGCGCTGAAGTATTTCACTGTGTTTGTGCGGCAGGGCGCCGTGCTCGACGCTACCGATGCCATAACAAAAAAATTCCAGGGGGCGCTCCGCAGTCATGCGCGGATTGAGCTGACGTAAACTCCCGGCTGCCGCATTGCGGGGATTGGCAAACAATTTTTCACCCTTGTCCTGCTGGCGCCGGTTCAACTCGGCAAACCCGCGCCGGGTCATCACCACCTCGCCACGCACTTCCAACGTTTGCGGATAATCATTGCCGATCAAACGCAACGGAATGCTGTGAATGGTGCGGATGTTTTGCGTTACATCTTCACCGGTGGTGCCATCGCCGCGCGTCGCACCTTGCACCAGCAAACCATTTTCATACAGAAGGCTAACCGCCAAACCATCCATTTTGGGCTCGGCATTAAATTCAATTTCATCCGTCTGTAAACGCTCGTGGATGCGCCGCACAAAATCACCAACCTCTTCTCCGCTGAAGGCATTGGATAATGACAACATCGGCAACGCATGCCGCACCTGCGTGAATTCGGGAAGCGCCACGCCGCCCACGCGCTGGGTGGGCGAATCGGCGCTGATCAATTCCGGATACTGTTGTTCGATGTCTTCAAGCGCGCGCACCATGCGGTCGAATTCCGCATCGGGAATTTCAGGACGATCCAGCACGTAGTAACGGTGATTGTGATAGTTGATCTGCTCGCGCAGTTGCGCCGCGCGTTGTACCAGATGTTTTGGTGCCGGCATGCGAGCTAATGAGGCTGATGGAACGGCTGCTTAACGCTCGCACCAGTGCGTAATGTATGCGCAAGATCATGGTTCAAGGTGGTTTCGCGAATCGCCCGCATGCGTTGCGGGCTCAGCGGTGTACGCTGTTCGTCGCCGATGATGCCATGCAGGCTCTGCGCGATATATTGGGCTTTTTCAAGCATCGTATCGAAAGCTTCGCTGGCGCTCATCGGCCCCGGAATCTGCATGAAAAACGCCAGTCCGGGCGTCGTCAATTCAGCCAACGCCTGCGCATCGAAACTGCCGGGTTTGACGATATTCGCAACGCTGAAAACCGCGCGCTTATCGCCCCCGGCATCCGCATCGCGAAAATGATAAATGTCAAACTCCGCAAGTTCTAAGCCCGCCGCCTGCAAAGCCGTGTGCAGTTCGGTGCCGGTGAATTTCTGGCCATCGCGCGCCAGCAAGGTCAACGAGACAATTAAATCGGGTTCGCGCGGTGCCACATGGATCGGCGGCGGCGTCACTTCCGGTGGGCGCGCAGTGATGATCGGCGTTGGAGTTTCGCTCACAACAAAAGCAGGCGGCGATGAAGTCATCGGTTCGAATTTCAATTCAGCGTCATCTTCTATCTGCATTTTGAAATCAGGCCCGGCTACGACCGCCGCCGCGGGTGTTGCTTGTATTTCGGGCTGGCGCGGCGCGCGGCTGCGCTCGACCATTCTACCGATCATATAAACACCGCCGACGATCGCTATACCAATGACGATTAAACTGAGTCGCAGTTCATCCATTGTTCGGCCCCGTATCGTTGAATCAATACCGTTAAGTTAAGACGACAACCACTCCGTCCGCTGCGCGTCTACCCCTTCTCGAATATGAGGAGGGAAGTCTATGCGCGCGCTACACCGCCACCATGCGTACGGCTTCATCGACGTCCACGGTTACCAGCCGCGAGACGCCGGGTTCGTGCATGGTCACGCCGTTTAAATGATTGGCAAGCTCCATGGTGTTCTTGTTGTGCGTAATGAAAATGAATTGCACCCGTTCCGACATTTCGCGCACCAGATTACAAAAGCGCCCGACGTTGGCTTCATCGAGCGGCGCGTCGACTTCGTCGAGCATGCAGAACGGCGCCGGATTCAATTCGAAAATCGCAAACACCAGCGCCACCGCGGTCAATGCCTTCTCCCCGCCCGACAACAAATGGATCGTGCTATTGCGTTTGCCGGGCGGGCGCGCCATCACGGTTACACCGGTGTCGAGCAAATCCTCGCCGGTCAGCTCCAAATAAGCGGTGCCGCCGCCGAACAGGCGTGGGAATTTTTCGCGGAACCCGGCATCGATTTTGTCGAAAGTTTCCTTGAAGCGCTCGCGTGTCTCGCGGTCGATTTTACGGATCGCGTTTTCCAGCGTGGTTAATGCTTCGGTCAGATCGGCATGCTGCGCATCGAGGTAAGTTTTGCGCTCGGCATGTTCCTTGAACTCATCGATGGCCGCCAGATTAATCGGACCGAGGCGCTGGATATGCGCGTGTAATTTCTCGGCGCGCTCCTGCCATGCATCAATGCCCGCTTCTTGCGGCATGGTTTCGAACAGCGCCGCGGTCGTAAAGCCGCTCTCGGCCAGACTCTCTTCGATGGTCTGGCGCCGCACACGCAATTCCTGCGAACTCATGCGCGCATTGTCAAGCTCGGCACGGATCGCCTGCGACTGCTGTTCCGCGCGCTGGCGTTGCGCACTCAGCTCGCGCAAGCTGTGATCGATGTCTTCGACCGCGCGGCGCGCCGCATTCAGTTCGTTTTCCACAGCGATGCGCTGCGCCAGCGATTGCTCTAATTCCTCGCGCAGTTGCAGCAACGGCGCATCGCCATCGGTGAGCTGCGCATGCAGTTCGCCGCGGCGCGCCGTCAATTGCGTCAGTTGCACTTCAATGCGTTGCAGGCTCTGCCGAGCCGAACTCAATGCGGTGCGCGCAGATTGCACCTTGAGGCGCAATTCCTGCGCGGCTTCGCGATCGCTGCGCGCTTGACTGCGCGCCTGCTCCAGTTGTTGACGTAATTGCTCGCGTTGCTCAGTGAGCTCCTCGCGCCGCAGGGTGGCGGCCTGCATACGTTCGACCACGCCTTCCAGGCGTTGCCGCGCGCTCATGAGTTCCTGTTCGCCCTGCGCAATGCGTTGCAATACCTCGCGCAATTCATCGTCGATGCGTGTATAGCGCGTGCGCATTTGATCGAGGCGTGCTTGCAGGCCGCTGAGTTCCGACATCACATCGGCGCGGCGGCGATTGCTCTGATTGACTTGCGCTTGCAGCGTTTCGCGGGCCTGTTCCAGCTCGTGCAAACGCTGACGGCCCAGATCCAGGTTCTCGCGCAATATTACTTCCTGTTGTTCGAGCTGCGCGCGTTCGGCCGTCAGTTCTTTCAACTCGTGCTCGCGTTGCAATACGCCGGCTTTCTCGTCGGCATCGCGCGCGACACGCAACCAGCCATTGCCGAGCCAGATGCCGTCGCGGGTCACGACCGATTCGTGCGCCTGCAAATTCGCACGCAAAACCAGTGCATCGGGCAAAGTCTCGGCCACATAAATTCCAGCCAGCAACGAATCCATGCGCCACGGCGCTTGCACCAAGGCAAGCAGCGGCGCCGCCAGCGCGTGTTGCGCTTGCGGAATGACGGCTTGCGTGTCAAAGAAAGCAACCGACCCCTTGGTTAATTCAGCGAGATGCGGCGCAAACGGGTCCAGCCCCTCCACGCACACGGCTTCAAGATAAAAGCCCAGCACGGTTTCCAGCGCGCGTTCCCAGCCCGCCTGCACTTCGACGCCTTGCGCCAAACGCACCGCGTTTTGCAAACCGCGCCGGCCCAGCCAGTCGGTGACCACGCCATGTTTCTTGCCCAATGCCGCTTGTTGCAATGCTTCCAGCGACGCGTGCCGGCCACGCACGGTTTGCAGGCGGCTGCGGGCTTGATCCAGCTCGCTGGTGTGACGGTGATTGTGTTCGCGCTGTTCGGCAATCTGCACCAACTGCGCTTGCAAATTCGCCTGTTGTTCGGCGCCCTGTTCTTCCAGTTGCATCCGTTGCGTATTCAGTTCCTCGGCACGCTGCTCCTGCACCGCCGGATTCAACTGCGCTTGTTCTTCATGCAGGCGTTGCTTGCGCTGCGTCAACTGCACCAGCAGATCTTCCGCATGCTTGATGTGCGTGCGTTCGACTTCGGCGACCTTGCCGACGTCGGCGGCCTCGCGATTGAATTCGTCCCAGGCCGCTTGCCAGTCGTGCATATTGCGCTCGAGTTGCGCCAGCGCGGCGCCGGACGCGCTCTCGGTTTCCAACGCGATGCCGAGCTGCGGTTCGTGCTGCTCCAGAAAGCTTTCGTGATCGGCGATCTGTTGCTGATCCATATCGAGATGCGCCTGCGCCTGTGCCAGCTCGCGTTCCGCTTGTGTCAAGTCCTGCTGCTGTTGCGCGCGGCGATCCTTGATGTGCTGGATATTCTGTTCGAGGCGCGCAATCTCGGCGCCGACGCTGTAGTAACGTCCCTGCACCGCATTGAACAGATCGGTCTTCTCGATTTGCGCGTCGCGTTGCTTTTCGATCTCGGTTTCGCAGCTGCGCAATTGCGCGACGGTTTTTTCGTAATCCGTGCTTTTTTCCTGAATGGCGCTTTCATGAGCCAGGTGTTGACCATCCAGTGCCTGCCAGCGTAACGCCTGCAATTGCGCCTTGACGGTGCGCTCTTCTTCTTTTAATTCCTTATAGCGCTCGGCGGTTTTGGCCTGGCGCTGTAAATGCCCCAATTGTTTCTCGAGTTCCACGCGCAGATCGTTGAGGCGATCCAGATTTTCATGCGTGCTCTTGATGCGGCTTTCCGCTTCGCGCCGGCGCTCCTTGTATTTCGAAATCCCCGCGGCTTCTTCGATGAACATGCGCAGATCTTCGGGCTTGGCTTCGATCAGACGCGAGATCATGCCCTGCTCGATGATCGCGTAACTGCGCGGGCCCAGACCGGTGCCCAGAAAAACGTCGGTGATATCCTTGCGGCGGCACTTGCTGCCATTGAGATAATAATTTGAAGTGCCATCCCGTGACACTTGGCGTTTCACGGCAATTTCCGTGTACTGGGCGTATTGCCCGCCGAGACTGCCGTCGCTGTTATCGAACAGCAACTCGATGAAGGCCTGGCCGACCGGCTTGCGTGCCGAGGAGCCGTTGAAAATCACATCGGCCATCGACTCGCCGCGCAAATGCTTGGCGGAGCTTTCGCCCATCACCCAGCGCACCGCATCGATCACATTGGATTTGCCGCAGCCGTTCGGGCCGACGATGCCCACCAGGTTGCTGGGCAAGGTGAGCGTAGTGGGATCGACAAAAGATTTAAAACCAGCCAGTTTGATTTTATGTAAACGCATAGCACCTGCATCGAAACCGCGTGAATTACAGTAGAATTTGGCGCACAACTTACCATAGAGAAATAGCCATGCCTACCCAACCCAGCAAGGACTTGGAGACCTTTCCTAATCCGATGCCAGAGCGTGATTACACCATCCGCATGAAGGTGCCCGAATTTACCTGTTTGTGCCCCAAAACCGGCCAACCCGACTTCGCCGTATTCACTATCGAATATGTCCCCAATCAACTCTGCATCGAGCTGAAATCCCTGAAGTTATACTTCTGGTCGTTTCGTAACGAAGGTGCTTTTCACGAGGCCGTCACCAACCGTATTTTGGACGACTTGGTGCGTGCCTGTGCGCCGCGCTTCATGCGCCTGACCGGCGATTTCAACGTGCGCGGCGGCATTTATACCGCCGTGGTCGCGGAGCATCGACAGCCGGGGTGGACGGCGGCGGCAAGTGTGGCGTTACCCTAGTCCGGAGAAATACATCCATAAAAAAGCCGCTGACCGAAGTTATCGGCCCGCGGCTTTATTTAATAGTTCCCGCCTGATCAGGAGGTCAGCGGGATAGCGCCGGGGAAGCCGTCGATAGCGCCAAAGCCATTCTCGGCACCCTTGATAGTGGCATGTTTGGTCAATGCTTCGGGGTTTTGCACTCCGAAGTAGCGATACACGGTGGCGGCAATGGAAAACGGTTCCCATTGCGGACTGTCGGCGGCGGGCGATGTAAACAGGCGATTTTGTCCAGGCGTGCCGATAATTTTGGTCGTGCCAACCACTTTGCCCAGGGCGCGATTGGCAATACCTGACCCGCCGAACGTATACAGGTTCATGTTGTTGCCATGATCCCATCCCATTGAGCCATTCAGATTCACATTGCGGCCGAATTCGCCGTATACGTTGATAACAACGTCATTGCGCGGATTATTTTTCAAGACTCCGGCAATTGCCGTACCAGTGCGCAGCAAGCGCACCGCTGTACGCAAATTACTCATCATCCCGGTCACACGCTGTTCGTATTTGTCGATGGAATTGTCATGGTCGTCCCAGCCCCCCAGCCCGCCGGTGCCGAGCGTAATGAAATGAGTTCCACCCGCAGTCAGTGATTTATCTGGATTTTCCAGCGCCAACACGATGGCCGCGCGCAAGGTATTACCGAACGAATCGTTGGTAAATGTGCGAATACCTTGAGCGATACCAGAAACGGGATCAATGACAAAAGGCTGGGTGTCGAACGGCACTCCATCGATGTCGGTCAGCGGCATTTTACCGGCGGGATTGGTTAATCCTGTGCTGGGATTACTGAAATAGTCGTCGAGCTCTTTACGTTTGATCAATGACTTATTCAGACGCTCAAATTTTCCCTTACCCGCACTGGTCGATAAAGCAAGCGACTCTAATGCCGCGTTGCAATCCTGCAAAACACCATT
>CAZHHW010000028.1:0-24944 GCA_964532385.1 uncultured Gammaproteobacteria bacterium | reverse complement strand
ACAATGGCGCGCGCATTCCTCAGGTCACGTTGCGAAATATTCGCCAGCGCATTTCTACCCATCATTTGCGGCATGGTCAGGGAAGCGCCCATTAAACCCAATGCTTTTAATAAGTCTCGTCGGTTCATGGTCGTTCCTCTTAATTCACTGCGTTGTAAAAATAGATTTCGGGCAGACGCGACAAATAATCCATCACGATCATTGCGCGGGCATTGGTATTCGCCTCGGAATAATACTGTTGGCACCCTGACGTATTGTTGGTCGATGAATTCGGTGCCGTGCAATCGGCCGTGGCCGATGCCGTGGTGGCGCGTGCGGAATTGATAACCTGCTTCAGAATCGAGGCTTCATCCGCAGTTGGGGCACGCCCGAGCACCGAAATAAACATGTAAGCGATGAAATCATCCATCGATAGCTTGGTCACATCCGCAGTCAACTCCGGACCCCACCCTTGACTGGGAATAGCGGCAGGATCAAACGTCGGATCGCTCGCCAGTTTCGCAGTACTCTTGGTCAACATCGCGCTACGCAATCCATTGTGTTGATACGATGTCGCCAATGCATCGCCAGGTACCGTCGGCCAGCGGCCTAATTTCAAACTGAAGGCAGGTTGGTACATTTGCGGCAGCGACGCATTGATGACGCCGTTGTTGGTATTGGTATTGATGTCGCGAAAGAACGCGGAATAAGGACGCCAGTGCACACGATCCGCCACATTAAAGTAGCTTTCTTCAAACCATTTGGGGCGTTCCATGTTCAACAGGAATTCCTTGGAGAACAGGATGGCCTGAAACAAATCTTTAAATGTTGTTGGATTGGATGCGGCGATGTCACGCGCCAAGTTTGAACGCGTGTCCGCATCGTACTCCACGCCGAACATGTGATCGATCAACACCGTGGTCACGCGCGGAATGACCAAAGGATGATTGGAAACCGCGGCAAAAAAATCGTCGCAGGTCGTGACATAATAACTGTCGAGAATTAGCTGCGGCTCGGTGTTTTCGCCCGGCCCTTTCACTAACTTATAGCCGCGATCTTGACTGCTCAACGACCAGTTCTTGCACGCCTTCGCGGCTTTGGGCACATCGGCATCGCGATTAAACAAGCCGAGATAAATCTCGATCATTTCGCGCGTGTTGTCTTCCGGTGAACGAAAGCGTTTCCAATTCGACTCGGACTTCTCGTGAGCGAGGATGATCGAACGAATGGGTGTATCCGCCTTGAGCGCAATGACCAGGTTTTCGTAAAGCGTCTGCACGTCGAGCTGGTCCGCCGAATCGATTTCTTCCGCGGGAGAGAACATGATGGTATTGACTAATTTATAGGCCATCCAGCGTGCGAAAAAATCGTCACTGGGCGGCGTTTCATAAAGATAGGCCAGTGGATATTGCAACGGCTTATTCGTAGCATCGAAGCTGTATTTCGCCGGAATCTTCAGGACTGAGTCGCCCTCGATCATGGTTGCAATGTCGCCCTCGTCGATGGCCGGGGGTGTATTGATCACTTTGCGCAACTTACCAATATAATTTGTGTTCTCAGCGGAAACGGCCAGTTTGCTGGTGTCTGCGCCAATGCTGCCCGCAACAAAGAAATCATTGGCAGGCTCGCCATGGAACAATGCGCTGGCAAGCTTATTAGCCACCTGGTATTGCTGTAACGGCGACAACGCAGCATATGCAGTGGAATCCAATTGCGCCGCCGTGCCTTTGAGGCTGTCTTTCCCCGTGGGCGTGGGCGAGCCCGGCGAACACGCCACCGCGCTCAAAACAATGCACGCCGCGAAGATCAAATTAAATTGTTTTTTCATGCTTATCCCCACTCACCTTAATGTGTTACTGCATACTCATGCGATACGGCCAGAAATTTCCGTGCGCGATAGTGGTTACAGCGCCTTAATAAAACCTTAACCGGCATCCTCCCGGTGATGTTGCGCAATTTATACATAGGCACAAAATGAAAATCCGGTACTGCGGATCAATCAAGTTGTGATGATCCCAGCATTCTTTGCGCTATTTGTGGGTAACGTGACCGGTTGGAATTGAAGTTGTGAAGTGCACGTATTACGCAGACCACCGCATCGAAGTAGCGGCACGCGTTGCATGCTACTTTAGCTAGGCAGAACCAAGAGCAACTGTCATGCCAGGCTCTTGCTGACGATCTCAAACACATCCTTGCTTAGGTCATCATGATCGCGCAGGCGTTCAAGCTGTTGTTTCATCAACACCTGGCGCTTGGTGTCATAACGCCGCCATGCCGTGAAAACACCGGCCAGCCGAGCCGCCACTTGCGGATTCAACGCATTCAGCGCGATCACATAATCACCCGCCAAGGCGTACCCTGCTCCGCCGGCCTCATGGAAACGCACATGATTACCGTGGGTGAACGCGCCAATCACGGCGCGTACGCGATTGGGGTTTTTAATGTTGAAAGCGGAATGCCGGGTGAGTGCGATCACGCGTTGCAGCGTATCCGGGCGCCGGGAAGTCGCCTGGATCGCGAACCATTTATCGAGCACCAGAGTGTCATCCTGCCACTGCGCGTAGAACGTCTTGAGCGCAGCATCGCCTTCCGCGTCGCTACTATTAATAAGCAGAATCAGCGCTGCCAGCACATCGGTCATGTTATTGCCGGAATGGAATTGTTCGATACAACGGCGATGAATACCGGCGTCGTCCAGTTCCATTAAATATCCCAGCGCCAGATTCTTCAATGCCCGCCGTGCCATCGCAGCGGCATCGATACCATACTCACCGCCGTCGCGATTTTCTGTAAATACCTGCTGCCATACATCACGCAGTTCCTTAGCGAGGGTATGCCGCACGAAGCGGCAGGCGTTATGAATTGCATCGGGATCCACGACCGGCATGAATTCCGCGACATAAGTCTCCGCCGGTAACGACAATGCCTGTGCAACCAGGGCGGGATCAAGTTGCGGGTTTTGCAGCATCTGGCGTACCGCACGCACATAGGCGGAGTTCAGTTCCAGAGCTTGTCCTTTTTGTAACCGTTCGATCAAATTTAAAATAATCTGCACCGCCAACTGCTGGCTGGCTTCCCAGCGATTGAACAAGTCGCTGTCGTGCGCCATCAAAAAGCAGCGTTCGGCCTCGCTCAAGTCGAGGTGGATTTTTACCGGCGCGGAAAATCCGCGTAATAACGACGGCACCGGTGCGTGCGGGATGTTGATGAAGGTATAACGTTCCTCGGCTTGGTTTAATTGCAGCACACGCGTCGTACCCGCCGGTGCAATTTCGCCTGCCAGTTGCAATGGCAAATCTTTGCCGCCGGCATCCAGCAAGCCCAGTGCGAGCGGAATATGAAACGGCTGTTTATCCGGTTGTCCAGGTGTGGCAGGACAGCTTTGGCGCACCGTCAATGTGTAGCTGCGGGCGTACGCATCGTAATGACGCTCGACGTCTAATTCCGGGGTGCCCGCCTGGTTGTACCAGCGCTTGAACTGGCCCAAATTGGCTGCACTCGCGTCTTCCAGCGCACGCACAAAATCATCGGTCGTAACCGCTTGTCCGTCGTGGCGCGTGAAATACAAATCCGTGCCGGCGCGAAATTTTTGCGCGCCGATGATGGCGCGCATCATGCGGATCAACTCCGCGCCTTTGTTGTACACCGTCATGGTGTAAAAATTGTTGATCTCGACGTAAGATTCCGGCCGCACCGGATGCGCCATCGGACCCGCATCCTCGCGAAACTGATTGGTGCGCAGGACATTCACATCGGCGATGCGTTTCACCGCGCGCGAGCTCATGTCGGCGCTGAACTCCTGGTCGCGAAATACGGTAAAACCTTCTTTTAAGCTCAATTGAAACCAGTCGCGGCAGGTCACGCGATTACCCGACCAGTTATGAAAATACTCGTGGCCGATGATGCTCTCGATCGCCTGATAATCGGCATCGGTCGCCGATTGCGGCTTGGCCAATACATAGCGCGAATTGAAAACATTAAGCCCCTTGTTCTCCATTGCGCCCATATTGAAATCGTCGACGGCGACAATCATGTAAATGTCGAGATCGTACTCTCGACCAAAGGTTTCCTCGTCCCAGCGCATGGCTTTTTGCAATGACCGTAACGCATGCTCGCATTGCGTCGCGTTGTGATGCTGCACAAACACCTGCAATACCACGCGCCGGCCGGAGTGCGTGATGAACTGGTCTTCGACACAGGCCAGGTCGCCCGCCACCATTGCGAACAGGTAGCACGGCTTGGGAAATGGGTCCTGCCAGCGTGCCCAATGGGTCCCGTTTTCTCCCTGGCCGCGCGCAATGCAATTGCCGTTGGACAGCAACACCGGATACCTGGCCTGTTCGCCGCTGATCGTGACGGTATAGCGCGCCAACACATCGGGCCGATCCAGAAAATAAGTGATTTTACGAAAGCCTTGCGCCTCGCACTGCGTGCAGAAATTACCGCTGGATTTATACAACCCTTCCAGCGAAGTATTGTCCTGCGGGCGCAGCAGGGTGACGATGTCGAGTACAAAATTCTGCGGCACCTGCGCCAGGGTGAGATGGCCGGCCTCTGCAACATAATCTTCGCCCGTCAATGCACGCCCGTTGAGCATGACGGATTCAAGCTCGAACCCATGGCCATCAAGCACCAAGGGAACACCGTCTGCCGTCGTGGCTGCACGGCGCATGTGCAGTTGCGCATGTACGCGCGTGCGTTCTTCGCCAAGATCGAATCGCAGTTCGACAGTGTCGATGAGAAATTCCGGTGCACGATAATCTTTAAGGTATATCGCGCGCGGCGCGCTCTCGTGACGGGCATCGGACATGGGAAGGGTTCCTTAATAGGGAGCGATTAAACGCATGTTACCAAGTTAACAGTCAATCGTAAGTTCAGTTTTCGGCGGCGTCATGCAACAATGCCCCGCCATGTTTATCGAGTTCCATCGTAATCTCATCGCCGACCGCGCCCGCAACGTGGCGTTTTATCGCGCGCTGCAGCAGGTCATTGTGCCGGGAAAATCCACGGTAGCGGATTTGGGTTCGGGCACCGGTCTGCTGGGGTTTTATGCATTGCAACTGGGCGCCAAAGATGTCTATTTCTATGAGTATTCTCCGGCGCTGAAATTAAGCCAGAAAATCGCGCGCCACAACGGCCTGCGCCGCGGGCATTTCATCCATCAGCATTCACGCCAGGTGGAAAAACCAGTCCAGGTGGATGTGGTGGTTTCTGAGACGCTGGGTAACTATGCTTATGAAGAGAACATCATTGAGACACTCGCCGATGCACGCCGGTTCCTCAAACCCGGCGGCACGCTCATTCCGCAACACATCAGTCAATTCGTCGCACCCGTGGTGACACCGCGTTGCTATCACGAGCTGTGCGTGTGGGACGATGTGGGTACCGAGCTCGACTTCAGCCTTGCCAAGGAAATGAGTCTCAACAATCTGTATGTGCGCTTATTGAAGGACGATGATTTACTCGCCGCCGGCACCAGTGCCAAACGCTGGGACGCGGTGGATCTGCGCAAGAAAAACGCCAGCGTGCGACGCGGCAATGCGCAGTGGACGCTCACCGGCGACATTACGGTTTATGGCTTCGCCCTGTGGTGGACATGCGAGTTAGTGCCGGAGATCGCTCTATCGACCAGCCCGCTGGCCCCCCCCAGCCATTGGGAACAGCTGTATTGTCCTGTGCGCGAACCGCTCCAGGCGCACGCCGGAGACGAACTCTCCATCGCGCTGACTTCGGACTCGCGTTTTGAAACCGGTGCCAGCGTAAAGTGGGATGTGGTATTAAAATCGAAAACAACTGGCACGCTAACGCAGCAGTCGCTGGATATGAAACACGGAGATGCAGGTTAAACGATCAGTTGGTGGCCATTTGCGCGGGCTGCCGTAAATCCCGCGCCAGATCAATCAACGCTTGCACCGAGGGACCGCTGTTCAGATTGCCCAGCTTGATTTGCACCACGATTTGACTGAACGCCACCAGGGTCTGTTCGAGCAAGTCGATCACTTTGTTATTGTTCGCCGGTACGCGGCCATCCAGCACACGGCGCAGCAACTCTTCGACCGACCATGCCAGTACACCCACCGAGGTTGCGCCTATGATACGACCTGCCCCCTTCAAGGTATGAAAGGAACGGATCAGCATGCTGAGGCTTTCCTTGTCTTCGCGATCGGTGCGCCACTTTTCCAGATTTAGCCGGATAGCATCCAATTCATCATCGGCCTCGGTTGAAAACACCGCGATCAGCTCGTGGTCGACGGCGGTTTCTTCTTCTGCGCTCTCAGGTTCCGCAAGTGCACTCCTGTTGACCAAGCTGACTACCGATTTCGCATGCCCGGCGGCCTTGCCTGAACCCGGCGCGCCCTCGAAGGCCGCAGCCGCCATTTCTTTGCCCGAACGGCGCACGCCGTATCCCAATTCGGTGAGGCTGCGTTCCGCCAAATCCAGTCCGGGCTCGGGAGCAACCGCTTTTTCCAGCAGACTTTCGAGAAAATATTCAACCGCACCCACGGCATTGGCAATGAGCTCCAATGAGCGCTCGGTCGGTGCAATTTTCTTGTCGAGGATTTCCGCGGCCAGATACTGCTGCGCCCGCGCCACCACACGTGCCGGACGCTCATGCTTGAGAATCGCCAGCACGCCGCGCACCATGTTCAACATCTCCGGCGCGTCGAGGAGTGCGCTCAATTGCGATGGGTCGGACACATAGCGTGTGAATGCATCCTTCACTTTGGCCAGTTCCTTGAGCGCTTCGCCGGCCACCAGCTTCACGAGCGAGCGGAATTCCGCTTCCGGTAATTGCGTACCGGCAACCGCGTCGTTGCCCTGAAGGAACTCGGTGCTGCCTTGCACATTCAAGTCATACAATGACGACTCAATGTAAAGAAGCGCCCCTGCGACGTGCATGACATCGCTGTCTTTAAGCACCACCCGGCGTTTGATCGAAGTTTCCAGAAATTCCTGTTGGCTACGTGCCAGACGTGCCAGACGCGACAAGCCTAATATGTCCAGCGTATCCGCAACGGTACGTAAGCGCTCGTGCACCGGAGTGAGGGAAGCGGGATCACCCTTGTTGGCATGAATGGCGATATCGAGCTCGTCTTTGATACGCAGCATTTCTTCTTTGATTTGCTCTGAGACATTGGCCATCAGATTGGCATTAAAGCCAATGAGCTGGTCGCGCGCATCGTTCAGCACGCCGGATTCCGGGATCGCCTGCTCAAGCTTGAATGCCGCTTTTAACTCAACGACTCGCGAACTGCGCGACGTGGAACGCGCAACGTAATACAACAGGTTCTTGACTAATTCTTCGGGCGGCTCGTTTTGCAAGGCCACCTCGCCGGAGTCGATCACACGCTTGACTTGGCGATCGATACGTCCCAATAACAATTTCACCGCAACGCTTAATTCCAGACCTCTGTCGTGCAGCGCGTGGATGACACCGGCACTCACCCACCATAGTTGCTCGGACTTTTCCGACGCGGCGGTTTGTTCCAGATTGAGAATCACCGTCGCCAGCACCTTTAGATTCTTGGTCGTTTCCACATCGCGAAATACACCCAGTAAAGCCGACAGATAGGCCGGGCGTAATTTTTTCGCCATGGTCGGCAAATCCCAGGTGGCGGTTTCGCCGCTGCGATCGACCAAGGAAGGTTTACGCACCGCAAGATCGGTAAAAAAGAATGCACCCTCGGTGAGCAGTTGCTTGTTTTGCACCGCGCGCAGGTCATTAAGTATGGGTAACAACACCAGAGGCACATCAGGATTGCCGTGATACAAGTGTTCGAGATAGGCCGGCAATTGAATGACGCCGCGCATCAAAACTTCGGTGGCCTCTTTTTTCAGTTCAATGGTATCGGTGGCCAAAGCTTGTGCTACGTCGTACATTTCGCGCGCCAGTAAAACGCCGCCCGCGATTTCGACGATTTCCAAGGCACCGCGAATTTTGTCCAAACCATCGGCGCAAGCCGGCAATTGACTGGGATCATTTTGTTCGCTAAATAATTCGAGCGCTTGACGCACCGCCGTAAGGGTTTCAGCAACCTCCTGTTTGATCCACAGCAAGGTTCGAGGATCAATTTGCACGCTTTGATTCAATGTCGACACCCTAACAAATTAAATTTAATGGCCAAAAATAATGTTAACCGCGCACGCGCGCGTTATATAGGCCGTGCTGCGCGCTGCAACCACCACCGGCATACATTACCGGTCAAATCCGAAGCAATGAAGTAACCCCAAAACTTGTATCGGCGGACCTGGCAAATAGTCAATCTTCGGAAGGAATGGTAACAATCGAGCACCCCAAATGCTCTCTCGTAATTGCGTTTTCTTACATAACCCCACCGCAATAAACCGAAAATAACGCACTTAATCACTTTGTGAACGCGAACACGTTCACAAAACACTTTCCTATCCGCCCGCGGCATCGCGCTATACATGCGGCGCGTGCATCCGTAGAATTCCCGCCCTTCTGTACCCGTCTTTGAAAATTGAGGTGCCTCGTGAGCGATTTCTTTCTGCAATATGGTTTGTTCTTGGCTGAAGCAATCACGATTGTACTGGCCATCATTGTAGTGATCCTCGCCGCCGTACGCCTGCGCGGCCGCGGTAATGAAAACGAGAAACTCGAAGTCACGAAACTTAATGCGCGTTATGAAGACATGGCACTGACCATTAAATCAGAGCTGTTTTCCCAAGACGAGTTCAAAAAAACACTCAAAGAAGCCAAAAAGCGCCGCAAAGAAACCGCGAAACACGGAATCCATACCAAGAAGCGGCTGTTCGTACTGAATTTCGACGGCGACATCAAAGCGTCGGCGGTCAGCAATTTGCGCGAGGAAATCACCGCGATATTAATGGTCGCGCGCAGCGAAGATGAAGTCTTCGTGCGGCTGAATAGTTCGGGGGGGTTGGTGCACGCCTACGGGTTGGCATCATCCCAACTTGCGCGCATTCGCACGCGCAACATTCCACTCACGATCGCGATTGATAAGGTTGCCGCCAGCGGCGGTTACATGATGGCCTGTGTGGCCAACCGGATTGTGGCCGCGCCATTTTCGATTGTCGGGTCTATCGGGGTGTTGGCGCAGTTACCGAACTTCAGCCGTGTTCTGAAAAAGAACAACATCGATTTCGAGCAATTCACCGCCGGCGAATTCAAGCGCACCGTGACGATGTTCGGAGAAAACACCGAGGTCGCGCGTGCCAAATTTCGCGAAGAAATTGAAGAAACCCATCGGCTGTTCAAAAATTTTGTGCACGACTACCGCCCAGGTCTCGACATTGCCAAAGTATCCACCGGCGAGCACTGGTACGGCACACAGGCACTGGATTTAAAATTAGTCGACCAGCTACTGACCAGCGATGATTACCTGCTGGAACAAAGCCAGACCTGCGATCTATTCGAAATTGCTTACTCCAAACGTAAACCCTTGGGCGCCCGCTTGTCGGCGTTGGTGCTTGATGTGGCCGGGACTTGGCGCTCAAAGATTACGCACAATGCGATACCGGATCACATGCTTTAAGCGCGGGCTGCCGCGGAGAATCAAGTTCTAAAATTTAGTATATGCCTCGATCGTGATGCTGCGACCACAACGGATTGACACGAGTATGTTCAGATCATCGTGAACGCAACTTGACTGAATTATTTTTTTTCATCCATCGCCAACGCATCGGCGAGTTGTCCGACCGCAACGCCAAAATAAGTGGAGCGGTTCCACTGCATAAGGATGCGGAAGTTGTCGTACACCAAAAATGCACGGCCCGCAGGACCGCTGGGTTGAATTAATGAGGTATTGACCGCAAGGTCCGCCAGTGGAGTGCCGTCTTGATTTCGCACTCCCAACGCTTGCCAGTCGGCGAGTGCCTTGTTCTGTTCAAGCCCCAACAACTGACGATCAAAATTGTCAGGCACGCGCACTTCAGTTCCCCAGGTCTGATCTTTTACCCAGCCGATTTTCGACAGATAGTTCGCCGCCGAAGCGAATACATCGGCGAGCTGGTTCCACGGATCGCGCTTGCCGTCGCCATTGAAATCCACGGCGTAATTGCGAAAAGTCGACGGCATGAACTGGGTCTGACCCATCGCACCCGCCCACGATCCGCGCAAATCGCTCAGCGCAACATCGCCGCTGTCGAGAATGCGCAAAGCTTCAAGTAATTCTTTGCGGAAAAATGCGGCGCGCCGCCCTTCAAACGCGAGCGTGGCAAGCGATGCAATGACGGAAAAATTGCCGCCGATGCGTCCGTAATCGGTTTCAATACCCCACAAGGCGACAATAAAACGCGCCGGCACATTGAACTGCGCGCTCACCTGATCAAGCAGCTCGCGATTCTGGGCGAACTTTTCGCGGCCGATCGTAATGCGGCGCTCAGGCACCACACGCGCGAGGTATTCTTCAAAGGTCAGCACCGATTCCGGCTGCTTGCGATCCAGTTCTACCACGCGATCAATCGGTTTCACACCGGCGAATGCCGCATCCAAAGTTGCAGCCTGAATTCCCGCCGCCAACGCCTCGGTGCGAAAATCCGCAAGCCAGGCATCGAAGTCCGGTCCACTCGGCGCAGGTGTTGTCGTCGCCGGTGGCTCGGTAATGGGCGGGGGGGTCTCCGCCGTTGCGGGATCCGTTGCAAGCGGCGGTGTTGGCCCGGGCATGCGTGCGCAATTTATCAGCAGCAAAGCCAAAACCGTCCAGGTTACGGCGTGCATTCTCCTTTGCAAAGCGGTATGAACAAGCCTATTTTTTGCAATATTCTGCATCATCATTGGCAATTGCATCGGTAATTCACCAAAATAGCCGCTCGCGCGCAGCGGCTCACGCCGTTCGTGTTCATCATTTTAGGAGTGCATCCCGTTGTCCACTACAGTTGAAAAGAAATTGCTCCACTACGCCGGCAAAGCCATTGCCGATTTCAATATGATTGAAACCGGCGACCGTGTAATGGTTTGCCTGTCGGGCGGCAAAGATTCGTTCACCTTACTGCGTCTGTTGCATCTGCTCAAGGTCAAGTCGCGTCACAAGTTCGAAGTATTTTCGTTCACGCTCGACCAAGCGCAGCCGGGCTGGGACGACACCGCACTGCGTGCGTGGCTGGAAGAAAACAATTATCCCTACGCCATTGAACGCCGCGATACGTATTCCATCGTGAAAGAAAAAATTCCCGAGGGTAAAACCTATTGCTCGCTGTGCTCGCGTCTGCGGCGCGGCAACATTTATCGTTATGCCCGCGAACACGGTTTCAACAAAATCGCGCTGGGCCATCATCGCGACGACCTGATTCAAAGCATGCTGATGTCGATTTTATACAATGGCGTGATCCGTTCCATGCCGCCCAAATTACTGACCGATAGCAAACAACACGTGTTGATCCGGCCGTTGGCGTATTGTCAAGAACGCGACATCATCGCCTACTTGAAGGAACAGAATTATCCGATCATTCCCTGTACGCTGTGCGGCTCGCAGGAAAACATGACGCGCAAACGCGTGAAGCAGTTGATCGCCGATCTCGCCAAAGAAAATCCCAAAGTCCCCAGCAACATGCTTAGCGCACTGGGCAATGTGCAACTGAGTCAATTGATGGACCGCGATCTTTGGGATTTCAAAGGGCTAAAGGCGCAAATTGATACCCCGGATAGCATCGATACCGATGACGCGAGCTTGCCTTGGGCAATGCCTGACGCCGATGCTTCAATCGATGATGTCCAACCCATGGTTCAACTTATTTCCGGCACGAGCACGCGTTAATGGCCGCGGTTTGGAATCTGCGAGCTTTACCGGCGGGCTTTATCTGCGCCAGCAGAATGTGAACAAGGTTTTTGCACCCGATCAATAGCTTGTGATACGTTCCAGCATCAATTGTGAAATTTACTGCGAATCCGGGCGTCAAAAGCACCATGACTGCATGTAATTTGCCTCCATTGTTTACCGCTCTCGGCGATAAAATTCCGCGGCCGAGCCCTGCCCGGCCGCTCACGGCGATGGAACATGCGCGCCTGGTGCGACGTATTAAACGTTTGCTCAAAGAACAGGACGCTGTGCTGGTAGCCCATTACTACACGGCGCCTGAAATTCAGGCTCTGGCCGAGGCCACCGGTGGATACGTATCCGACTCGCTGGACATGGCGCGTTTCGGCAACTCGCATGCGGCATCCACCTTGCTGGTGTCCGGCGTGCGCTTCATGGGTGAAACCGCGAAGATTTTGAATCCGGAAAAACGCGTCATCATGCCCACGCTGGAAGCCGAATGTTCGCTGGATTTAAGCTGCCCGGCCGATCAATTCATCGAATTTTGCGATGCGCATCCCGACCGTAAAGTGGTGGTGTACGCCAACACCAGCGCTGCTGTAAAAGCGCGTGCCGATTGGGTGGTGACCTCCGGTATCGCATTAAAAGTGGTGCAGCACTTGGCGGACCAAGGTCAAAAACTGATCTGGGCACCGGACCGTTACCTGGGCGCTTATGTGCAAAAACACACCGGCGCCGACATGCTGCTGTGGCAAGGCGCTTGTATCGTGCACGAAGAATTCCGCGCCAGTGAATTGCAAGCCTTGATGCGCAAACATCCCGACGCCAAAGTGCTGGTGCATCCGGAATCGCCGCCCGCCGTCATCGAGCTGGCCGATGTGGTCGGTTCCACCAGCGAATTGATCAAGGCGGCCAAACAACTGCCGGCGCAAAAATTCATCGTCGCCACCGACAACGGCATTTTCTATAAAATGCGCCAGGCGGCGCCTGGCAAAATTTTCATGGAAGCGCCCACCGGCGGCACCGGTGCCGCGTGCGAAAGCTGTGCGCATTGCCCATGGATGGCGATGAATGATCTGCACAATGTTGCCGATGTCTTAAGCCGCGGCGGTAATGAAATTCACATCGCCGCGGAAGTGCGCGCCGCGGCGTTAATTCCTCTCCAGCGCATGCTCGATTTTTCCAAATCCCTCAATGTGAACGTCTGGGCCAGCGGTAACGCTTGACCTGCCGCTGCCTTTAGTTTTCTATAAGCGCCCTAAGGCAATTTTAAGAATTCCTACATTGCCACGGGGAAATCGCCATGCGTCATGTAGTATTCATCGCTTTATTCTTTACTTCACTCGCGCCCATTTTTGCCGCTGAGATTTCCGACGATCCACAGCTTAACGACGCGCGCACACTGCTGGAACTGCACGACTACCGCGCCGCGTTGCGCAACTACACCGATCTCGCCAACAAGAACGTCTTACCTGCACAAGTCGAACTCGCCAACCTGTACAAAAATGGCATCGGTGTTCCACCCGAGCCTGCCAAGGCGTTGATGTGGATACGCAAAGCGGCCGAGCAAAATTATGCTCCAGCGCAAAATGCATTGGGCTTGGCCTACGAGCAAGGAAATGGCGTTGCGAAAGACTATGCCTCCGCACGCGCGTGGTATGAAAAAGCCGCCGCACAAAAAGACGCCGAAGCCGCCACCCGCCTCGGCGGCCTGTATGAACTTGGCTTGGGAGTAAAACAGGACTATGCACTGGCTTTGGTGTGGTATCAGAAAGCAGCGGGACTTGACTATCCACCCGCCCAATACGCCATGGGTTTTCTTTACGAACAAGGCTTGGGTCTGGAACGCAATTTCGAGGATGCCGTACTGTGGTATAGCAAAGCGGCACAGCAAAACTATATTCCCGCGCAAAACATTTTGGGCTTCATGTATCGCGTGGGTTACGGCGTGGGTCAGAACATCGCCGAAAGCATCAAATGGTACCGGCGCGCCGCCGCGCAAGGCGATGCGGCCGGCGAGAATGCCTTGGGATATATGTATCAAAACGGTCTGGGCGACAGGAAAAATTTCCAGATTGCCGAACGCTGGTATCGCAAAGCGGCGGAACACGGCTATGCCGACGCGCAATACAATCTGGGTTATATCTTTGAGCAAGGCCTGACCTCGGCCCGGGATGAGGCTGAAGCGGCGAAGTGGTATCAATTAGCCACCGTGCAAGGCCAAGCCGCGGCGCACTACCGGTTGGGCCTGATGCACGAAGAAGGCCGCAATTTCCCGGCCGATATCGCACGCGCCGCCGATCTGTACCGTAAGGGCGCGGAGCTTGGCAATATTGACTGCCAGTTTGCACTGGCGCGCCTGCTGGAAACCGGTCAAGGCATTAAACAAAATTTAAGTGAAGCGCTCGACTGGTACCGCAAAGCGGCGAACCAGGGCAGCGCCAACAGCCAAGACAGTCTGGGTAGCTTGTACGAAGAAGGTAATGGAGTGAAGCAGGATATGGTGCTCGCGTACCAGTGGTATGAACTCGCCGCCAACCAGGGCAACCTCAATGCGATTCGCCATCGCATCCGTCTGGGCGCACAGTTATCCGGCGATGACGTCGCGCGTGCACAACGTCTGGCGCGCGAATTCGCGCCTCACTCGCATCACCTCACCCACGAACGTCAATTACTGCTGGTCGGCAAATAACGGAAATAACCTTATTGACTCTTAATTTTAGCTTCATCAGTATGCGTGATGTCAGTTAAGGGAACGCACGCACGCTCGTATTAACGGTGCGTAAAGATATAAATCAATGACAGGGAGGTCAGGATGAAACTGAAATACAGTTTGAGCGTGTTTGTTGCGTTATTACTGGGCTGTGGAGCTCAACCCGAACCCGCTTCTACCGGCGATAGCAGTTACCAGCGCATTGCCGGCAATGACCGAATTATCGTGCAATGCAGTGCTGACTGTAAGGCGACGGAAGCGGATCTTGCCAAGCTCGGCGCCAGCGTCAACATGCGTTACGAAAATGTAGAAGCCCTTGCGGTAACGCTGCCTGCCGGCCAATTGAGCGCGCTCAGCGCATTGCCCAGCATCAAAGACGTCGCGAAAAGCCACACCATCAAATTGCCCTCGCGCAAAACCACCGAAGGACGTCCGGCGCGTTTAAAGCTTTCCGCGCTGAAGGATCTGCGACCGCAGGTGTTAAAAGACACGGCCCTGGCGGATATCATTGCGAAACAACCGCTGGATTTCGCTTTCGACAATGCTCTTAATAAAGCCACCGTATTACACAAGGCGGGGCAAACCGGCAAAGGCGTCGTGGTCGCGCTGATCGATACCGGTACGGCCAATAACCCCGATGTGGTGCCCGCTTTGGCAGACAGCGTGATCGGTGGAGAAACCTTCGTCAATTTCGCCGATCCGGCCACCGAACCTTCTGCCACCAGCACGCTCAACGACCCGCATGGCACGATGACCGGCACCATGATTGCCGGACACGCGGCATTTGAATTTCCCAACAACTCCACCCTGGTTCAGTCGCTGAAAGTCCATGCGCCGGGCAGCGTCCAACCGGTGCCGGGTACTGACAATTCCTTGGTGCCCATGATCGGTACCGCGCCGGATGCCAGCATCTACGCGCTCAAAGTATTCGCCGCACCCCCGCCGGGTGAACAAGATAGCCCGGGCGCCGACACCGCCGATGTGCTGGCGGCGATGGACCGCACCATCACGCTGAAACGCAATTATGATCGCATCGGCAAAGTCGTCACCAAATCAGGCGACGGCACGGAAGAACATCCGTACGTGTACAACGCACTCAACATTCAAGTCGTCAACATGAGCCTGGGCGGCGCCAGTCTGTTTCCAGGCTTTGAAGCCGACGACTTGCTTACCCTCGCGATGCTCAAGGCAGGTATTACGGTGGTGGTCTCAGCGGGTAATGATGGCCCGAACGCCATGACCATCGGCAGCCCGGGCTCCGGTTTCGGCGCGCTCGCGGTCGGAGCGTCCAGTGACGCGCGTCATGTACGGGTGTCCGTGGATACCGATCCGGAATTCGGACTAGGCCAAGGCGTGGTTTACCGCCCGACCGATCACCTTCAAGTGGCTATTTTCAGCTCACGCGGCCCGCTCGCCGACGGCCGCAACGGCGTGCATATGATCGCCAACGGCGTGGCCAATTTCGTGGAAGCCGCCAACGGCGACATCGGTCTGGTCGACGGCACATCGTTTTCTTCGCCGATGGTGGCGGGTGCCGCCGCACTGCTGCGCGGAGCCTTCCCCAAAGCGACGGCGGTGCAGGTGCGCGAAGCGCTGATCAAAAGCGCCAATCCTGGACTGGTGGGCGGCACGGTGACCGCCATCGATCAAGGCCGCGGTTACCTTGATGTCGCTGCGGCACGCGATCTGCTCGCAAGCGGCGACCTCGAAGCACAAATTCCCGAGCTGCCGAGAATCAATGGCCTTACTCTGGTGCAGGACAACATCAAAAAAGCCGGCGTGGCGCCGGTGGTTTTCAATGACGACGACGTATTCACTGCGGACGTCAAAGATTTAGTCGCGGGTGAAACCGTGCATTTCTTCGTGAGCAATCCGCCGCGCGGCCGTTTAAATATCAAGCTCGACAACATTACTTATGAATTGCCGCCCGCTCAGCAAAATCAACTTCCACCCGATCCCGACACCGGTATCGAAGGCGACCGCTTCCTGATTGCGATCACCGATGCCACCTTGTCCGTGGATGCCAGCCCGTGGTGGTGGCTGGGTAAATCCGAGGTGAAGACCAGTTATGATGAAACCTTCACCTTTTCCGGCGGCGTGCTGCGCATTGCGGTACGCGCCACGGCGATCAATGCGGGCAAAATGTCAGGTAAGCTCACGCTCACGCGCGCGGGGATTGCCGAAGCCACGCCCACGGTGGCCACCGGTTCGCTGGAAGATGAAGAGACCGATATTTTCAAACTCAAAATCCCTGCTTCGGCAACCGAAGTCACGTTCGATTTATCCTGGCGCACCACCTGGGCCTACTATCCAACGCACGACATCGATTTGTTGCTGATCGACCCGGACGGTTTTCTCGACGGCACCGGCGCTTCGCTCAACAATCCCGAACACTTCACTTTCGAGGGTCTTCCTCCAGGTAACTGGACCGTGCTGGTCGATGGTTACATGCTGCATGGCTACGAAGAACGCTATCGATTGGGTATCGCGGATCAGGACGGTAAAGCGCTGCCCGTGACCCGCCGCAGGAGGTAATGTTTTGACCCCTTGGCCCGGCGAGAAAATGAATCCGGGTCAATCGTTTTTCGCTGTTCTCGGTGCGATGGCATATCGCGCCGAGGGCAGCGCTCCCTACTGCGTGCATTCCTGCACGTCATCCGACTCGGCGCGATACTGGTAACGCCGGCCCGCGTATTCCAGCTCCACGAGTTTTCCAGCGGTTTTTTCCTGGCTTACCCCGTTTGCGCAACTGGATGCATCGCCCGCTTTTCCCGCTCGAATCGCATGCACCTCAATGTCATCAACGGGCGCCTTCAATAACGCAGCCAGCCGTTCGCGCGCGCGTTTAACAAGCGCCGCTTTTGCTTGCGCCGACTGTGCCTTCGCTCCGCGCGCAGCGCCTGCATCGCCCGCGCAGACCACGGCGTGCGCACCACCCACATGCACCGGATAAGTCTTTTCAGCGGCCTTTAGCAGTACTTTGAATCCAGGCGTGATCACTTGCAGATACATCATGCCCGGTTGCGGACAACCCAGGCTGCTGTCCGGCCAGTCTATTGCTTGGGCTTGCTGCACGGTGAGCTGCTCAACCGGTAGATTGAGATGTTTGCTCGCCGCCTGCTTTGCCAAAATCACCGCCTGATCCTGATTCATGGGTTCATTCATCGATAACGCCGCGAGTAGCAAGCTGGATAAAAGTGAAGAAAGCATAGGAAATCCCGCTTTACGGTGGTATTGCGTTTGCGCTTTGCCGCGCCAACCCGGAAAATGAGCGCCGCAGGAATTCGCACTACGAACTCAACATAGCCGAAAATGCCGCGCCTGTGAATTCAGTAAATACACCCAAGAGATCAAGCCCCATGAACTTCGAATTGTTACGCGAGATGGACTCGTTCAGCGAGGACATGCTCAACCGCATCATCGCCTTTCAGACCAAGGAACATGCCGCCTGGAATAGTGAATTGCCGTTTGAACAACGCATCCGCGAGCTCGCACTGCACGACCTGGTATTCAGCCATCCGCAGCGCGATCCCAAACAATGCGGCCCGAGCATTGCGCACTACGCGCCGCGCCGCGAAGAGATGTGGTGCATCGCCGCGTATGCGCGCGCGGTTGCGAGCGACCCCGTGATCTGCGAACTGCATGCCCGCAATGGATTTCTGGGCAGCTTGCTGGCGCGTGAAAATGTGCCCGTCATCGGGCTGCGCGACCCGCTGACCAAACCCAATCAAATCGTGAATTTTTACGACGCGGACCGCTACGAAATGCTTACCGGTACGATTGCGGACAACGCACCCGCATTCGATCTGGCCTTTTCCGCATGGATGCCCAGCGGCGAAAATCATACCCCCGCACTGCTCGCAAACCGGCCGAAAATCATCGTTTATGTCTACACCGAACACGTCGATCCGATCAGTTTGCAACCGCAAACCGGGACTGCGGAAGCATTCACGCAACTACCGGCCGAATACAAGCTGATCGATGCATGGCAAGACACGCTCCCTGCGGATTTATTCAAACAGATCTGGCCCGACCTCACCGGCAATCTCGCCGAAACCCGCCTCACGCGTGTGTACGCACGTACGGAATTTCATGACCTGGCGCCAATTACGTCGGCCATACCGCTTGCGCATTACGACTGGGAAAAAGACTTGCAAATGGCCACACTCGCCCTCGAAGCCAAACAATTCCTCAGGCAACGAGGCATCGCGCTTTAGTAATCTCTCCTTAATTCCGCTCACGCCGCTGTTGCTGACGCAGTTCGCGTTGCTCGCGGCGCTGCTCGGCGTTCAGTTCGCGATTGCGTTCGCGCCGTTCCAGCACTTCGCGGCGTTGTTCCGAGGTCATGCTTTTCCAGCGTTCGCGTAATTCGGCGCGGCGTTCGGGCGGCAGGCTGCGAAACCATTCCCAGCGCTTGCGCAGGCGTTCCTGTTCGCCGGGAGGTAGTTGTTGAAATTTTTCGTAACGCTTGCGAATGTTTTCACGCGCTTCGGGCGGCAAATCGCGCCAGTTTTTAAAGCGTTCGCGGGCCTGTTCGCGCGCTTGCGGCGGCATATGCGCCCAATGTTGCGCACCGTTTTGCAAGCGCTGCTGACGTTGCGCCGGGAGTTGCTCCCATTGCGCGGCAAACGGCTGCAATACCGCCTGCTCATCGGCGCTCAACGCAGCCCAAGGAATTTTCGCGGCATCTTCGGCCCACCCTGCACTGAACATGAATAGACTAAGGAACGCCGTCAATACTCTGCGTTTAACCATGCTGATCACCTTTGTTCACCTTCGGCTCGGCCTCGGGTGTTTCCGTTTCCTGCAATTGCAGCGGATCGATAAGCTCGCCTTTGCTGGTCTGCCATTCACCAAGAAATTCCAGCAGCTCCAGACTTGGGGGCGCATCGTTACTTTTTTCCGGCGCCGCCTGCGCCGCGCCGGAAAAACACAAGCCTATTAACCAGGCGCTAGCTACTTTCGTGTTCATCGTCGAGCCACGTGTAAAAATCCAGATCCTGATAAAGATCCAGATCATCGCTTGAGTTCAGCAATTCGAGGTCGAGCGCTGCGAGGTCCGTAACACTTGAGTCGGGCTTGTGCATGACCTGCACCGTCAGGGAAATCACCAGCACGGCGGCCATGGCGGCGCCTGCTGCCGGTATCAACCACGCACGCGGCCGGACTGGTGCAGCCTCGCCGTTCAAGGCGGCGGCACGCGCCCGCGCCAAACGCTGCACGGTGTAGACATTTAAACGCTGCGCACCTTGCTCCAATTGCGCGCGCACACGCTGTGTGGTGGCCGCATCCAATTCGTTGTCTTCGTTCATGCATGCTCCTTCAACAATTCACGCAGTGCGTGCACGGCGCGCGAGTAATGCGTTTTCACACTGCCCTCCGAACAACCCATTGCCTGCGCGGTTTGCGCCGTGTCCATTCCTTCCCAAACGCGTAACAAAAATGCCTGATGTTGACGCAACGGTAACGCGGCCAGCGCGCGTTCCAGCGCATCCATTGCGGCGGTCTGCGCCACGCGATGGTCCGGTGTGGCATGCACTGAATCCGGCACTAACGCGAACGGATCCTCGCCCTCCTCTTGATCCTGCCCGCCCAATACGCGCTGCCACAGGTTGCGTACTTTGCGCCGCCGCGACCAATCCAGAATGCAGGTCTGCAAAATCCGATAAAACAAGGGCAACCATTCTGCCTCCGGCTTATGTGCGTAACTGCGCACTAATTTGAACATCGCGTCCTGCACGATATCGAGCGCATCGTCGCGATGACGTGTGGCAATCACGGCCATACGGTAGGCGCGGCGCTCGACCTGGGCGAGAAACGCATCCAAACGGCGTGGCGTGCCGGGGTCTGCAATGGTGTCTGGGTTACGCACGCACGACTCGCTTTACAATGAATAACGCGTCACAGCCGAATCGGTTGACACCGTATTGCTACGCAGCAATGACCAGCCGTTGCGCGGCTGCATGGAGTTGGGGCATTTCACTCGCGTTACTGATACAGATACTCAGGTCGCGCAGGATGCCGTCGTCGACACGGTATACCCAGCCGTGCACCGCCAATGGCTGGCCGGTTTTCCAGGCGTTTTGCACCACCGTGGTCCGGCACAGGTTTTCCACCTGCTCAACCACATTGAGTTCGCAGAGTTTGTCGGCGCGTTGAATCGGATCGGCGATGGCATCCAGCGGCGCGCGATATTTAAGGTAAACGTCTTCCACGTATCTGAGCCAGTTGTCGATCAAGCCCAGCTCGCGGCGATTGATCACGGCGTTAATCCCGCCGCAGCCATAATGCCCGCACACGATGATATGTTTCACCTTAAGAACATCGACTGCGAACTGCACGACCGACAGGCAATTCAGATCGGTATGCACCACCACGTTGGCGACGTTGCGATGCACGAACAACTCGCCCGGCAGCAAGCCGACAATTTCATTGGCCGGCACGCGCGCGTCTGAACAGCCGATCCACAGGTATTCCGGCTGCTGCTGTTGCGCCAGCTTGGAAAAGAACGCTGGATCTTCAGAACTGATGCGCTGCGCCCAGGCCCGATTATTTTCAAACAGATTTAATAAAAAGCGCATGGAATCTCCTCGTCGATGGCGCGGTGATTTTATCATTTGCCGCGCGGCTTCGCGCGCGCCGTCGGCTGCGCCTGCAACGGATCGTCCGGCCAATAGTGTTTCGGATAGCGGCCCTTCAAATCTTTTTTGACCTCCTGGTAGGAATTTTTCCAGAAACTGGCCAGATCGCCGGTGACTTGCACCGGCTGACGCGCGGGTGACAGCAAGTGCAACAGCAACGGCACGCGCCCGTTGGCAATGCGCGGCGTGTCGCCCAATCCAAACATTTCCTGCAAGCGCACCGCCAGCACTGGTGTACCGCCGTGCGTGTAGTCAATCGCGATGCGTGAACCGCTGGGCACGGTGATATGCGACGGCGCGGCCTCGTCCAGGGCTTGACGTTGTTTCCAGTCCAGTAATTCCTGTAACGCGGGCAGCAGATCGATACGCTGTACATCGCTCCAGCGTGTGATGCCAAGCAGGTGCGAAGCTAGCCAATGTTCAAGGTTTGCTGCCAAGGCACCGTCGCTGACCTCCGGCCACACCGCTTCGCCTGCCGCACGCCGCAATGTCATCACACGCGCCTGCCAGTTGCGGGCGGACGGCGTCCACGGCAATGCCGCCACGCCCAATTCGCGCACGCCATGCAGCAAAGCCTGCAATACTTTTTGCGGATCGGGCTTCTGCAACGGATCATCTTTCAAGATCAATTCGCCATAGCGGCGCTGGCGCCGCGCATTCACCGCTTGCTCACGGCTGTTCCAGACAACCTGTTCCACGGTTTCGATTTGCGCCCCGCACGCGCGCTCCAAATCGTTATCATCCAGCGGGGCGGCCAGATATATGCGCGCCTCGCGTTCGCCGCCGTCAACATCCGCCACCGCCAGATATTCCGCCTTCGCCAAGCCTTCACCTTCTTGCAAGAATGCGCCGCGCCCATTGGCGAGCAAATAACGATAACCTTCGGCGCCTCGGCGCTGTGCGATGCGATCAGGGTAGGCGAGCGCGAGCAATAATCCGGCCGAGTGCATGTCCTGCGCTTGCGCAGGCTCCACGCGCAAATGTTTTTGCCATTGCCGCGAGGATTGCGTAACACGTTGCAGCGCCGCACCGTCGACACTGTTTCCGCTTGCGTTGTGTGCCGTGCGCCGCAGCAATTCCAGGCGCGTACGCATATCGCCGTCGCGCGCATTTCCGGTGCCTTTCATCACATCGCGCTCGCTCAACAGCGCGGCCAGATCGCACGCCGCCCCGCCCAGTTTCCACTCTTGCGCGCGCAACAGCATATGCGCCAGGCGCGGATGCAATGCCAGTTGCGCCATCGCTTTGCCGTGAGGTGTGATGCGTTCGTGCTCATCCAGCGCACCCAGCCGCCGCAGCAGATCGCGCGCCTGCGCCTGCGCCGCCGGCGGCGGCGGGTCTAACCATGACAATTGTTGCGCGTCGCGCACGCCCCACTGCGCCAGTTCTAAAACCAGGGGGGCGAGATCGGCATCGCGAATTTCCGGCGCGGTGAAGGGCTGCAACGCTTTGTGCTCGCTCTCGCTCCATAAACGAATGCATACGCCCGGCTCCAGACGGCCGGCGCGGCCGCAACGTTGTTCGGCGGACGCGCGCGACACGCGCACGGTTTCCAAACGTGTCATGCCGCTGCGCGGCTCGAAACGCGGCACGCGCATCGCGCCGCTGTCGATCACCACGCGCACGCCTTCGATGGTCAAACTGGTTTCTGCGATGGAGGTCGCCAACACGATTTTGCGCAAGCCGGGTTTACACGGTGCGATCGCGGCTTCTTGGGCGGCGCGCGGTAAATCACCGTACAAGGCGTGCACACTGATGTCACTGGGCAAAGCAGCCGCACGCAGCAGCGCGCCCACCTTATGAATCTCCCCGGCACCCGGCAAAAACACCAGCACACTGCCGGGTTGTTCTTGCACCGTCTGCGTTACGATCCGTGCCAGCACCTGCAACCGCTCGCGTTCCGGAACCGCGCCGACGTAGCGGATCTCGACAGGAAAGCTGCGCCCGCGGCTGGTGATGAGCGGCGCGCCGCCCAGCAAACGCGCAACCGGTTCGGCATCGAGCGTTGCCGACATGACCAGCACGCGCAACTCCGGGCGCAAATTGCGTTGCGCATCCAGGCACAAGGCCAGACCTAAGTCGGTGTGGATGCTGCGCTCGTGAAACTCATCGAAAATCACCAACCCCACGCCGGGTAATTCCGCATCGCTCTGCAACATGCGCGCGAGCACGCCTTCGGTGACCACTTCCACGCGCGTGCGCGCACTCACCTTGGTGTCCATGCGTGTGCGATAGCCAATGGTCGCGCCCGCTTCTTCACCGAGTAATTCCGCCATCCAGCCGGCCGCATTGCGCGCCGCCAAACGGCGCGGCTCGAGCATGATGATGCGTTGGTTTTGCAACCACGGCTCATTTAACAACGCGAGCGGCACACGCGTGGTCTTGCCCGCGCCGGGTGGCGCTTGCAACACCGCGCACACGCCCGTGGCAAACACGCGTTGCAATTCAGGAAGCACGGCATCAATGGGTAATTCAGTCACAACACGTACCCGCGGAGAACCCGGGCGATATTGTACGTCGACGGCAACCGCTTAAGGGATGGACTTTACCGTCGTGAAACGCGACTGGTGCGCAAAGATCGTTCCGCCGTGGCCAAAGTGCGCATCGATCGCACCTTGCAAGGTACGGTCAACAGCAAGGTTAAGATCGCAGGTTCCACTGGCGCTAGCGAACGTACCGGCGGGAAGAGTTATGGCGCCGGTATCGGCAGTCAAGGTTTGGGACCAGGTCTCCACAATTCCAGCAGCACACGTAATGACACCTTTGATATTGATCGTTGATGCCGTTTGCACCGGCGACCATGAAATGACAACATCCGCTGCGCGCGAAACGTTCGTGCCGCTCGCGGGTGCGCTGATCGCGAACGCTTCCGGCAACACCACGGATGAATTCGGTGCGTCGGCATAATCCGTACGTTCCAGCGCGACAATAAAGGTATCGCCCACTTTTGCGGTGTCAAAACGTGCCCGGTACGGGGCCGCGATCCACAGATCGGAAAACAATAATGGAATTCCAACCAGGACTTCCGGCCCCCCATCCATCACTTTATGCGCGGAGGTTGCCGCATCCACTTGGTCGAATAAATCACCGCTCGCGTCCGACGCATCAAGTGCAACGTTAAGCGACACGACCATGCGATCGCCTCCCTCCAATACCACGTGCGTGGTTGAATTCGAATCACCTTTTTTAAGATCAGTGGTCGTCAGAATAACGCTCTCGCCGAACGACCAGACATTCATGTCCGCATACATATCGGAAGTCGCCACCACCTTGGAACTGACCACCTTGTCGCCACAACCTGCCAGCAGCAGGGCTAACATCCCCAACGCACATCGCATCGACGGATTAGCGAAACACATAGTGAAGTCCCAACGCATATTGGCTAAGATCCTTGCCGGTGATGTCGTTGTAGCGCTGCCAACGTAACGATATAGCCGCGCCGTTTTTGATGAGTGCGCCTCTGATATTGATCCACACACCCGCACCGAAGGTCGCGCTGGTACCCTCATCGCGGCCAAAGTGATAGCCCAAATGTTGTGCATCGGCCCGCCAACGCTGTACACCGAATAAACCTTCCAGCTCAAACCAGTTATTGACTTCATAACGGGGCAGCGCGGCGAGCGTTACACCCCATACCCTCACATCCGTAGCCGAAGCATCATCATGTCGAAAGCGGCCGAGGTAGGCGTAGGTCAATTCAGTACTGAGACTTTGAAAACGATATCCGGCATCGCAGCTCCAGGATTGTGCGCTGGCGAAATTGGTTTTTTTGGCAGTCGCACTTCCGCTACTAACACCGATGTACCAGCCGCGCGCTGCGGTATCTTCAGCGACGGCCGCGGTAGCCTCGGCACGAGCTGTCGCAATGCACAC
>CAZHHW010000027.1:28541-33534 GCA_964532385.1 uncultured Gammaproteobacteria bacterium | reverse complement strand
CCCCATCCTGCCCTTCCCCCTTGCAGGGGGAAGGAACTCTCCGTTCAACAATCATGTTGCGCCTTAACCTCCAAAAGAACGAAACACTACGCCACGATTTAGTTGGATTCATATTTAATGCGGTAGCGCGCCGACTGCGCATGCGCCGTCAGGCCTTCGCCGTCGGCCAGCGTCGCGGCGATTTTACCAAGCTCCGACGCGCCTTGCGGCGAACACATGATCAGGCTGGAACGCTTCTGGAAATCGTACACGCCCAGCGGCGAAGAAAATCGCGCGGTGCGCGAGGTGGGCAGCACGTGGTTGGGACCGGCGCAGTAGTCGCCGAGCGCTTCCGCCGTGTAGCGGCCCATGAAAATCGCGCCCGCGTGGCGGATTTTCTGCGCCGTGGCCTGCGGGTTGTCGATGGACAATTCGAGATGTTCGGGCGCGATGAAATTGGCGATCTCGACCGCTTCGTCAAGATCGCGCACCTGGATCAAGGCGCCGCGCCGGCGCAGCGATGCGCCAATAATGCCGGCACGCAGCATCGTGGGCAGAAGTTTTTGAATACTCAGCTCAACCGCGTCGAGGAATGCGCGATCGGGACACAATAAAATCGCCTGCGCATCTTCGTCATGCTCGGCCTGCGAGAATAAATCCATCGCAATCCAGTCCGGAGCGGTTTTGCCGTCGCACACCACCAGGATCTCCGAAGGTCCGGCAATCATGTCGATGCCGACCTGGCCGAACACCGCGCGCTTGGCGGTGGCGACGTAGATATTTCCGGGACCAACGATTTTGTCAACTTGCGGCACGGTGGCGGTGCCGTAGGCGAGCGCCGCCACCGCCTGCGCACCGCCGACTGTGAACACGCGATCGACCCCGGCGATGGCGGCGGCGGCCAAAACCAATTCATTCAGCACGCCGCCCGGCGTGGGCACCACCATGATCAATTCGCGCACACCCGCCACTTTCGCGGGAATGGCATTCATCAAAACCGAGGAGGGGTAAGCGGCTTTACCGCCCGGCACATACAAACCGACACGGTCGAGCGCGGTGACTTGCTGACCCAGCACCGTGCCGTCGGCTTCGGTATACGTCCATGAGCTTTGCTTTTGGCGTTCATGATAAATCCGCACGCGTTCGGCGGCGCGCTCTAAAGCAATCCGCTGTTGGGCGGGAATCGCAGCGCGCGCCGCTTGCAGACGCGCGGCTGGAATTTCCAGCTCCGCCATGCGGGTGGCCGCCACACGATCAAAGCGCCGCGTGTAGTCCAATAAAGCTTCGTCGCCGCGCGCGCGTACCGCCGCAATAATGTCATTGACCACGGTGTGCACATTTGCATCGGAGACCGACTCCCAGGCCAGCAGATTCTCCAGCGCTGGCCAAAAATCCGGGGCCGCCGAATCGAAGCGTTTAATGTTCATCGTCACCGCACCGCCGCTGCCATCGAGTCGATCAACTGCTTGACCAGGTGGTGCTTCATTTTCATTGCCGCTTTATTCACGATCAGGCGCGCACTGATGTCGGAGATCTTGTCGACCGGCGTCAGGCCATTCGCCCGCAAGGTGTTCCCGGTATCGACCACGTCCACGATGCAATCCGCCATGCCGACCAAAGGTGCCAGTTCCATCGAGCCATACAGCTTGATGATTTCGACCTGCACACCCTGCTGCGCAAAATAATCACGCGTTGTGTTGGTGTATTTGGTTGCAACCCGCAGCCGTTTGCCAAGGCGTTGCGTATATACATCGCGCGCAAGGCCGATGGGTGCGGCAGTCATCAAACGGCAGCGTGCTATTTTGAGATCCAACGGTTCATATAACTCCCCGCTGCCCTGCTCCATCAGCACATCTTTGCCGGCGACACCCACATCGGCACCGCCGTATTGAACATAAGTGGGTACATCGCTGGCCCGCACAATGATGAGCTTGATGTTGGCTTGGTTGGTCGAGAGTATCAGTTTGCGGCTGGTGTCGGGATCATCCACCGGTTCGATGCCCGCCTGCCGCAATAAGGGCAAGGTCTCTTTAAAGATCCGGCCTTTCGACAGCGCGATGGTGAGTGTCTGCAGCATAACGGTAAACCGCGAAATAGGTGCGAGCGCTATTTTACTTGGGTTAGTCGCGCTGTGTGGAGATTTCTTAGAGCCTGTTCAAGATCTCCGTGGAGGGCGCATTGCGGCGTTAAAATCGAACTCAAAATACTCACATACTCCGTGTATGCTCCGTTTTTGAGTTCGATTTTGCCTTGCACTACATCCCTCCACGGAGATCTTGAACAGGCTCTTAGGCTTTTACACGCTTGATCTTCGCACCCAACTGCGACAGTTTTTCTTCGATCCGTTCATAACCGCGATCGATATGGTAAATGCGATTCACATGGGTATCGCCTTCAGCCGCAAGGCCCGCCAGCACCAAACTTGCGGATGCGCGCAAGTCGGTCGCCATGACCGGCGCTCCGGAAAGCCGGTCGACACCCGTCACGACGGCGGTATTTCCTTCAATGCGGATATTCGCGCCCATGCGCTGCATTTCCTGCACGTGCATGAAACGGTTTTCAAACACGGTTTCGGTAATCACGCCCGTGCCCTGTGCGATCGCATTCAAAGCCGTAAATTGCGCCTGCATGTCGGTCGGGAAGGCCGGATACGGTGCGGTACGCAGCGACACGGCCTTGGGACGGCGCCCTTGCATGTCCAGCTCAACCCAATCCGGGCCGGTGGTGATCTGCGCACCCGCTTCGGCGAGCTTGGATAACACCACCTCCAGTAATTCCGGTCGCGTGCCTTTACATTTTACATGGCCGCGCGTAATCGCGGCCGCCACCAGATAGGTGCCGGTTTCGATGCGGTCCGGCAAGACATTGTAAGACGCGCTATGCAACCGCTCGACGCCTTCGATGCGAATCACATCGGTTCCGGCGCCGCTGATTTTCGCACCCATGGCATTCAGGCAATGCGCCAGATCGACTACTTCGGGCTCGCGCGCGGCATTTTCTATAATTGTCATGCCCTGCGCCAAGGTGGCCGCCATCATAAGATTTTCAGTGCCGGTGACGGTGACCATGTCCATCACCAGCTTGGCGCCGCGCAACCTGCCGTCGACGCTGGCACGGATGTAGCCGCTCTCGACTTTAATGTCGGCACCCATCGCGCGCAGACCGGTGATGTGCAGATTCACTGGACGCGAGCCGATGGCGCAGCCGCCCGGCAGCGACACCTCGGCATGACCATGGCGCGCCAACAGCGGGCCCAGCACCAGGATCGACGCGCGCATGGTTTTCACCAGTTCATACGGGGCCAGAAACTCATTGACTCCGGACGCATCCACTTCGACTTTCATTTTTTCGTCGACCACCAGCTCCACACCCATGCGGCCCAGCAATTCCATGGTGGTGGTGATGTCTTGCAGATGCGGCACATTGCCGATGGTAACGACTTCGTCTGCCAACAAGGTGGCGGCCAGAATCGGCAACGCGGCGTTTTTTGCGCCGGAAATCCGCACTTCGCCGTCGAGGCGTACGCCTCCGGTAATGATTAATTTATCCATAATGACGCGTGTGAGGTTGTAATAATGCGGGGCTCGAATTCGATTCGGAAAAAATCAGTTTGAACCTGATGCCTGAGCTTTATGCCAATCATCTGGGGTATAGGTCTTGACCGATAACGCGTGGATTTCGCCCTTAATCAAGCGGTCGCCGAGAGTACCATAGACCAGCCGCTGTTGTTGCAGCAGTGATTTGCCGCCGAACACTTCGCCGATGACGGTCGCATACCAATGCCGACCGTCGCCCTCGACATTGACCCGGCAGCCCGGCAAACCTTGCGCGATCAAATCTTGAATCACCTCCGCGGTCACCGTCATCCGGCTGTGCCGGCAGGGGTCAGCATCAGGATTCCATCCAGCCCGCTGATTTTAGCCATGGACAGCATCTGGGCCGGAACGTTGTGGAACTCAATACTCTTGTTGGTGTGGCGCGCGCGCCGCAACCATTCAACCATTAAAGCCAGACCCACGCTGGTGGTGCGGCGTACACCGCTTAAGTCCATCACCAGGCGCGCACCTTCATGCGCGAACATGGCGGCGCTGGCGTCAAGCAATTGTGGGACATCGTCAAAATCCAGATCGCCGGTGAGCAGAAAACGGCCTTCGCCCAGCGCCTGAATCGCGGCATTATTCATTCGCCGCCTGCTGATTGCGCTGGTTGAGTTTCTTGATCAAATCGTCAATGCTGCCCTGCTTTACTTCATTGGCGAACGTGGTGCGGTAGTTCTTTACCATGCTGATGCCATCAATGTCGACATCGTAAACCTTCCAGGCGCCGCCCTTATTTTCCATGCTGTAATTGATCGGCAGAGGAAACCCGCCCTGCTGAGGAATCTCGGTATGAACCGTCACATCGGTCGCACCATCAGCGGCACGCAATGGTTGCAACGTAATCTTGCGATCCATGTTGTCGACCAAGGCCTTGGCATACGTGCGTACCAGAAGCAGCTTGAATTCCTCGGTGAAGCGCTTTTTTTGGTCGTCGCTGGCACCGCGCCAATTTTTGCCCAGCACCGAAGCCGACATCGCGGTGAAGTCAAAATTGGGCAACACGATCTGTTCGACCAGCTCATAGACCCGCTTGGGGTTCTTGGTTACTACATCACGTTCGGCGCGCAGTTGCGTTTGAATTTTGTCGGCCGTCTGCATGACCAGGGCCGCGGCCGGATGCGTATCGGCGCTCGCTTGCGCGCTGATGCCCATTAACACCAAAGCCAGAATGCTCGCGATATATTTCATTTGAAATCTCCAATGACGAACTTAAGTTGGGCAACGTACATGTTGTAATCGTTCACTGTACGCAAATAATCGCTGTGCGCCACAATATAACCCTGAAACGCAGTCATTACCTTGGATGACTCTTCAAGCCCGGCTTCGAAATCCGCATAGCTGGAAATCATCCAGCGCCGCCCAGCGCGGCTTGATTGCGTCAATTCTTCCACCATGGCGTGATGCGCATGCACATG
>CAZHHW010000027.1:0-28441 GCA_964532385.1 uncultured Gammaproteobacteria bacterium | reverse complement strand
ACACCCGCATACAAATTCGGATTGCTCTCGGATTTTTTGGCTTCAACCAAGGCACGGCGCGCTGTCATGCCCGCGTCCAATTGACCCATTTCCGGCCGTTGCAGCAAGGCGCGAGCCTGCAGATCTTTGAGCGACTCCTTGGGCAAATCCACCGGCGCCAGCTTTTTATCGGCAAGTTCCAATTCTTTGCCCGCCGTAGCACCGGTGAGGGTGCGCAGCCCCTCCATGGCGATTTTCTCGTAACCCTGCGCTTCGGCAATATAGCGATTCACCAAGGCACTCGCGGTTTGCAGCGCGAATAGATCCGACTGCTTGATTTTTCCATTGCCATTATCCAGCCAGCCTTGCACCAGCGTGGTGGCTTTCTCCAGGCGCAGCTTTACATCTTCCATCAGCAACCTGGTGTCTTGTGCGGTCAGGTAGCCGAAGTAGGCGCGATGAACATCGAGGATAATCGCGGCGCGCTGCAATGCTACATCGCCCTTTTTAACATCGACATTGGCTTGCGCCGCCTCGGTGTAATGCCTGATTTTACCGAAGGTCGCCAAGGGTTTGATTACGGCGAATTCAAAGTTATACCAAGGTGCCACAGCTTTAATATCGAAAGCATCGCTGCGAATTTTCAAGCCGGCATTGGTGTCCCCGACAGACGGATCTTTTTCGAACAAACTGCCGCGCGCCTTGGGTGCAAGACCGACAAACAAATTGGTGTTGTAAATGACATGGCTGGCATCTTCGGCTTCTTTTTGCAGACCGCGCGCCGCTTCGACCAATTGATCCTGTTCGCGAATGCGGGCGTCATGGCGCAAGGCGCGATCCACCGCCTGCTCAAGATTCACTACATCCGCCAGAGCGTCGGTGGCGAGCACGGCAGCTCCCATCAACAGCCAGCAACGCAATTTCATTTCTTGCTCCCGGCAGGGGCAGGTTTGTCTTCTTGCGCCTTGCTTTCCTGCGCTTTATTAAACAAAAATTGGCCGATGAGATTTTCGAGCACGACGGCGGATTGGGTAATCTTGATGGTATCGCCTTCTTTTAGGTATTCATCCAACGCACCCGCTTCCAGGCCCACATAGTTTTCGCCCAGTACACCGGCGGTAAAAATGCTGGCGGAAGTATCTTTCGGCAAGGTGTTGTATTTTTCCGCAATGCGCATCGTCACCACCGCTTCGTAGGTTTTGGCGTCGAAGGTGATGTCCGCCACGCGCCCGACTCGCACCCCTGCCATGGACACAGGTGAACGGATTTTTAATCCACCTACATTTTCAAAATTCGCTTTGACGCTGTAGCCCTGATCGTCGGCGAAGGCGCTCATGTTGCTGACTTTCATTGCCAGCATGAACAGGGCTGCCAAGCCTGCGGCGACGAACAAGCCGACCCAGATTTCCAATGCGTGTTTGCTAACCATGATTATTTTTCCCCGAACATCAGCGCTGTCAATACGAAGTCCGATCCTAAAACGGCGAAGGCGGTGTACACCACGGTGCGTGTGGTCGCACGGCTGACACCCTCGGTCGTAGGCACGGCGTCATAACCTTCGAACACTGCAATCCATGTGGCCACGATGCCGAACACCAAGCTTTTAATGAAACCATTATAGATGTCCGCGGAGAAATCCACCTTGGACTGCATTTGCGACCAAAAGGCTCCGGAGTCTACACCCAGCAATCCGACGCCCACAAAATAGCTGCCCAAAATGCCGACCGCGCTGAACATCGCGGCCAGCAACGGCATCGAAATCATTCCAGCCAGCAAGCGCGGCGCGATCACACGCTTGATCGGATCCACGGCCATCATCTCCATGCCGGACAACTGCTCGGTGGCTTTCATCAGGCCGATTTCCGCCGTCAATGCCGAACCCGCGCGTCCGGAAAATAACAACGCGGCCAGTACTGGCCCGAGCTCGCGCACCAGCGACAGGGCGACCACTGGGCCCAAGGATTGCGATGCGCCGAAATCCGTGAGCGTGTTGTACATTTGCAAACCCAGCACCATGCCCACCGTGAGGCCGGAGACGACAATGATCTGCACCGATAACACACCCACCGAGTACAACTGAGCCACAAGTAAGGAGGGCTTCATCAGCACCGAAGGGATACCGGCGAGGGCTTGCAACGCGAATAAATTCGCGCGTCCCAGCCGTTCAAAAAATGCCAGGCCGCCGCTGCCCAAAGATTGAATCCAGTGAATCATGCTTAAGCGACCGCCATTAAATCTTCCTCAAACGGCTTGCCCGGATAGTGGAACGGCACCGGACCATCGGGGCGCCCATGCAAAAATTGCTGCGCCCATTCGGATTTTGATTGCTGTAATTCGGCAGGCGAGCCTTGCGCCACCACTTTGCCCTGCGACAAAAGGTAAAGACGATCCGAGATCGCCGATACTTCCGCGACATCGTGCGAGACGATAATACTGGTCAATCCGAGCGAGTCGTTGATTTGCCGGATCAACTGCATGATCACGCCCACGGTGATCGGATCCTGCCCGGTAAACGGCTCATCGTACATGATCATCATGGGATCGAGTGCAATCGCGCGCGCCAAAGCCACGCGCCGCGCCATCCCGCCCGACAATTCCGCTGGCATCAGTTTGCGCGCGCCGCGCAAACCCACCGCTTGCAATTTGATCAACACCAGGTCGCGAATCAAGGCTTCCGGCAGACGCGTATGTTCGCGTAATGGAAAAGCCACGTTTTCAAATACATTGAGGTCGGTGAACAACGCGCCGGTTTGAAACATCATGCCCATGCGCTTACGCAACTGATACAACTCTTTAAGTGCCAGGTCAGGAACATTTTGTCCGTCGACCTGCACCGTGCCCGCGGCGGGTTTGAGCTGGCCGCCGATCAGGCGCAGCAAGGTGGTTTTGCCGGTACCGCTGGGACCCATGATGGTCGTCACTTCGCCGCGATGGATATCGATATCCACCCCGTCGAGGATCACGCGCGGCCCATGCGCAAACAGCAAACCGCGCGTTTTGACCAGCACTTCTTTGTTTATAGCTTCGGCCATAAGCCTTCTGCAATCGCACGGCAAGAGTTCGAGAGCCGAAAGTGTGGGCAACATCGGCGGTTCCGTCAACTACGAAACCATAAAGACTTAACTTACCCCGCCATAATTCAATCCAGGCAAGCGCGAAAAATCAGGACTGTCTGTACATGATTCAACGTGAATTGAAAATGATGATGCCCACGCCGGAAAATATCAGCGCAGCGCCGAGCACCACGGCAGGGTTTAGCGCGCTCTCGCGGAACAGCGCGTAGGCGAACAGTGCGACAAACAAGGGGTAAGAAATTTCTATTAGGCTCGCGAGCGTTGCATTCTTGGCTGTGATCGACATCAGCAACAACACCGAAGCCGCACTTCCGGTCAGCGCAATCACCAGGATGCCCCACTGCTCGCTTGGCGGCAGTGTGCGTGCAATCGCGATATCGGCTATCACTTGACGATGAAAAATCAGGGCGATGAGCACGATGGGGATTGCGGTGAGCAGTAGCACTGAAACCAGCGAAATCCGTTTTAGCGCATGATCCAGCAGCGGGTAATGCAACCCCCATACAATCGCGGCAGCAAAAGCGGTGACATACCACGGCAGATGCATAGTCAGCTCCTGCCGTGACGGAAATTATGGCTTCGGAATACGAAAACGCTGACCGGGACGGATGATGGATTGCCGGGTCAAGTCATTGGACGTGAGCAGCTTTGCGACCGTCACTCCATAATTCGACGCAATCTCGATGGGCGTTTCGCCTTTGCGTACGATATGAATGATCTCGGCGCTATCTTCCTGCGGCACGACGGATTCCGGTAAGGGCGCAATTTCTGGTTGCGCAAGATCGCGCGTCTCTTTCATCACCAATAATTTCTCGCCGATGCGCACAACATTGTTATCCGGCGCCCGTCTATTCAGCGCCTTGAGCTCAGCCACATCCATGCCGTAACGCGCGGCAATACTAAATAACGTGTCCTTACGGCGTACCGCATGATAATTGCGCGTGGCCGGGGGCAGCACCGGCGTGGCATCCATGAGCGGCACTGGAGCATTTACTTCGGCTGCCACCACGGGATTTGGATTTTCCAGAGGCGGCAACCAGACATTGACACCTACCGGCAAAGGTAAATCACCGCGCGCGGCGCGGCGGCTCCATGCAGGGTTAAGTTCAGTCAACTGTTTAAGACTGACGTCGTGCATCCGGGCTAACTGCGCGGCGGAAATCTTGCGCTCTAGAACCACCTTCTGAAACGCAAGCGGCGGCTCCAGTTGCACGCCCTCGGCAAAGAAATCATGCGGGCTGCGGGCCACATCGCGTGCGGCGAGAAATTCAGTGTAGAAATTTTTCGATGCGAAGCCAAAGCTGCGCGACTGGTATTCCCGTACGGCTTGGGCGAAATCATCACCCACCAGTTTCTTCGCGCGCAGCATGCCTTCGATGCCGTGATTATAGGATGTCACTGCAAAGGCCCAATTCCCCAACGTGTCATAAGCATGGTCCAAATAACGCGCCGCACCGCGCGCCGAAGCGACCGGATCAAGGCGCTCGTCCACCGCTGAATTCATTTTTAGAAACAGGCGCCCGGCACCGCGCGTAAATTGCCACACACCTACGGCGCCCGCCGACGAGCGTGCGCTGGTTTGGAAGGAAGATTCGACATGCGGCAAAAACGCTAGATCCACAGGTAATCCCGCCTCCTTGAAGATGCTTCGAAACGTGGCATCGTAACGACCGCTGATTTCCAGACCGCGGCGAAAGCGTTCGCGCATGCCGCGCTGCGAACGCACCCGTTCCGCCGCACCCGCAATGGCATCTTCACCGGCAACTGAACGAATCCGGAACAGCAGTTCGCGCTCGGCGTCACTGAGCAATGCGGGTGTTTTATAGCGCAGGGCCAGCGATTGAAGCTGCACCTGCAAGGCGGTACGGCGCTCCTCGACGAATTTTTTTTGTGCGCTGGTGTAGCCTTCGCTTGCTTCTCCGGGCAAATCGATGACTTCGTAAACAATGCCGGGATAGTCCATATCATGCAGCGCAACCTGTCCCAGGCTCCAATAACCATAGACACTGCGCCAAAATGTAACCTGCCCGGTTAAAGCATCGGGACGCGGAAATGGATCGGAGCCTGCTTCGCTTGCCGCGGGCCGTGGGATCGTGCCTACCGCAGGAACTGCATGCGCGCTACTGAAAGCCAAACAGGTCAGCAATAATCCCATGAGGAATGACAAGCAACGCAGATTCAAAATCATGCTTTTTTACCTACCGATGATCGCTGGTAACCGGATCGCCGCAAGGAATATTTCAGGGAATCAGGCGATGACCCTATTGTGTTGTGTAATATAGCAAACTTCCTTGGACCACAGTACAGTGCCGGGGCTTTGACGGAAGGATTTTGCACCCCTAATTTCTAAGTCCCATGCAATACTGCATCGTCCATTAATCTTACGTTCCGGTGCGCCTCATCGCGTCACATAATTGGCTGCTTTTATCTTCGGTGAAGTAACGTCTTAAATGCTCCCTTGGCAACAGTGGTTTAAACAATTCGCCCGTCAATGCGCCAGGTCTCCGCATTTTTGGCGCTGGTTCCTGTTGGCCGTGACGGTTATCGGCATGCTCACGTTGTGGGCCTATGTCAGTTATCTTGATTCGCTGGTGAAAGCCAAGTTCGAAGGCAAACGCTGGGCGCTTCCCGCACGTGTGTATGCGCGCCCGCTGGAACTTTACCCGGGCATGAACATGACCCCGAACCAGTTCGTACAGGAGCTGACCAGCCTCGGCTATTACGATGCGCCGGTACCGAAAGTTTCCGGCAGCTACAGGCGTAAAGGGAATTCGTTTTTTGTTATCACGCGCGCCACCACGTTTTGGGACGGCAAAGAACCCTCCATTGCATTTCACGCCGAATTCGACGGTGGAATAATCAGCAACCTGTCTCCCGCCAGCGGGAACGAGCCTCTTAATCTGGTGCGTTTCGATCCGATGCAGATCGGCAGCATTTACCCCGCGCATAACGAAGACCGCATATTAGTCAAGCTTAGCGACGTTCCTCCCTTGTTGATCAAAGCCCTCCTGGCCATCGAAGATCGCGATTTTTATGAGCATAACGGCATTGCGCCGCGTTCGATGTTTCGCGCCTTGTTTGCCAATTTGCGGGCGGGCGGAACAGTGCAAGGCGGCAGTACCATCACCCAGCAACTGGTCAAGAATTTCTTTCTTACCAATGAGCGCACGCTGTCGCGCAAGATCAATGAAATCATCATGTCGCTGCAACTCGAACGCCGCTATGGGAAAGAGGAAATTCTGGAGAGCTATCTCAATGAAATTTATCTCGGTCAAGACGGTGCGCGTTCCATTCACGGTTTCGGTCTGGGGAGCCAGTTTTATTTCGGCCGGCCGCTGAATGAACTGCATACCGAACAGATCGCACTGCTGGTCGCGTTGGTCAAAGGTCCTTCTTTTTATGACCCGCGCCGGCATCAACAACGCACCCGCCAGCGCCGCGATCTGGTGGTGGATGCCTTGCTTGCACTGGGCGAGATCAACGACAAGGAAGCGAAACGCAGCAAGGCAGCGGATCTTGGCATTACTAAAGTGGCGGCGAGCGGCGTTACGCCCTTCCCAGCGTTTCTGGACTTGGTGCGCGACCAGCTCAAGCGCGATTACCGCGAAGAAGATCTGACCAGCGAAGGCCTGCAAATTTTCACCACGCTCGATCCGCTGGTGCAGCGCTCGGCCGACCGCGCCATGATCAATCAGATTCACCTGATCGAAAAATCCAAACGGCTCCCGCAAGGGCAACTGCAAGGCGCCGCTGTGGTGGTCAATGTCGAAGGCGCGGAAGTGCTCGCGGTCGTCGGCGGGCGTGATCCGAATTTCGCAGGCTTTAATCGCGCGCGCGATGCGGTGCGGCAAATTGGTTCGCTGGTCAAACCCGCGGTGTACCTCACCGCACTTAAAGATTCGCAAAACTACACACCAGTCACGCTCCTGGATGACACCGCCGTGTCACTCAAAGGCGGCGACGGCAAGCAATGGACACCGGAAAATTACGACCATCAGGAGCACGGCCAAGTGCCGCTCTATCAAGCGCTGTCGAATTCATACAACCTGGCCACCGCGCATCTGGGTCTGGCGGTGGGCTTGCCGAATATCGTCGATACCTTGCATGCGCTGGGCGTCGAACGTGAAATTGAACCTTATCCGTCGTTATTGCTGGGGGCTGCTTCATTTACACCGCTGGAAGTCACACAGATGTATCACACACTGGCGAACGGTGGTTTTCACGCGCCTTTGCGTGCCATCAACGCCGTCATGACCATCGACGGCCAACCGTTGCAGCGCTTCCCCTTGTCGATCGAAAAAACTGTCGATGCATCGGCAGTCTATTTAGTGAACACTCTCTTGCAGGATGCGGTACGCGAAGGCACCGGACGCTCCCTGTATTCGATGATTCCGGCTTCATTGGCCGTGGCAGGAAAAACCGGAACCTCCAACGATTTGCGAGATAGCTGGTTTGCCGGTTTCACCCATGACCGGCTGGCGGTAACATGGATGGGCATGGACGACGACCGTTCAGCGCACCTGACCGGTGCCGAAGGTGCGCTGCGTGTGTGGGGAGACTTGATGAGCGGCATCAGCGCCCAACCCGGAGTATGGGCGGTACCCGACAATGTGGAGCTGGTATGGATCGATCCGTCCAATAACTTACGCGGCGATTCTTCATGTGCCGGAGCAATACAATTAGGCTTCTTCGCCGGAACCGCGCCCGCAAATTATTCGCCGTGCGCCGGTTTGGGTGGAGCAGTCGATCAAACCATACAATGGATTAAAGGGCTTTTTAGGTGAATCATTTTAAACGACAACCCCGTTGGGCCATCAGTCTCATGATCATTCAACTGGCTGGTTGTGCCGCAACAGCCCCGCTGCCGGATGAAATTAACACCGGAAAACCATCGGTCGAAACTCCTGCCACGGAGATTCCATCCACCCCACCCGCTCGCGAACCCAGCGCGGTCACCGAAGAACCCGCACACACGCCAACCATCCCGCCACCGGTGTACAGCGATGCGCAGACGACCACCCACCCGGCGGTACTTGCATTATTGAGCGAAGCCACGGCGCAGGAAAGCGGCGGCGATCTGGAGGTCGCCGCCGCCAAACTTGAACGCGCGCTGCGTATCGAACCGCGTAATGCCGTGCTCTGGCACCATTTAGCCGCCATCCGTCTACGCCAGGGGAAAACCCAACTCGCGATGAGTCTGGCGCAAAAATCCAACAGTTTCGCGGCGCGCGATGCGGACCTCATGGAACGCAATCAACGTATCATCGACCAGGCTCATCAGCGCAATTAGCGGAAACTTCGGCTAATCCCTGGGTTAAAGCCACGCGCTGATCGAATACAAAACAACTGCCGCGCCATAAACTGGACGGTGCGGGAACCTGTTCAAGATATTTTAAAATCCCGCCTTGAAGGTGGTAGACCTCCTTGAAACCCGCCTTCAACAGATATGAGCTGGCTTTTTCGCAGCGGATACCGCCGGTGCAATACATTGCAATTTTAGTATGCGTGCCGGGATCGAGTGTACGCCGCACGTAATCCGGGAATTGCCGGAATGCCGCAAGGCCCGGATCGACAGCATGCTCAAACCCACCCAAGGCGGTTTCGTAGTTATTACGAGTGTCAAGCACCAGCACCTTGTCGTCGCCCAGCAGATCGTTCCACTGCGCCGCGGGAACATACTCGCCCACGGCCGCCGCCGGATCGACACCCTCAATGCCGAGCGTGACAATTTCTTTTTTCAGGCGTACTTTCATGCGACCAAAGGGCGGTTCGCGTGCCGCCGATTCCTTGTAGTGCAAATCCGCCAGGCGCGGATCGGCGCGCAGAAAGGTTATTACCGCGGCCACACCGGCGCGCGAACCGGCAATGGTCGCATTGATGCCTTCCTGCGCCAGTAAAATGCTGCCGATGACTTTATGCGTCTGGCATAACTCAAGCAGAGGCGTGCGCAGTACCTCATAACCGGATAAGTTCACGAATTTATAAAACGTCAACACCACGTGTTCAGGCATTTCTGGTTCATCCACAGCTGTTTATAATAAGAAGCGGCTGATTTTACCAAGGCGGGTGCGGGATGATGACAATAATCCGCAGGGCTGATCAATCTACCCGATTCGGGCATAGGAAAACCCCGCTAGATATCGCCCATGGACCGGGCCAGACTTAAAACCGAAGTTTCATTTCAGATCACAGGCTATCGTTAAGGAGGAGTTTCATGTCCACCGGACTCATGTTTGCTCTGCTTTGTTCAGCCGTCGCATTACTCTATGGTGCGATTTCCACTTACCACGTGATGTCGTTGCCTGATGGCAATGAGCGCATGCGTCAAATTGCCCGTGCCATACAAGAAGGCGCATCCGCTTATTTACACCGGCAATACACCACCATCGGTGTGGTCGGAATTTTATTGTTCGCGGTGATCTTCTTCGGACTTGGAATGCTTACCGCCGCTGGCTTTGCATTAGGCGCGGTGTTGTCCGGGGCTGCGGGTTATATCGGCATGATCGTATCGGTACGCGCTAATGTCCGCACGGCGGAAGCCGCGCGCGGCGGCCTGGACGCCGGCCTGCGCGTGTCGTTTCGCGCGGGCGCGATTACGGGGCTGCTGGTCGTGGGTCTGGGCCTGTTGGGCGTCGCGGGATTTTATGCACTGCTGGATTCACTGGCCGGAGGCAGCGTTAGTCCTGACCTGGCTCCTCTGGTCGGATTCGCATTCGGTGGATCTCTGATTTCCATTTTCGCGCGTTTGGGCGGCGGTATTTTCACCAAGGGCGCGGATGTGGGCGCCGACCTGGTCGGCAAAGTCGAGGCCGGGATTCCGGAAGATGATCCGCGCAACCCGGCCGTGATTGCCGACAATGTCGGCGATAACGTGGGGGACTGCGCCGGCATGGCGGCGGATCTGTTCGAAACCTATGCCGTGACCATCATCGCGGCGATGATTCTAGGCGCGTCGATGTTCCCTCAACATGCCGCCGCGGCTGCCTTGTATCCGCTGGTACTGGGCGGCGTATCGGTGCTGGCCTGTGTGCTGGGCACTTTTTTTGTCAAGATCGGCTCCGATCGCAAGGTGATGAATGCGTTATATCGCGGCGTGATCGGCGCGGGCGTGCTGTCGGCGGCGGCATTTTATCCGGTCACGGACTGGATCATGGGCGGCGTGCCGGAGATCAGTACATCTGCGCTATATAGCGCCGCCTTGGTGGGGCTAGGGGTCACCGCCCTGTTAATTGTCATCACCGAGTACTACACGGCCACCGAATACAGTCCGGTACGCGCCGTCGCGGAGGCATCCGTGACCGGTCATGCCACTAACATCATCTCCGGACTGGCCTTGTCGATGCGCTCCACCGGCGCTCCGGTGATCGTCGTGTGCGTCGGGATTTATCTTGGCTTTCACTTTGCGGGCCTGTATGGCATTGCGGTCGCCGCCACCTCGATGTTGTCGATGACCGGCATCATTGTCGCATTGGATGCCTATGGTCCGGTCACGGACAATGCCGGCGGAATCGCCGAAATGTCGAATCTTGACCCGGCAGTGCGCCAAATCACGGATGCATTGGACGCGGTCGGCAACACCACCAAGGCGGTCACCAAAGGCTACGCGATCGGCTCGGCGGGTCTCGCGGCGCTGGTGCTGTTTGCCGATTACACGCGCGAGCTGAACCACCATCTGAACCTGGCGACGAGTTTCGATCTGTCCGACCCGAAGGTCATCATTGGCCTGTTCATTGGCGGCCTGGTGCCGTATTTTTTTGGCGCAATGGCATTGGAGTCGGTGGGACGCGCGGCGCAATCGGTGGTTGTCGAGGTGCGGCGCCAGTTCCGCGAAATTCCCGGCATCATGACCGGGGAACAGGCGCCCGACTATTCCACCGCGGTGGACATGCTGACGCGCGCAGCCATCAAGGAAATGGTATTGCCAGCCATGTTGCCGGTATTGACACCAGTGGCGGTGGGTTTGCTTTTAGGACCACAAGCGCTGGGCGGTTTGCTGGTGGGCTCGATTGTCACCGGATTATTCGTCGCCATCTCCATGACCACCGGCGGCGGCGCCTGGGACAATGCCAAGAAGTACATCGAAACCGGTAACTTCGGCGGCAAAGGTTCGGATGCGCACAAAGCCGCCATTACGGGAGATACCGTCGGGGATCCCTACAAAGACACCGCCGGCCCGGCGATCAATCCGCTCATTAAAATCATGAACATCGTGGCGTTGATGATCGTCCCGTTGCTATAAGCGGCGGAGATTATGGATTAACGCAATTCTCGCCGTCCACGACCGGATCGGTATTGGTGAAGATTCCATCGAGATCCACGGGCGGCGAATGCAGCCGGTTTATCACGCTGGTCACATCGGCACACGACAGCGCGCTGTTGCCGCCCAGTTGCAACAGGCGCGCATTTTTCAGCGATACCAACGCGTCCACATGCCCCACGCCGTGACCGCCCAGCTCATTGCCGGAAATATCCAACTCCGTAAGGCTGGTCAAGGCGGCGAAGGGCCCGGCGTCGACAATATGATTTCCGCCCAGATATAAACTGGAAAGATTTTTCAGCGCCGTCAATGGCCGCACATCGGAGACTTCGCTGTTATACACGGACAAATAAACCACGTTCGATAATCGCGCCAGCGGCGAGAGATCCCTGACCTTGGTATCGTTCAGATACAAACTCGTCACCGCCGTCAAACCCGAGAGCGGACCGATATCGCTCAACGGGTTTGCACTGAGCGACAGATAGTTCAGCTTATTCAGCTTGGCGAGCGGTTTAAGATCGGTGATCTCGTTCGCATCCAGAGCGAGATAGCTTAGCGTGGTAAGACCGCTCAACTGGCTCACATCGCTAATGTGATTACTGCGTAGGGACAGGTTAGTGACATTTTCCAACCATTCCAATCCGGTCAAATTAGTGATGCCCAATTCATTGCATACCAGAATGCCCGATACTTCATCGCCGTACATCCAGCCGCTAATCGCCGCTTCGCCGTTAATGCATTGCTGCAAGGCCGGATCGGGAAACAAGCCGGACAAGCGCTGGTTGTGCGGAGTGGCCACGCGCTGCTCGGACGCGAAACCCTCGCCTCCGGCATTCACGGCCGTCACTTTATAGGCATATTTCGTATTGTTGCTTAATCCATTGAACACATACGGCGCCACGGCGTTGGGCACGGCAGTGAAGGCCGTGCCGCTAGCGGCCGCGACTTTCCAGTAGATGGTGTAGGACACCGCGCCGGGGACCGGCGTCCAGCCTAACGTGATGCGCTTGTTTTCGCCGTTAGTCAGCGTAATAACCGGTGCATCAGGAGCCAGCGTCAACGAAACTTCCGGTGACAACTCACTTTCGCCGCCCGTATTACTCGCCGCGATGCGGTAAAAATATTTCACGCCATTATTTATTTTTTCATGAAGTAAAGACGCGGCACTGGTTTTCAGCATGGCATCTTTGGTCGTGACATTTCCGCTGGTATTCCAGTAGATATGGTACTCGGTGGCGCCGCTCGCGGTTTTCCACGCCAGTGCAATTTGCTTGTCGGAACCCTTGAGGTTTGAAAGCGTGGTCGTATCCGGTGCGAGCGTGACGGAGAATTCCGGTCCTACGGCCTCGCCGCCCGCATTGACCGCCGCGATACGGTAATAATAAGTCATACCGCGCACCAGCGCGGTATGCGTCAACACTGCCTCGGTGCTGCTTAAGCGCGCATCCTTGGTGGTGACATTTCCGCTGGTATTCCAGTACACCCGGTAGTCCGTCGCGCCAAATACCGGCGTCCAGCGCAAATTACTGACACGATCCGACCCCTGCGCGGTTTGCAGCACCGGCGCGTCCGGCGCGAGCGTGGTACTGAATTCCGGCGACAATGGGCTGGCCCCGGCTTCATTGCGTGCGCTGATCCGGTAATAATAACTTCCGCCATTCAACAAGCCGGTATGCGGCAACGGCGCCTTAAGCGCTTCCAGATGCGCATCGCGCTCGCTGACTTTGCCGGTGGTATTCCAGTACACGATGTAGCCGGTTGCGCCCGGCATCGCGCCCCATTGCAAGGTTGCGTGTTTATCGGCGGCGCTCGCGCTACCTGCGGCCGGCGCATCCGGAATGAGGGTGACATGGACCGGAGTTGCGGAGGTTTCGCCACCCGCGTTCACCGCCGTGATTTGGTAGTGGTAGGTGAGCCCATTGGCAAGATTCTGATGCACGTAGGGCGAAGTGGCCGCCGAAATTTTCTGATCTTTGCTGATCACGTCGCCGGTCGTGTTCCAGTAAATATTGTAGGCAGCCGCACCGGACACGCGCTCCCAGGTTAACGTTACCTGCTTGTCGCCTCCGCGCGGTGGCGCAATCACGGGCGCATCCGGTGCCAGGGTGACCTTGGTCTCGGCCGACAAGGGACTTTCGCCGCCGGCATTCAATGCCGCAATCCGGTAAAAATAGACACTGCCATTCGCAAGACCGGTATGCACAACACTCGAAGCACTGACATCCAGATGGGTATCCGTTACCGCGACACCCCCCTTGCTATTCCAGTAAACCCGATAAGTGACCGCGCCGTTCACCGCATTCCAACTCAAGGTGATCTGCTTGTCAGCCCCCAGCACCGCGGGTAATCCAGGCGGTTCCGGCAGCAAGGTCGCTTGCAGCGGGGCCGCCGCGGTTTCACCGCCTGCATTGGCAGCGGTGATCAAGTAATAATAAGTTTCGCCCCGGCGCAGTTGAGCGTGCACGAACGGCGGCGACACGCTCGCCAGTTTGTTATCGCGTGTCGACACATTCCCGCGGGTGTTCCAATACACATTGTAAGCAGCCGCGCCTTCGATCGGATTCCAGCGCAATGTGATCTCGCTCTCACCCACAGCGGCAACCTCGGCATGCGGAGCGTCGGGGGCGAGCGTGACGTCGACCTGCGCGGTCAGATCGCTTTCACCGCCTTCGTTGTGCGCGGAAACGCGATAGTAATATTTTCCGCCATTGCGCAACGCCGTGTGCGTCCATTGAATGTCCTTGGTCGTGACTTTTTCGTCGCGCGTGCTCACGTCGCCACGGGTGTTCCAGTAAATGGTATAGAGATCGCTCGAAGGCACCGCATTCCAGCGCAAGGTCGTCTGTTTATCCCCGCCTTGCACCGCGGCAATGACCGGCGCATCCGGCACCATGACCACCCGGACTTCCGGCGATAGCGCGCTTTCACCGCCAATATTTTTTGCCGCCATCCGATAGTAATAAGTCACGCCATTACTCAGGCCGGTGTGCACCCATGGGAATGTCACGCCGATAATTTTATTCGCGCTGGGACCGACATTGCCCTGCGTATTCCAGTACAGGGTGTAACTTTGCGCGCCGACCACCGGCGCCCATTGCAAAGTGATTTGATGCGGGGCCTTGTCGATCTGCGCGATCAGCGGCGGCGCCGGACGCAATGCCGCGGCAAGTTCTGTGGACAGGGTTTCGCCACCGGCATTGGCCGCCGCCACGCGGTAATAATAGGTTTCACCCGCTTGCAGGCTGGACGGTGTAAACGGCGAAGTCACACCGCTGATCTTGCGCGAGGCATTGGTCACTCCGGGACGCGTATCCCAATACACCTCGTAATGCGTGGCACCGCCGACCGGCGTCCAGTCGAGAAACACATGGTCGCTGTCGTTCCGCACTTGCGGCTGCGGTGCAAGCGGCGGGAAAGTCAGGCTGACTTCAGGCGACAACTCGCTCTCGCCCGCCAGATTCAGCGCACTGAGCCGGTAATAATAAGTGGCGCCGCGCGCCCGGCCGGGATGGATAAAGGTCGGCGAGACATACTCGATTTTGTGGTCGTTCTTGGTTACGCCGCCGGTGGTATTCCAGTACAGATGGTAGGACTCGGCAGCGGCGACCAAGGGCCATGTCAACATGGCGTCGTTTTCCGCGGCGGTGATCGAGGCGATCAGCGGTGCCGCACTGGTCAGTTGCACCGATGTTTCCCGCGACAACTCGCCTTCGCCCGCGGAATTTTGGGCGGCAATGCGGTAAAAATAACGCGCGCCCGGACGCAAGTTCTGATGCAGGTAAGAAGCCTGCATCGCGGTGACCGCAGGGTCGCTGGTCGTGACTTTTCCGCTCGTATTCCAGTAGATCCGGTAGTGCAGCGCACCGGTCACCGGCTCCCATTGCAAGGTCGCCGTTTGCGCTGCCGACGCTTGCACTTCCACAGCCTGCGGCCGCCCCGGGACGAGCGTTATAGTGGCGGTGAAGCCGGTATCGCGTTCGCCCAGGTCATTCCCGGCTTTAAGCTGGTACTGGTAAGTCGCACCGGAAGCCAGACGCTCATGCACGAACGGCGACGTGACATTGACAATTTTATTGACGCTCGAGGTTGTGCTCCCGATGCGTTGCCAATAAAGGTTGTACCACACGGCATCGGCAACTTTCGGCCACGTCAACGTCACGTTTTGTTTACCCGCCACGGCGCTCAGGCCGGACGCGGTCACCCCGTCCGGCGCAGTCTCGCCATGCGCAAGCTGCACCATCATGCATAGGGCCGCGGCCCACCACCGGAATCGGAACGCTCGCATTATTTCTCTGAATAGAATTTTGTCGGATGTTTTGCAGTGCTACCACGGAACGTGCGACGCATCATCATGACCCGACGATGTTATCGCGCCAAAGCATAACGCATAGTAGGTGGCCAGCCCAAGTTTGGGCGTGATGCATTTCACGGGCGCCGCCATGGTCACCAAACGCGGGCGCCGGATTGCATTGGCAGCGTGCGCCGGGCATGCTTTGCGAAACGCAAACTACCTTAGGCCTCCGTCCTACCAAAACATGTTCCGCTCAAAAACTCATTGCGGCGTGCTGTCACTAATCGCGCTGATGCTGTGCGCGCTTGCGGCTCTGCATGCCGCTCAGGCCGCCACCCATGAAGCGCCGAAACAGCGGCCCAAGATCGGACTGGCACTGGGCGGCGGCGGCGCGCGCGGTTTGGCGCACATCGGCGTGCTCAAAGTATTGGAAGAATTACGTGTGCCGGTCGATTACATCGCCGGCACCAGTTCCGGTGCCATTATCGGCGGCATGTACGCGGCGGGTTTGTCGCCCGACCAAATCGAAGTGCGTATTGCCGCCATCGACTGGGACGACATGTTGTCCGACCGCCTTGCGCGCCGCGATCTTTCCTACCGGCGCAAACAAAACGATCGCAATTATCTGTTTCCGGTGGAGCTTGGCATGCGCGGCTTGCGGCCTATTTTTCCGCGCGGCCTGATTGCCGGACAGAAAGTCGGTTTCTTTTTACGTTCGGCAACGCTGCGCGCGGCGGGCGTCACCGACTTTGATCGCCTGGCCGTGCCGTTTCGAGCCGTGGCCACCGACATCGAAACCGGTGCCCCGGTGGTGTTGAGCAGCGGCGATCTTGCCGAAGCGATGCAAGCCAGTATGGCGATCCCGGGAATATTTTCGCCGCTGGAAATCGGCGGACGGCTGCTGGTGGACGGCGGCATGTCGTCCAATGTACCGGTGGACGTGGTGCGCGCCATGGGAGCGGATATCATCATTGCGGTTAATATTTCCGCGCCCTTGCTCGACCGCAAGAAACTGGAGTCCATTGTCGACATTTCCGATCAAACGCTCTCCATGCTGTCGCTAAAAACCAACCAGCAGCAACTGGCGCGGTTGCGCGGCGAGGACATTTTGATCACACCCGATGTTGCCGCGGTAGGCACCATGGAATTCGAACGCACCGGCGAAGTCGTCATGGCCGGGACTCAGGCCGCGCAAGCACAAGAATTGCTCCTGCGTAACATCAGCGCGCCGCCCAAGGAATACACCCGCTACCTGCGGCGCCAGCGCACCCATTTGGCAGCGCTTGCGCGCGTGGATTTCATCAGCATCGAAAAACCCGACCGCGTGGCCGAAGAGATTATCGCGCGACGCCTGGCCACCCGCGCCGGCGATCCGCTGGATATCGACACGCTGCGCGGCGATCTGACCCGTATTTATGATCTGGGCGATTTCGAGCGAGTGGATTTTCGCGTGGTGCAAACCGACGCGGGTGAAGGCTTGCAAATCGCCGCGCAGGAAAAATCTTGGGGGCCGGATTATCTGCGTTTCGGTTTGAATCTCACCGATGATTTCGAAGGCGACAGCCGTTTTAATATTCTGCTCAACTACACCCGCACCTGGGTCAACCCGCTGGGCGGCGAATGGAAAAACGAATTCAGCATCGGCCGTACGCGCCGGGTCTTTACTGAATTTTATCAACCCTTGGACACCTTCGGCGTGTGGTTCGTCGCGCCGCGCGCGCAATACAATCAGGACACCCGCGATGTCTACGACGGCGATGATCGCGTGGCGCAATACAACACCAAAACTTCGGAGATCGGCTTCGATACCGGCTTTGAGCTTGGCAAACACGGCGAAGTGCGTTTCGGTTTGTTACGCGATTGGGTGCGCGCCGCGCCGCATGTCGGCGCAGCGGGCTTGCCGCAGTACGACATCCGCCAAGGCGCTTATACGGCGAGCGTCGTCTACGACCGCGTCGACGATGTGAATTTCCCGCGCTATGGCACGCTGCTGCGTAGCCACTTATTCATGGCGCGCAAAGAACTCGGCGCCGACAACACGTACGACAAGCTTGACCTGAACTGGTTGACGGCCTTCACCTACAATACCCATACCATGTTCGCCAGCATCGAGGCCGGCACCAACGTGAACAATCAATTGCCGTTCTACGACACCTTCACTTTGGGCGGGTTTCAACATTTATCCGGCTACCATACCGATCAGCTCAGCGGGCAGTATCTTGCGTTTGGCCGGCTGGTCTATTACGAACGCGTCACCCGTCTTCCCAAAGCCGCGGGTAACGGCGTGTATTTGGGTATGTCGTTTGAAGCCGGCAATGTTTGGGAGAGCCGCGATGACGTCGGGCTGAATGACCTGCGCAAATCGATATCGGTGTTCTCCAGTGCCGACACGCTCATGGGTCCGCTGTATTTCGCTTACGGACTCAGCGACGGCGGGAATTACATGTTTTATCTGTTTCTCGGCCGTACTTTTTAACACTCAGGCGCGAGGTAAATCCATGGCTACGGTAAAGCTGTATTGGGATCCGGAAGGACAACAGCTCAATTCGCTGGGCAGCAATGCGTTCGTGCGCATCACCGACGGCGACACGCCCTATGTTTCGACCGCGATACGTCTGCTTAGCATCGACACTCCCGAGGTGCATTATCCCGGCACCAGCGATCCGGCCAAACACGACGCCAAATTTCAAGAACTGGCAACCTGGATTCAGACCGGCAAAGCCCTCATCGGCGCCGGTCTGGCGGCTTATCTTTTGCCCAAGCTTGCCACCGGACGGGTTGGGACTTTACAAAAACAACAAGGGGTGGCGGCCACCCGCGCGTTGCAGCAGCTCATCGAAACCAAACTTACCAAACCCAATGGTTCAAAACGCGAAGTGTTTTTGTCCGCATCCAACCAGCCGTTCGATCAATATGGCCGCTTGCTCGCCTATGCAGCGCCGCAATACAGCGAGGCCGAACGCACTGCGCTCAGTGAAAAAGAACGCGCCACTTTCAACCTGATGATGATCGACTCGGGTTGGGCGGCCTCTTTTCCGATCCATCCCAGCTTGCCCAAATACCGCGATCTGGTTTTATTGCAAAGCTGCGCCCAGGATGCGCTGGAAAAGAAACGCGGCATCTGGGCCGATGCCGAGACTCTCACCGGTTACGAATTCCGCATGTGCTACAAGCTTTGGGATATCACCGGCCAGCTTTTGAAAGGCATTAAACTCAGCGGTGCACAACGCAGCAGTTGGGTGGAGCGCTACTGCGTGGACATGACCACGCGCGAAATTTTCGAACCGCAGGACTATTACCGGGTCGCGCCGTACAACCGGGTCTTCGTGTGGCCGGCCGATGTAAGCAGCGCGGTCGCGCAGTTGAATTTGACTCCGCCAGGATAATTATCCCGGCATCAATATTTATCCGTTTGCGCCTGCGTGCGTTTGCGATTAGGTTTTTGCTGAACCCGCGCAAGGAGCCATGGTATGCCTGAAACCCCCAAACCCATCCGTGAAATCCGCATCAACCCGATTGTGCCCAGCGAATCGGTGCTGGTGGCGACCGCACGCGGCATGCGGCCGAAAAAAGCCGAGGCACCGGTCGAGCGCGATACGCGGCCCCATGTCGAGACCTGCCCATTTTGCCGCGGCAACGAACACATGACGCCGCCGCAAATCGCCCGTTACCCGCAGCAAGCCGATTGGGAAATACGTATTGTCGAAAATTTGTACCCGGTGCTGGGCGACGACGGCCAGCAGCAATCCAATTTCTCGTTCGGCCTGCAACACACCATCGACGGCTATGGCCGTCACGAAGTCATCATCGACCACCATCAACACGGCATCACGCTTCAGGACATGAGCGCCGGGCACATTGCGCTGTTGTTCGGCGCGTACCAGGAACGGATGCAACAGCTTTACCGCTCCGACGAACGCATTCGCTACGTGCTGGCGTTCAAAAATTTCGGCCCCGCCGCCGGCGGCAGCATTCCGCACACCCACAGCCAGATCATCGCCACGCCCGTGGTGCCGGAAAATGTCCAGACCGAGGTCATGCACAGCCGCACCTTCTTCGACAAGAATCATCATTGTATTTTTTGCGCGCTGATCGACGAAGCCTTGACCTTTGAAGCCACGCTGTACGCGCGCGAAACCGGCGAGGTGCGGCGCAAAATCAATGTCGGTCAATATGTCGTGGAGCGCGGCAAAAAATTTATCGCCATCAAACCTTTCGCCAGCCGCTATGAATGGGAAATCCATATCCTGCCGTTGCAACACCAAGCGGATTACTTAAACACCGGCGCCGATGACCTGGCCGACTTCGCGCGTGTGCTGCAACGCAGCATGGCGCGCCTCGACGCGGTGCTGGGCGGCGCGCAGTACAACTACTTTCTGCATTCGCTACCGCACGGCCCCAGCTTCGCCGATTGCGCCACGAGCTATCACTGGCATCTGGAAATCTGCCCGCGCACCAGCATCCCCACCGGCTTCGAACTGGGCTCGGGATTATTTGTCAACACCGTGAGCCCGGAAGAGGCGGCGGAGAAATTGCGTGCGGTGAAGCTGGATTGATTTCTTGAGTCCTATGCAGGTATCTCCCCAAAGGGGATTGCTATCATAGACCGTAGCCAGTCCTACGCATGATTTGCTCTGGCGTGCTCGATACGGCGCACTCACGTGGTCGAGTTGAATTACCGTCATAGGAACATTGACTCGTGATCACTTGTTGTCCTGCGCGATCATCCGGCAATTCGAAAGTATACGATCTCAGCCGGCCGACTGTGTCGTACTGCATTCGCATTACGATAAGTAACCGTTCACGCGTCGGATCCAAGCTACGCTGAAGCTCTTGAACAAATACGGGTGCACTTGCAGCGGTCCCGATGAGAAAGCTACCGGTTGCCGTTACGGCAGCACCCACTGTTCCGATTGCCGAACAGAAAAACAAGTCGCCAAACAAATCACCATATTTCAGTGACGCCTGGTCGCGCATGCAACCATCCATCGTATTTTCGAGAATGCGCGCAGCTATCTCGAGCCCCTGATCGGTCCAATGAAATATTGTGGCAAATGGGCGTGACCAATCTGCCTTGTTCTCCCCCACCACTCCAACCAGATATGCCGCTTGCGGCTTAGCATTCTCATACAGAACTTGGAAGTACGCTTCTCCAGTATGCTTTGGTTTAGTTCTGAGCAAATTCGAAAAGACGGGTAACCCATCATTCGAAAAATTCATCTCTTGCATGAATGTAACCGATTGCTCTTCCGGAACAATCTCGGACACGATATTCACTTGATTAGTAGCACATGCAAATAACACTGGCGCGACTACAACGACAAACAGGCAGTGCCAATTAACGCGCATGGATTTATTACGGCTTAGTTGAGGGTAGGGAAAATATTCTTTCGTAATATTGTAAAACCTACAACTGCACGAAGCACCTATTCAAGTGCAACCGCTAATCTTTATAGGTTTAAATTTAAATCAGGATGTCTTACGCAGTTCCTTGCGTATTACAAGCTTGAGTCCCGACCACACGTCACTGACCGCGCACACTTTGATATCGACATAATCCAGCGGCAAGGCCACCGCGCGAATCACATCTTCGGTAATGTCCGTTTTTACCTTGGAGGTTTTTTTGGGCCACGACACCCAGATGAATCCCGCCGGTTCCAATGCCGGCCGGTATTTCTTCAGCAGGCGCGTCAATTCTTTTTGCTCCGTGACGAACAGATGCATCGCCGTCAACGGCGGCGGCGCCTGTGTCACGATCCGCGCCTTCTGCGGCAGCTCGCCCAGCCATTGGTGAAATTGCGGCGGCGCGTTAATCGTTACGTACTTCATTGCCGGTTTGATGCCCAGTTTCTTGGGCAAAGGCGTGCCTGAGTAACCGGCCGGTGCCGTCATGACAATAACTCCGGAATACAATGTTTACCGATCCAGTAATGCATGCCGCCGCTCCCCGCGTGCGTTAGAGCACTGAGATATTTTATCCACAGCATCATAATGCGGCAAAATAACCGCCATTACGCGTCTTAAGCTTGGCGCGACGCCGTTCAAAACTGTAATCGTTAGGAGAACCACATGCATTTCTACCGCAAACTTGGGATCGGATTATTAGGTGTGCTCGGTATTACACTGCTTAACGCCTGCAGTACCGCACCGGTCACCGGGCGGCAGCAATTCATGCTGGTATCCGAGTCGCAGGCGGAAGACATGGGCGCGCAGGCTTATAAAGATGCCCTTGGAAAATCCAAATTAAGTCAAGACCCGAAGTATGTCGAGCAAGTGCGGCGGGTTGGAACGCGCATCGCGCAAGCGGCGAATAAGCCGGATTACCAATGGGAATTCAATGTCATCGATGAACCCAAGACGGTGAATGCGTGGGCGTTGCCGGGCGGCAAGGTGGCGGTTTACACGGGCTTGCTGAATCTGGGCGTAAGCGATGCCGAACTGGCCGCGGTGATGGGACATGAAGTTGCGCATGCCCTGGCGCAACACAGCCGCGAACGTATGTCGCAAGCGATGGCACAGCAGATCGGCCTGGAAGTGCTGGGTGCCACCGGGAAATTGGGCGAAGGCGGCCTGCAGGCGGTGAATCTGGCGCTGGGTCTGGGCGTGGGTTTGCCTTTCGGCCGCAAGCAAGAATCCGAAGCAGATTACATCGGTCTGGATCTGATGTCCAAAGCTGGTTACGATCCGCGCGCCGCGCTCAGCTTCTGGCAAAAAATGGAAAGTGCCAGCACCGGCAAACCGCCGGAATTTCTGTCCACGCATCCGTCCAGCGAACACCGCATCCGCGATATCGAAACGGCGTTGCCAAAATTCCTGCCTACGTATGAAGCCAACAAGAACAAGGCTTGATGCAACGCCCTGAAGTTCACTGCTGATTTGAAATTGCCTGTGAGTCGCCATTGGTCCGGCGCCTCGCTGTGCGCGGCTTTACTCATGAATCCGTCCCGCAAGCCCGGCCGCCGTAACGTTTTCCCGAGAAACGATCAGCGCGCGCGCTGCATCGACCTGACCCCAGGTATTCCACAGCAGCACCCCGCGCACGCAGCCCGCCCTGAGGTAATACACCACGCCTTTGCGGAATGGCTGTTGCCAGTCTTCAATGATGTCCATACCGGCACCGAATTCGCCGACCGCCTCGTAGCCTAAGTCGAACAGATCGGAATAAAAAATAGGCAGGTGTTGATATTTTTCCGCCGCTCCGGTCATATTGCGTCCGGCCATCGCACCCATGGTATTGGCATTGTCTTCATGTTCCACGCGGCGGCGCATGTCCAGCGCCGCGCTGTAGAAATTGGCCACGTCGCCTGCAGCGAAAATATCCGGCGACGTGGTGCGCAATTGTTCGTCGACCACGATGCCGTTGTCGATTTTCAGATTCAGCGACTTTGCCAGACTCACTTCGGTTTCAATACCGATGCCCACCACCACCGCAGCGGCGGAGAAGGTCTTTCCGCTTTCGGTCTTGACATAAAACCCCACGGCGGTTTTTTCCACAGCGCGGACTTTTTCGCCGCTGTGCACATTGACGCCTTTCTCGCGGAAATAGGCATTAAGGAATTCAGAAAGCTTGGGCGGATAAATGCGCGCCCCGATGCCGCTGTCGGGGAATACCATGGTCACTTTGCAGCCGTTGGCGGCCAGCGAAGCGGCGATCTCCGAGCCGATGAAGCCACCGCCAATCACAATGAATTCGGATTTAGCATCGGCCAGCGTGCGTAGCCGCTGGTAGTCTTCGAGCGTGCGGAAATAAATGACGCCCTCGGGCGCGGACTGCAGACGCCGCGTCACACCACCCGTCGCCAGTAGCAATTTTTCATAACGATAAACTTCGCCGTGGTTATCGATGATGGTCTTGGCGGCGACATCGCCGCTCACCGCGCGAGTATCCAGAAAAAGTTCGGCCTGCGCTTGTGCGGTCTTGCGCCAGATGGAGTCGAGCGGCTTGCCGGTCCATAATTTTTTCGACAGCGGCGGCCGGTCGTAGGGCGGATTTTTTTCGGCGCTCAGTAGTGCGATCGTGCCCGTTTTGTCGCGCTCGCGAATGCCCTGCACTGCTGCATCCGCTGTCATGCCGCCGCCGACAATCAGATATTTATAATTTTTCATGCTTCGCTCCCTTCGTTCTTGCGGTTCAAGCCGGGATGTTCCCGAATTTTCCATGGTGAAGATCGACGAACGCCTGCGAAATCTGCTCTTGTGTATTCATTACAAACGGCCCGTGCCCGACGATGGGTTCATCGATCGGTTGTCCGTTCATGACAAAGATCGTTGCATCCGATATCGCCTCGATCATCACCTCATCACCGGCGCGTTCAAAAATCACCAGCTCGGTTTCAGCCGCGGCGTCGGCCTGGTTCACTTTGATGCGGCCCTCGGTAAGGTAAAACGCCGCCGTATAACCTTCGCGCAGACTCAAGCGCAACCCGTGACCGGCACGCAGACGCACATCGAGCAGCGTGATCGGCGTAAATGTTTTTGCAGGTCCGGCGGCGTTGGAAAATTCACCGGCGATCACACGCACCGTACCGCCTTGCGCGGGAAGCGCGACAACGGGAATATCGCGTGCGAGCAGCGCTTGGTAACGCGGCGAGGTCATTTTTAAATTCGCCGGAAGATTGACCCAAAGCTGCAATATTTCAAACCGACCGCCGCGCCGTGCGTATTCATGCCCATGCATTTCTTTATGTAATACGCCTGCACCTGCGGTCATCCATTGCACATCGCCCGTGCCAATGGTGCCGCGATTGCCGGCGGTGTCTTCGTGGTCGACTTCGCCTTCATAAGCAATGCTCACCGTTTCGAAACCGCGGTGCGGGTGCCAGTCGACTCCACGTGGTTTCTCGGCGGGTTCAAATTGGGCCGGACCGGCATGATCGAGGAGTAAGAAAGGTGTGAGCTGCGCCGCCAAGTCCCGGTAACTAAAAATGGTGTGCACCGGAAAACCGTCTCCCACCCAGTGACCTTCGCCACGCCGATGGATGCTCGCTATCTTTTTCATGGCCATTTGTTCGTCCTGGGAAGGATTTAACCGTGCTGTTATGTGTGCTGCTTAATAAATAATGGATCGGAGAAAATCACGCAACCGGAAAAAAATAACTCTTAATATTCATTCTTGTGAAACGATCATGTGGGGCGTATTTCTTTGGCGGGCGCGCGCCTCACACCGCATAATACGCGGCGCCATGACCAAGCTAATTTTTAACAACCAACATTTCCTCATCGCGCTTAAACCGGCGGGTGTGCTTACTGTGCCGGATCGTGACGGTGTCGACTCGGCACGGCCGGTGCTGGGCTTGCAACTGCAAGATGAACTGGGCGTGCGCTTGTTTCCGGTGCATCGGCTGGATTTACCGGTGGCCGGTCTGGTGTTGTTCGCATTAGACCCCGAGGCCCATAAAATTGCCAACACCTGGTTCGAAACCCGGCAGGTGCACAAAACCTATCGCGCGTGGACGCATGCGCAAAGCTTCGCGCATATTCCGGCGCATGTCGGGAATTCGCGGCAGGCCATCACGCCGACGAACGACATGCATTTCGAATGGCGCGGGAGAATCGACCGCAATAAGCGCCGTGCTTTTGAAAGCCCGCGCGGTAAACCCAGTCTGACCTTGGCGCAGTATCTCGGCCGTCATCCCGCACACGGTCATTTGATGTGGGACGTCGCGCCGGTCACCGGTCGTCCGCATCAACTGCGCCTTGATTTGAGCCGCCACGGATTTCCGATTGTTGGTGACCGGTTGTACGGCTCCAGCATGGACTTCGGGCCGGAGCGCATTGCATTGAAAGCGTTCCGCCTGGACTTCAGCGTAATTGTCGAGACGGAGCGCTTGGGCTTGCCGGAACAGGTACAGATCGACCCGGAATTGTAAAATCAGCCGCTAAGGATAGATGCCGCTGGGCAGCGGATTGCCGAGCTGTTCCCAAACATATGAAGTTAACGTGACCGGATTTACGCCATCGAGCCGTTTGCCGGTCGCGCAGAAACCACGCGCCGTATTAGTGCACATCTCCTGCTTGATGCGTGACTCGTTCGGCCACGGCCACAATGGCGTGGTAGTCAAACTGTTGTAGTTGCTTTCACCGTAACGGCTGCCGTCCGCACCGTAGCGGTACACGATGTTAGCGCCGATATCCGCTCCACCAAAACCTGCCCCCTTCAGTACCGAGCCTGCCTCGATGCGCGTGAGATAGCGCATGGACGGTGCCGTGGCGTTGAACGGATCGACGCTGGTTGCGCAGGCGGTGCACGTGCCATAAATCGAATAGGCGGTTGCCAATCCATACGCGTTCGCGTTGAACACGTTAGCGTAGGAGCTACCTGATATCCCAGTGCCAGTGTAGGCATAGCTGCCGTTACTGCGTTGATCCACCACCAACACATTGCGAAGAATGTTGCTGACGCTGGCCGGCGTGTAAATAAAACTGGCTTGCGACGCAATCGCCACGCCCCCACCCGCCGAGGCAAACATATTCTCGAACAGGCCATTCGGGATATTGCGGCGCAGGTTGAAACCCCAGTCGGCAGAGTTCCATGATATGACATTTTTCATGGTAATGGTGGGATCACCGGGCGGCAACACCAGACTTGCGTCGTAATGATCCGGCTCGAAATAATAGCCGGAGTCGGGCGACTTGATGGATATCGTACCCAGCCATTCGTTCTTGCCGTAGGTATAGCAACCGATGCAGGCCCCGCTCGCATCGCTATCGTGCTGGGCGGTTGCAAAATCACCGTAGGGTTCGTCGCCGGGAGCAAGTATGCGGTCGACGACCATGACATTTTGAAACGAGATGTTATTGGATTCGTAAATGGTAATCCCGACATTGGGGTTGCCGCTGCCGGTGCATTCCGGCTTACCGCAACCGTCGCCGCGCACCAGCACGCGCCGCCAGACGTTGTTATGCGAACGGTAGTTGAGCGCGATGATGCGTTCACCGGATGCCCAGATCCAAACATCCTCGATCAAGTTATTGTCGTTGAATTGATGATGATCGTTGGTGCCGATGCCGAAAGCGCCATGAAAGCCGCTGTCCTTGATGGTGACGAAGCTGGTGTTGTACAGTTCGCCGCCGCCTTCGAAAGTGATGCCGCGGATCTTGACATAAGAAACCTTCTGATCGGACCGGCCGATAAACAGGTGGCCGTCGATCGTGACTTTTCCTGGGTTCAGGGCATGAATGTAGGTCATTTCACTCAAGCTTTTTCCGCTGGGCGGTTGTGCTGAATGCACGCCCAGATAACTGATGTAACCCGTCCCGTTGGCTTCAGAATAAGTTCCGTCCAGCAATATCAATTCGTCGCCACCCGCCATGCTTGAAAACGCATGTTCGAAAGTTTTCCACGCCGTGGCGGCGGAACTCCCGTCGGCAGCATCGCTGGCGGTTGCGGAAGCGGAAAGGTAATAGGTTTTATTTGTCGAGCTTCCATACGACACAACGATGGAAGCGCTTGCCGTGCTGCCCCCGCCGTTGCCCAATGCAGTTACGACGATGGTATTCGCTCCGGGTTGCAGAGGGATGCCGGCTGCCGTCCATGCACTCGTTCCGCTGGCGATGCCGCCACCACTGTCGCGGTCGCTGCTCCATGAAACCTGACTCACTATTCCTGTCGTGGTGCCGCTTATTGTCACCGTCGACGAGCTCGCGGTGTAACTTCCATTGCTTGCGGGTGATGCGATTGAAATGCTTACTGTCGAAGTACCGTTCCCTGGATCGAGCGGGTTACCGCCGCCCGCACTATCGGTGCCGGGATTATGCTTGTCCGCGCTACAGCCAATCAAAAACAAGGCCAGCAAATAAAAAACGATGCCCACTGGCTTACGTGACATGGTGAAATGAAATACGCCGGCTAAAATACCCATCAAACCTTGGCCTCATTGTACTGACGCTTAAACTTAAGCAGGGCACATTCAATGCGATCCCTGCCTCGAATACCGAAGACCAGTCTACCGGCGAGCCCTGCTCCAAACTGATACGTTGTTATTCTTTTTGTATGAAACTGCCAATACCTGGCGTCGCATACAGCCAATTAACAATTCATCGCGATAATGCGGATGAAGCCGTTTAAAAATAATTTCGGGCGGGAATAAAACCTCGCCTGCGCTGTTTACCTCCTGACGGCGCGTATTTTCGCGCACCTAACCTTCTCGACAGGAGTAGCAAAACATGTCCGGTAAATTCACGATTGCAGCATTGTTATTGGCGTCTTCCACGCTGAGCTTGGCCAGCCCGCTGGATGATTCGCAAACCCATTTCAAAGCCATTGGCGCGGGTGAAGTGGATAAAATCATGGCGGCCTATGGCGATGGCGCGACCCTGCAATGGGTGGGCGGCCCGCTTAACGGCATGTACAGCGGCGCCGATAAGATCAAAGAAGTGTGGGGCAAATTTTCCAAGAACGCGCCGCTGGAAGTGACCGCGAGCAAGGTGGAAGAAGGCGCCAATCCGGCGGGTTCAACAGTCACCGCGAACGTGGTGTTCAAGGGCAAGGCTGAAATCAAGGTCCGCTACGTGTTGGTGTATCGCGACGGTAAAGTCGTGAATGAAATCTGGCAGATTGATCCGAAACAAATGTAAAGATGTGAGCGAAGTACTCCTTCCCCCTGCAAGGGGGAAGGTGGGGATGGGGGTGTGTACACACACTGTCTTTTTCAATTACCCCCATCCTGCCCTTCCCCCTTGCAGGGGGAAGGTATGCTTCGTTTAAGCAATCAAGGTATACCTTACAGATGTAAGTTCTAAACCAAAGGAAGAACCACACCAGCATGCCCAACGACCTCATCGCCGAACACATTCCCCGCCTGCGCCGTTATGCCCGCGCGCTGACCGGCGAGCGTTCGC
>CAZHHW010000026.1:0-33920 GCA_964532385.1 uncultured Gammaproteobacteria bacterium | reverse complement strand
ACTCCCGACTTAATTTACCAGTTCGACCACAAGGCGCAGCCTTGTGGATCGCCGCAGCGTAGCGAAGGCGACCCGCAGGGCGCGGCGCGAAGCGCCAAGTAATCTCTCCGGGCGCACCATATAAATCAAAAAGGTCCACTGCTGTTGTGGGCCTTTTTGATTTATCCGTTCATCGAGATTCGAACTCCCGACTTAATTTACCAGTTCGACCACAAGGCGCAGCCTTGTGGATCGCCGCGCAGCGCGCCAAAGCTAAATAATCTCCGCACAACTTGTAATCATACCCGCGCAATCTTTTCACTTCTCCAGCCGTTCTGCCGATATTTGCAAGCAGGCGATCGAGCTTGCCGAGACGAGCCATACCTTTACATATACTCCAAGGAGTCATCAACATGGCAGACATAAACGAAATCGACAAAGCAATCGGTGCACACGGGATGTGGAAAACGCGCTTAAAAATGGCGATTGATACCGGCAAGGTCGATACACCGGTGGAAACGATTCGATTAGACAACCAGTGCGCCCTCGGCAAGTGGCTCTACGGAGCGACACTCGGCACACAAGATAAATCCTCGGAAATTTATAAAACCGTGCAATCACAGCATGCGGATTTTCATAAATCGGCCGCCCGTGTCGCCGAGCTTGCGTTGTCGGGCAAGAAAGCCGACGCGGAAAAAATGATGGGCTTGAACGGCGAGTTTTCGGTGGTCTCGGGAAAACTCATCGGCACATTGATGGAATGGAAGAAGAAATCAAAATAGAACTTTGATATCAGTCGCTGACAATCCGGTTGCGCCCGGTACTCTTGGCGCGCAGCAAGGCTTGCGCCGCACGCTTGAGAAATTCTTCGGCATTTTCGCCTTTGTGGAAGTTGGTCACCCCGATTGAAAGGGTAACAGCACCGATGTGATCTTTAGTCGAGCGGCGGCGCAGGCTTTGCGAGCTGACCGCCGTCTGGATATGAGTGGCGACCGACATCGCGCCGAAGAGTCCGGTGCCCGGCAACAATACGATGAACTCGTCGCTGTCAAAGCGGCACGAAAAGTCACGCCCGCGCACGCTTTGCTTAATATGGCGCGCGACGAAACGCAGTATCTCGTCGCCCACCATGCGTCCATGCATATCGTTGTAGCGTTTGAAATAATCGACGTCGATAAACAGGAAACATAAATCGGCATTGGCTTCTTCCGCATGGGCAACGGCGCGTTCCAGCTCCAGATCGAACGCACGGCGGTTACCCAGGCCGGTTAACGCGTCGATCGTGGCTTCTTCGCGAACCCGCTCCAGGTCTTTGCGTAATTGCTCGACGGCTTGCGCGCCGGCTTGCAAATTTTTTTCCAATACGGCGCCCGACTGCTGCATCGTGCTGGTTTCTTTCAGCAGGTTATTGACGATCTCGCGAATTTTGTCACGGCTTGCGCCCTGTATCGCGCGCCCGGAATATTGTTGCAGTATTTCCTGGTAACGGCCGGTTTCCCCGCCGGCATCCAAAATATGCTGCAACAATTCCGCAAGCACGCGGCGCAGGCTCTCACGTATCTGTTCCAATTCGGTGGAATCGGTCGGTGCGAGGAACCGGCGGTACAAATCCTCGCACATGTCCAACGGAACCTCGGCATTCTGACCGAGAATATCGTCGATGGCCTGCTTAAGGCCGCTGTTCTGCCCCGACACATATTCGTACCACACGGCATAGTTCAGCGGATCGGTGGGGATCTTGAACTTGCTCATCAGCGGCAAGGCGAGGCGGGTAAACTCGGCAGCTTTTTCGGTATCGTCACTGTAGCGCTGCACGGATTACTCCTTTCTGCAATACGGCGTTAAATCGCGCGGCGCGGCAGGAAGAAAAATTCGCCCGACTCATGGCCCGCATGGCGGATCGGCGCATATTGCGGGACTTGACCGATTTGCAACGCCACCGGATGCATGGCAAGACGCGCCGCCACTTCGTTGTACAACCGCTGACCTTCCAGCACTGCGTTATTTTGTTGCAGTACCTGCAAGAACACCGTCGCAAACAACGAATGCGCTCCGCCGCCGCTGTCGGCGACCGGCTGCAAGCCGCCTGAAGTCAATGCCACCCGTGCGCGCGATTTGGATACCGCGCGCAACCAGCTTAACCGGTCTGCTTCGGAAAGATTCGCATCGAACTGGGGCACGGCGGTGCGCGTCAACGCACCCGAATAGCAGGAATCGGCGATCACCAGCACGCGCTTGGCGGGCAAGGCATTGATGATGTCGGTGATCGCGTTATTCGGTATCCATTTACGCTGGTCCTTCGGATCCGCATCCACAGGCAACCAGTAGCCGGTGGATTTTTCCTTATCGAGCTCACCGTGCCCGGCGTAATAAATCACCAAGTTGTCTTTATCAGTCAACTTCTGACCCAAGCGGTTTAATGCCGCGATCAGCGCATAACGGTTGGCGTTCATGACCGTCGTGGTTTTAAAACCATAGCGCCGGCTCAATACATCGGCCACGGTCTTGGCATCGTTCACCGGTGTGGCCAGCTTTGGAAACCAGAGGTAATCGGCATTGCCAATCACCAGGGCGTAGTTGTGGCCGTCATCGCTGCCGGCGCTGGTCTCCACCGCGGCTTCGGGCAGCGGCGCCTTCGCCCATACCAGGGTAAATTCCAACTCCGTCTGTTTACCCTGGTTGTCCACGGCCGCCAGACGCACCGGCGTGCGTTCTTCATTCAATGGCAGCAACACCTGGAATACACCCTGCTCATTAAGTTTTTCCGCGTTTTTGTTCACCGTAAACGTTTTAACCCCGGCCGGGGCTTGCACGCGGCCAATGATTTCACGCGTTTTGCTGTCGGGTGGAACCGCGATGGTGGCGGCCGGACCGCGTAGATTAATCAGCGCTGGATTGATCAGTTGGATAGTGGGGGCGGCCAAGGTGATTTTCGGCAGGGGTGTCTGCAAGCGTGCTAATTCGGTTTTGTAATCGTCGATGTCGGCATTCAAACGTGCCACGTCTTTACGCCGCTTGTCGAGTTGTTCCTCGGCTTGTTTCAATTTGTCTTGATTGGCGTTTTTTGCCAATGCCTGGCGTTCCTGATCGAGTTTTTTGCTTTTGTTTTCCAAATCGCGGCGTTTTTCTTCGACTTGGCTTTCGGCCAACTCCATTTGTCCGCGCAGCGCCTGGATTTTCTGCTTCTCGTCTTCCAGCTCGCCTTTTAAAGCGCGTAATTGTTCCGCGCCTCCGCTTGCCGGATCATCCAGGCTTGAGACGAATTCCAGCGGCGTGTCGCTCAGGCCCGAGGCGTCACGATACAAGCTCATGGCGGTAACCAGATTTTGCTTTACGCCCAAACCCCGTTCATACAAATAACCGAGGTTGAGTTTGGCGCGTGCATTTCCCTGGTTGGATGCCTTTTGGTACCACTGCATGGCGAGCACGTAGTTGGGCTGCAAGCCCAGGCCTTTTTCATAGATTTCACCCACGTAGGTTTGGGCTACCGGATCGCCTTCCTGCGCGGCCACCATCCACACCTTGAGCGCGCTGCCGGAATTCGCTTGCGCATAAGAGACATACTCGCCGCCGCGATTCTGGCAATCCAGCGCCGTGAGTTTTGCAGGGCGCCGGGGCGTGACATAAGTGGCGCCGGTGCCGAGCTTCTTGATTTCGCCCGGCAGCAGGCAGTCGACCACCAGCAATTGGTCGGCGGCATTGTCATCGCTGGGATCGACATTGATAAGATAATTACCATCCGCTGCGCAACCCAGTAGCAGCATCACCGCAAGCATAGAAAAATAAGCGTTTCGCAGCATCCTTTCACGCACCTCACTTGGCAGGAAAATATACGCGGGTCATTGTACACAACGTCACCTGGCCACACTATCGCGGCTTCGGCTACGCACCTGGTGCGGTCGCGACCTTGCGGTAATGCGCGCCCAGCAAGAGCGCATTGTTATTCATTAGCCGGTGCAATTTAGCCAGATACTCTTGGGCCGGTTCGATACGCGCCGTGGCCGCGTCCAGCAATTCACGCGCCGCCAGCACCACTACGATGGCATCACCGTACGGCGCCTGCACGTGCCAACTGCCGGAAGATTTTCCGCTCACCCAACCCACGCCCGCCGCGATGCGTGAATTATTCTGTTCCGGTTCCGGATAGATATGCACGACCTTGCCGTCGTCGCGATACAAATCCACATAGAAATAAGCGGGTTCCGGTAACGCGTCGATTTCCACCCTCACCGCACTACCCGCCTGCAATCGTGCCGGAATTTCAAAATGCAGCGGCGCGACGCGTGCGATCAGCGAAGCCGCCTCGCAAAAGGGCCAGGGCAAGGGTTCAACTTCGTAGGTCACGTTGTTCAAACCATCGAGCTTATCCACGGCGTCCATCAAGCCGGTCAAATCTTCCTGCCGCACATGACCGCGTATGGTCACGGCCTGGTCGGCCTCGAAGGCGGCTTCAAGATGCGCGCAGTTATATCCTGTCAATACCGTTTCCAAAGCCGCTCGCCGTACTCCCGGCACCGGGGATTTTTCCGGCGCCGCAATGGGAGCTTGGGTGGGAGGCGCGGGCAAGTGGGTCAGCGTGACGGCAAAGATAACCAGCACGAGCACGACCATCAGGGCAGGAACAATAAAGCGCCAGGTCATGGCTTTCGATGCGGCGGGCGGACTGCGGCCATCCTGAACGTGGCGTAGCGCTGTCGATAATTCCTGCGCCGATTGCCAACGCGCCGCGGGAGCTTTGGCCAGCAAACGATCTACTATGCCGGTCAACGCGTCCGGAACGCCGCTGACCAGCTTACTCAATGGGCGCGGCGTTTGATGCGCGATTTGATACGTCAGCGCGGCGACGGTTTCACCGCTGAACGGGCGCTGCCGCGCCAGTAACTGATACAGCACCACGCCCAGTGAAAATAAATCCGAACGCGCATCCAGCGGCTGGCCGGTAATTTGTTCCGGCGACATATATTGCGGCGTGCCGACGATCTGTCCCACCTGGGTCGCTTCGCTTTGTGTCGTGTCGGCGACATGGGCGATGCCGAAGTCGGTGATCTTGACTTTTTGCTCGCGCGGCAGCCACACAATATTGGCGGGTTTGATGTCGCGATGAATCACGCCGTTGCGCTGCGCCAGGTCGAGCGCATCGGCTAATTGCATGGCGATACCGAGCACCTGCCGCCAGCTCAGGATCTCGCCGTCGCGTATCAACACGTCGAGAAATTTCCCGTCGAGCAACTCCATAGCGATATAGGGTCGGTCCTGCTCCTCGCCCACGTCGTACACCGTAACGATGTTGCCGTGCGCAAGCCGCCCCGCCGCTTTGGCCTCGCGCAAAAAACGCCGCCGCACATCGGGATTGGCGCAACGTTCGGCGTGCAATACCTTCAACGCAATATTGCGGTTAAGTTCAGGATCAAACGCCAGGTACACCACGGCCATCGCACCACGGCCCAGCTCCTTCTGAATTTCATAACGACCCATGCGTTGCATAAATATCCCGTCCTGAAACCCCGGAGTATACCCGGCCGATCTACCCCGCCGGTTGACATCCTGTGTGCGAAATTACCACGCGTATTCTGACGCGCACCACTCTGCCTTATACTCCAGCGCAAATCACATACAAGAGGTAGTCAAGGATGAATCAGTCGATACGCGTGCATAAAATATTGGATGGAATACGTGCCGCTTGCCTTCTGGGGGCATCACTCCTAGTAACATCATTATGCTCACAGCTTGCGCTTGCCAACTCTCCGCCGACGGCAAATAACGTCAATCTTTCCGCAGCTCCAAATCAAACTCTGATCATCAATGCCTCTGATGTTGCGTCCGATGTCGATGGGGACACTGTCTCGTTTTCAAGTATCATCGTTAGGCCCCAGCATGGAGGTGCCGGCCTCGATGGTCCGATCTACTACACACCGGACGAGGGCTATACCGGCATAGATAGCCTCGAATACGAAGTAACCGATTCAACGGAGTCATCAAACCCTACGGCGCGCGGCACTATTACTCTCTATGTCGGCGTACCCATTACTCCGCAAGCCACGGCCTTGAACATTAACGTGCACGGCGGCACCACCCAGCTCGCTCGGCTGAACACCACCCTCGAATTGAGCATCACAGTCACCGACGAAACCAATGCCGCCGTCCCCGGTGCGGATGTGACCTGGAGCATCACGCCAAGCTGCCAACAACCGGCTCTTTCGGCACAGTCCTGCACCGATTTTGTGGAACCCGAATTGACCACCGACAGCGCGGGTATCGCGCGCGCGAAACTGCCCATTCCAAGTACCTCGCAAAAATATGATGTCTCGGTCACAGCATCAATGGTTGAAGGACCTCAGGTGACTCAAGCGTTCACAGTGGTCGCAAGCAATCTCGCTACGCTCATGCGCGCCGGCACACCCGAAGCCGCGATGGCGGATACGCTAGAAAAAATGTGTGTGGCGCTGCAATCGATGGATTCGCTCACCAATCAACAACAGGAACTGCTCGCCCGCTGTAACGAGATTTTGGGCGCGGAGCCTAACGAAGCGGCCACCGCGCTGCGCGCGCTCGCCCCTGATGAAGCCGCCGCTCCCGCCCGCATCGGCAATAGTTTCGGGCAGCAGCAACTGAGCAATATCGGTACGCGCTTGAGCGCGTTGCGCAGCGGCGCTTCCGGCATCGGACTTTCCGGCCTGTCGTTCAATATCAAAGGCCGCATCGTGCCCGGCTTCGTATTCGCTCAAGCGCTGGAGCCCGATGCGAAAAACGCGACCGCCGTCGACTTGCCGCAAAGTGCGCCCAAATGGGGCGGTTTCATCAGCGGCACCGTGGGCGGCGGCGACAAGTCGCGCACCTCGAGCGAAGAGGGTTTTAATTTTCACTCGCGCGGTCTCACGGCGGGTGCCGACTACCGCTACAGCAGCGACATCGTATACGGCGGCGCGCTGGGTTATGCACGCAGCGATGTGAATCTCGACGCCAACGGCGGCGGGCTGGATGCCAACGCTATCAGCCTGTCATTCTATGGCACCTATTATCGTACGCAGAGTTTTTATCTGGATGCGGTGTTGAACTACGCCGCGAACGATTACGATCAAACCCGCAATATCGATTATTTCGTGGGCAGCACGCACGTCCAGAAAACCGCGCGCAGCAGTACCGGCGGAAAACTACTCGCATTGAGCCTGGGCGGCGGTTATGAATTCACGGCGCGCAGTGGTGCGAGCAGCGAAGTGTCGCTGCGCCTGCATCACATCGCCTCGACGATTGACGGTTACACCGAATCCGGCGCGGATGCGTTAGACCTGGCACTGCGCGACCAGACCATCCGCGTGTTATCCAGCAGCTTGGGGACGCGCGGTACATGGCCATTGAGCTTGAAGTGGGGCGTGCTGATCCCGCAATTGGATGCAAGCTGGGAACATGAAATCAGCGGCGGCGCACATCGGATCAAAGGCAGCTTTGTGAACGATCCGTTCGCTACACCGTTCGCCTTCAAGAGCGACGATCCGGATCGTGACTATTTTCAACTCGGCGTGGGCGTATCCGCCGTCATCCCCGGCGGTAAAACCGCCTTTCTGCAATATCAAACCAACCTCGGCCGGGATAACTACCGCGATTACAATGTCGCGCTGGGTGCGCGTGTGGAACTGCGATAGTTAATGCAGCGTTTTGGTTGACCGGCCCGGGGGTCGCCAGTACCATACGCTTCCTCTACATTCCCCGGTAGCTCAGTCGGTAGAGCAGGTGACTGTTAATCACCTGGTCGGCGGTTCGAGTCCGTCCCGGGGAGCCAAATAAAACAGCAGTTAGCGGACTTCTGGCAAAGCCCGGACGTCCCGCGGTGTCAAGGTCCGCTAGCTATTGTTCTTACCCTCCATACCGCTCCGTTGTTCTTAAGCAATTCATAACCACAAGTTCTGTAGAATTCACTTCATCATCATGGAGTGATATATGACAGAGCAAACCGAACGGAAAAATCTTTGGCTGGAAGTCGAACGGATTACGGCACAGTGGAGCGACTCCCTGGGCATCAGCCACCCCCCTTTCCCCCTCGAACGTCTGCGTCCGTTGTGGAACAGTAATCATCGCTTGATGGAAAATGATCACCAAAAACTCGAAGCGCTGGAACGTGAGAACCTGCGGCTAAAATTCGAGTTGGCGCAGATCAAACATCAATTTGAGCAAAGCAGCAATGGATACGCCGGAAACATCAACCGCAGACGCGTGAATCGCCGGCTTTCCACTTAAATTCGTCTGGGGGAAGCGTGGTTGTAACTGCGCCCGGCCACCAGCCAATGCGCTTTCCCCGGCTTGCAATTAAAAACGTGCACTGACGCTCATCATCAGCTTCTGGCGACTCTCTGCGTCTTGTCGAAGCGCCTGCGGGTACTAACATTAACGATCCATGGTCATCAAGCTGCCTGATTTTTGGCCGTTGTTAATGTGTCTATGAGGCAAAACCACGTGACGCAGCGAAGTCATCTGTATCGATACATTGAAGCCGGGGTATTGTGCATCCTTGGCGGCTTGACCGCCGCAGGTGCCGCAGCATCAGTCGAGACCGCGACCATTCCAAGCGGCCACCTCGCTTCGGCGGAATATCGAGCCGGTCAACCCGCCAAACCGGCGGTGTTGGTACTGCATGGATTTTTATCGACGCGCAATTTTTTAACGGTGTTGAACTTAACCAATGCGCTCGCCGACAGCGGCTACACCGTGTTGGCGCCGAATTTAACCCTAGGAGTGAACCTGCGCGATGTGAGCCTGGCCTGTGAAGCGATTCACATGCACACCTTCGCCGATGATCTTGCTGAAATTAATTATTGGGTTGAATGGCTGGTAAGTCATGGACATACCAAAGTCGTGCTGTTGGGCCACAGTTTCGGAAGTTTGCATGAGTTGATTTACACGTTGGAGTACAAAAATCCCGCGGTAAAAAAATTTATAGCTACGAGTCTGGTGGGTCTGGAAAGTCAGATCGACATCGCCATCTTTCATGAGCAAATCAAAACGGCGCAAGCGCTTGTAAACAGACATGACAACAAGCTCGCCTCCTATCAAATGTCCTACTGCAAAAAATACCTCGCCCCACCCAAAGCGTTTTTGTCGTACGCAGTGTGGTCCCAGCAACGCATCATGCAAGCGCTTGCAAAAACTACGGTGCCAGTTCAAGTCATTATCGGCGGCAGCGATTCGCGTATGGGCGAGGACTGGCTCGGAGTGTTACGCAAAAGCGGAGTAGCCCTGCAAATTATTCCGGGAGCCGATCATTTCTTCGGCAATGAACATGAATTCGAGCTGCTGGACAGCGTCATGGCGTCATTGCGATCCGTGCATTGAAAAATGAAGCGTAGAGCACTCGCGAATCTGTTCCCCTTGTCGATTACGGCATACGGACTCCTGTTCATCCTGCTGGGGTTGCTGTTGTTCGGCGGATTTAGCTGGCTTGCGGTTGATGAAATCTACGCCCTGCAGGCGGAAACCAAACAAGACAATCTGCAACTGGCGCAGGAAGAGATGCGCGAAACCACGCAGCGCGTGCTGGTGGAAAGCGAAAAGCTGGCAGCGCAATTCGCCGCCTGGGACGAAACTATCCAGCAATTAAGTAACGCCAATTATTACGCCTATTGGCGCGAGTACCGCGTCACCGCCGCCAGCTTCGTCCCCCCCGATCTGGCCGGCGTCGAACTCTACGACTACCGCGGCAAAGTACTGGCACACCCGCGCGATAAAGATATGCCGGTGCAACTTGCATTGCCGGTTTCGAAAGCCATCCTGACCCGGCAGAACGGCAAGGATCATTTGTATTTCACCTACCCCGTCGCCTACGAAAAAAAACGCCAGGACGGCTACGTCATGGTCAAGGTCGATTTGAAAAAAGCCCTCACCCAGAAGCAGCTTTTCAGATTCGCCGACGTGAACAGCATTACCATCAATCTACAGGAAGGCGAGACGATCCCCGCCACGGACGTCATGCAGCACATCTACGTAAGCGAGATTCCGAACGCCAGCTTCGATCAGTTGCAAAGCCTGATGTTATCAACCCTGCAACGTTTCGCCGCCATCGGTGTTTCACTGGCCTTGTTACTGTTGTATCTGTTCGTGCAAGTGTTCGGTCTGCCTTCGCGGCGCCTGTCGCACCACATCGATGCATTGCGCCACGGCGACCAGAAATTGCTGCTAGATTCCTCGAAGCACCGGCTCGCGGTCGCCGAATTCGATAAAGTGCGTCTGTCGCTGAACGACTATCAAACCCAGTTGAACAACCGTGATGCGGCGCTGCGCGAAAGCGAAATGCGCATGCGCGCCGTGCTGGACAACGTAGTCGACGGCATCATCACCATCGACGAGCAAGGGATCATCGAATCCTGCAATCCGGCCGTCAGCCACATATTCTCGTTGCCGGAGCAAGACATTATCGGGCGGAATATTACTTTCTTGCTGGCCGATTCGGCGCTGCAAAAATATCATTCCTATCGCGGCCGTTGTATGCAACTTCCCCTCAGCGAACGGCAAGGCGGCGAGGCGTGCGAATTGATCGGCAAGCATGGTGACCAGAGTATGTTCCCCATGGAAATCGCCCTGTCCAGAATGCAGGTGGCGCAACGTCAGTTATTTATCGCCGTGGTCCGCGACATTACCGAACGCAAGCGCTCGCAGGAGCGTCTGGTTTTTCTGGCGAACTTCGACGAGCTGACCGGCTTGCCCAACCGCGCCTTGTTCCGCGACCGGTTGCATCAAGCCATCGCCCATGCAAAACGCGACGAGCGGTTGGTCGGCGTGATCTTTTTCGATCTCGACCATTTCAAAAAAATAAATGACACCATGGGGCACCATGCGGGCGATCTGCTCCTGCTCGCGGCAAGCCGCCGTTTACGCGAAACCGTCAGGGAACTGGATACCGTCGCGCGGTTGGGCGGCGATGAATTCGTCGTGATTCTGGGCAGCGTGCGCCACGTGGAGCAAATCACCGACATCGTCACCAAACTGCTGCAAGCCCTGGAAATGCCGTTCATACTCGAAGGCCAGGAAGCCTTTGTCGCCGCCAGCGCAGGTATCGCGATTTATCCGCTTGACGACACCGACATCGACAATTTAGTGAAAAATGCCGACACCGCGATGTTCCGCGCCAAAGAGCAAGGCGGCAACACCTATCAGTACTTCAAGGCGGAGATGAACGCCCAGGCCCTGGAGCGGTTGAAAATGGAAACCGCTTTACGTTATGCGGTGGAAAAAAATGAATTCGAGTTGCACTATCAGCCACGCATCAATTTCAACAGCGGTGCCGTGCGCGGCATGGAAGCTTTACTGCGCTGGAATTCGCCGCAGTTCGGCAGCATCTCGCCGGAGGTCTTTATTCCGCTGCTGGAAGAAACCGGGCTGATCGTGCCGGTGGGCGACTGGGTGCTTAAAACCGCATGCGAACAAACCCGGCTGTGGCGCAACGCCGGTTACGATTTGTGCGTGTCGGTTAATTTATCGGCGCGGCAATTCCGCCAAAAAGATCTGGTGCAGCGCTTCCGTGCCATCCTGCATGCGGCGGATTACGATCCCCGCTACCTTGAACTGGAAATCACCGAGGGATTACTGGTCGAGAACATGGATGTGGCGATCACCATGCTCGGCGAATTGCATAACGACGGCGTGCGCATTTCGATCGACGATTTCGGTATCGGTTATTCTTCCCTCAGCTACCTCAAACGGCTGCCAATCGATACGATTAAAATCGACCGTTCCTTTGTGGCCGACATTACCGATAACCCGGATGATGCGGTGATCACCGCCGCTATCGTGGCGCTGGCGCGCAGCTTGCGCTTGCAAGTCACCGCCGAAGGAATCGAGACCCAACCGCAGCTTGACTATTTAAAATCGCTGGGCTGCGACGAAGCGCAGGGCTTTTATTTCAGCAAACCGTTGCCGGTGAATCTGTTTGAACAGTACATCGCGAGCAACATTCTATAAGTTAACCGGCGCCGCAAAATCCGGCGCGCAGTAATATAAGGAGTAACGGCATTGGAAGGCATCAGCGACATCAAAATTACCGGCATCGACGAAAAACGCCCGCCCAGATTACGCAAGGAGCCCTATATCGACCTGGTGTTCAAGCTTTCGCACAAAGCTCCGCCGGACTGGTGCAAGGACTTCAACGACAGCCTGTCGAAGAACACCTATGCGCCGAAAATCAACCTCGACGACGGGCTTTACATTCAAACCTGGGTACGCTCCATCGATGAAATCGCAGGCCTGTTGCTGCTGCTCAAAAAAAGCGTCACGGCCTGCACTGAACATTACATCGAGAAAGTACAACGCGCGGCGCAGAATGCCGAGGGCGATAATGCCCTCTTGCTGGGCGGCGGCGGCGAACAGGGGCGTTTGAATGCGGTCATCGCCGGCCTGGATTTCAAATAACAGCTCCTGGTATTGACACCAAAGCTGGCGCCCCGCGATATCCACGGAGGGTTACCTGCGTGGAACATCGAGCCCCGGCGCCTGCTATCCCTAATAATCGAACGGTCACGCGGCGCTCTCATGTAATGTTGGTGGGCTACCATACCGATTAAATATTTTCCCGGGTTCAAACTCCTAGCGGTGGACGAAATCCGTCACGCGGATTCTTTGCGTGCGGCCGTCAAACATCGAAGCACATGTATACCTGGGAGTGAATTAAATGAAACCTTTGTCCGGTGAATTTGTGTGCGCGCTGGGTGTAATAACGAGTCTGGCGTTTCTATTGCCGGCGTGCAGCGGGAAATCCCACTCGGCTTCAACACCGCCTGATTCATCGTCGTCGCAAACGGTGTCTGATGCACCGCCTCCGCAGGTACCGCCCGAGTCCATTCCCCCTCAGGTGCCCCAGCCCACGCCCACCCCGACGCCTCCCCCGGTGCCGCCGGAGTCAGATCCGCCGCAGACGCCGCCCACCGTACCTACGCCCACACCCACCCCTGCACCGCCTCTGGCGCTGGTGGGCCAATGGTCGCCCGTCATGACTTCAGTGCCGATCGTACAGGTGCATCTCCATTTGCTCCCCACCGGCAAAGTGTTGAGCTGGGGCGGCCCTGACAGCCTGATTCCGAATACGTATATATGGGACCCCTCCGGCGGCGGGTTCAACGTGGTGGTGCCGCCTTCCGAATTGTTCTGCGCCGGTCACAGCTTCCTTCCCGACGGCCGCTTGCTGGTTGCCGGCGGGCATATCATGAACGATCTGGAAATTAACGGGCTCGGTCTGCCGAATACCAACGTCTTCGATCCCGCCACCGGCGCGTGGCAAGCCTTGCCGAAGATGGCCAAAGGGCGCTGGTATCCAACCAATACCACGCTGCCGAATGGCGAAGTGCTCACGCTCGCGGGCACCGACGAAACCGGAATGAATGTCACCGTGCCGGAAGTGTGGAACGGCAAGCAATGGTACCCCCTCACCACCGCGGCGCTCGGCTTGCCTTATTATCCACGCATGTTCGTGGCCCCCGACGGACGCGTGTTCTACGCCGGCGAAGAGCAACAAACACGTTATCTCGACCCCACCGGTACGGGCAGTTGGAGCAACGGTCCGCTGCGCAAATTCGGCGGGCGCGATTACGGCTCTGCGGTCATGTACGAGCCTGGGAAAATTCTTTATGTGGGCGGCGGCGATCCGGCGACCAGCAGCGCCGAGATCATCGACTTGAACCAGCCTGATCCGGCCTGGAGCTACACCGGAGAAATGGCGTTCCCGCGCCGCCAGACCAACGCCACGCTATTGCCGACCGGCGATGTGCTTGTCACCGGCGGAACCGGCGGCCTTGGGTTCAATGATCTGGTGGGCGCAGTGCGCGCAGCCGAGTTGTGGCATCCCGCGACCGGCACCTGGACCACACTCGCCAGCGCCACCACGGCACGTATTTATCATTCCACCGCACTGCTGTTGCCCGACGGCCGCATTCTTTATACGGGCAGCGGCGACGGCGGCGGCAGTCCGAACGAACCAACCTACGAAATATATTCACCCCCCTACCTCTTCAATGGCCCGCGTCCGGCCATCGCGAGTGACTTGCCATCGCGCATTGGCTACGGCCAGACCCAGCTCGTCAAAACCCCGGATGCGGCCAATATCGCCAAGGTGACCTTCATCGCCTTGGGTTCGGTGACGCATGCCTTCGACCAGAATGCCCGCTTGGTTCCTTTAAGCTTCACGCCCACGGCCAAAGGCATTTCGATCACGCTTCCGGCCAGCCGCACGGCAGCGCCGCCCGGCCCCTACATGCTCTTTTTAGTGAACGCCGAGGGCGTGCCTTCCGAAGGCAAGATCATGCTATTGCAATGAACCGCGGGGTGAGAAAAAACAGGAGCAATTCCAAGTTTAAGCGCGAGTCTGTTTAAACTCCCCTCCTCATTTTCGAGGAGGGGTGGACGCGCAGCGGACGGGGTGGTTGCGGTTGGAGATTCCTTATGCCGACTTAACTTACTGACATTGGGAGTAGTTCAATTTTCATAGATCAGAAATTCAAGTCAACTAAAGGCGCCCTTCCTCGTAGCCATAGGGCAACGAGTGCGCGATGCCTTTGTGACAATCGATGCACGTCATGCCGTCCTTGAACGCTTGCTGATGACGCGGTGAACTGCGGCGGCCTTGCTCGGTGTAGTCCATCGAATCAAAATCGTGACAATTGCGGCACTCGCGCGAGTTGGTTTTCTTCATTGCGCGCCACACGTTTTGCGCCAGCACCAAACGCTTGGCCTCGAATTTCTCCGGGGTGTCGATACTGCCCAGCGCCTTGTGCAACAGTTCATTGCTCGCCTGGATTTTGCGCACCATCTTGTGAGTCCATTCTTTGGGCACATGGCAATCGGGGCAGGTTGCGCGTACGCCGGTGCGATTGCTGTAGTGCACCGTCGTGCGATACTCCTGATACACGTTGTCATTCATTTCGTGGCAGCCAATGCAAAAAACTTCGCGGTTGGTTATTTCCATGGCGGTGTTGAATCCTCCCCAAAATAATATGCCCAGCACAAACCCCACCGACAACAACGTGCCCAGCGAAAAGCGCGACGAGCGGCTGCGCCATGCCGCGAGCGCACGCGCGAATATTCCCTTGGGCTTTTCAGCGCCGCTGCTCATGGCTTTCTCGGTGTAGGGACGACACGCGCGGGCGTGAATGTGTTGGCAACCAGCGGCACCACGCCGTCTTGCGGCACATGGCACTGCACACAAAAATACCGCCGCGCCGAAACGTGTTGAAGTTTATTGCCGTCGCGATCAACGAAATGACTGGGCGGTACAGGCGGCGCATTCACCGCGTAGGCATGATCGGGATGATGGCAGGTCAAGCACTTGTTACTGCGCAAGTTGATCTTGTAATTGCGTATTCGGTGCGGAATCAACGGTGGCTGCTGCGCGTAATTACGCGTCACCATTTCCTGATCCAGGTGTTGATGAATTTCAGGGGCGGTGCCATTAGCGATCGCGGGTTGCGGGCCGCGCAGCGTCTTTAAGCCGCCGGTTTCCGAAGCAAGCGCAGCCGTCGTGAACAGCGCACAGGCGAGCATCAACGCATTAGGAACCCTATTTTGATATTTTAGGTTCATCGCTCATACCTTCACGATCTTGACGGCGCATTTCTTGTAATCCGTCTGCTTTGAAATCGGACAGGTGGCATCCAGGGTCAACTTGTTGATCAGGCGTCCTTCATCGAACCAAGGCACGAACACCACGCCGAGCGGCGGGCGGTTGCGTCCTTGCGTTTCGATACGCGTAACGATTTCACCGCGCCGTGATTGCAATTTAACCGTCATCCCGCGTTTCAGGCCGCGCGTTCTGGCGTCGTCGGGATGCATGAACAGCCAGGCATCGGGAATCGCACGGTATAACTCCGGCACGCGGCGCGTCATGCTGCCCGAGTGCCAGTGCTCCAGCACACGCCCGGTCGTCAACCACAGGTTGTATTCATTATCCGGCACCTCCGGCGGAGGCTCGTACGGAAACGCGAAGATCACCGCCTTGCCGTCGGGATGCCCATAGAATCTCACGCCCTGACCCTTTTCGACGTAGGAGTCGTAACCTTCGCGGTAACGCCAGCGCGTTTCCGTGCCGTTCACGACCGGCCAACGCAGCCCGCGTTCCTTGTGGTAGGTATCGAACGGCGCCAAGTCATGACCATGACCGCGTCCGAACCCGGCATATTCCTCGAACAAACCCTTTTGCAAATAGAATCCCGCGTCGCGCGCATCGTCGTTGTCGTAGCCCGCCTCCAGTTGCGTGAGTGGAAACTGATTGGTGGCGCCGTTGGCGAACAGCACCTGGTAGAGCGTCTTGCCGCGGTAGCCGGGATTTTTTGCCAGCAACTCCGGCGGCCAGACTTCCTCGGTTTTAAAGCGCTTTGAAAATTGTACGATTTGCCACAGGTCCGAACGCGCCGCACCGGGCGGCTTGACCTGCTGACGCCAGAACTGGGTGCGCCGTTCCGCATTGCCGTAGGCGCCTTCTTTTTCCACCCACATCGCGGTCGGCAGAATTAAATCCGCCGCCTGCGCGGTGACGGTGGGATACACCTCCGACACAACAATGAAATTGGCCGGATTGCGATAACCTGGATAACCTTCCTCGTTCAAATTCGCGCCGGCCTGCAAATTGTTGTTGCACAGCACCCAGTACGCGTTGAGCTTGCCGTCCTTGAGCGCGCGGCTCTGCTCCACCGCGTGCAGACCCGGCGTGGCGGGAATCGTCCCGTCCGGGAGTTTCCAGATTTTTTCGGCGATGGCGCGGTGCTCGGCTTTTTCCACCAGCATGTCGGCAGGCAACCGGTGCGAAAACGTGCCCACTTCGCGCGCCGTGCCGCAGGCCGACGGCTGGCCCGTGAGTGAAAACGGGCTGTTGCCCGGCTCGCAGATTTTGCCCGTGAGCAAGTGGATGTTGTACACGAGGTGATTGGCCCAGGTGCCGCGTGTATGCTGATTAAAGCCCATGGTCCAGAACGACATGACTTTTATTTTTGGATCGGCGTACATCTCCACCAGCGCTTCCAGATCTTGTTTGCGCACGCCGGAAATCTCATGCGTCTTGTCCAGCGTATAGGCGGAGACGAAGCGCGCGTAGTCGTCGAAGCTGGCTTCCGTCGAACCGCCGGCCTTGTCGGCATTGGCGGCTTTTTTTTGCTGGGGATGTTCAGCGCGCAGGCCGTAGCCAATGTCGGCATTGCCGATCCGGAATTTCGTGTGCTGGTCGACGAACGCACGGTTCACGCGATTGGTCTGAATAATCCGGTTGGCGATGTAATTTAGAATCGCCAGATCGGTTTGCGGCTTGAACAGCATGCCGATGTCGGCCAAATCAAAACTTCGATGCGTGAACGTCGACAACACCGTGACCTTGACATTTTCGTGCGACAGACGTCGGTCGGTGACGCGCGTCCACAGCACCGGATGCATCTCCGCCATGTTCGAACCCCACAATACGAATGCATCGGCCTGTTCGATGTCGTCGTAACAGCCCATGGGTTCGTCGCTGCCGAAAGTGCGCATGAACGCCGCCGCGGCCGACGACATGCAATGGCGGGCATTGGGATCGAGATTGTTGGTCCGCAGACCCGCCTTCATCAACTTCACCGCCGCGTAGCCTTCCCAAATCGTCCACTGACCGGAGCCGAACATGCCCACGGCCTCCGGTCCCTTGGCGCGGAGCACGGTCTTGAATTTTTCGGCCATGATGTCGAAGGCTTCGTCCCACGATACGGGCTCGAATTCGCCATTCTTGTCGAAGCGGCCGTCTTTCTTGCGCAGCAACGGCGTGGTCAGGCGGTCCTCGCCGTACAGGATCTTGGAAAGGTAATAGCCCTTGATGCAGTTGACACCGCGATTCACTGGTGCAAGCGGGTCCGCCAGCGTGGCCACCACGCGTCCGTCCTGCGTGCCCACCAGCACCCCGCAACCCACGCCGCAAAACCGGCACGGCGCTTTGTCCCAGCGAACGGGGTCGGCCGGGTGGCCGGCGGCACTCAACACTGATTTTGGAATCACGCCAAGCGCACTCGCGCCCAACGCCGCATTCACTTTAAAAAATAAACGTCGCGTCAATTTCATCGGGCTTGGCCCTCGCGAATTATCAACGTCGCACTTCGACGGAACGAATGGGAACAACCTCGGCGTTACGCGGGCGCTGGATAAATACTCTTATCCCGCGCCTGATGCACATAACGATAAGCGGGAAAATCGGGCGCCGATCTAAAAACCTGGCGCCCTTGGCTGGAGATGCAAAGAAAAAGCGTAGTTCGCATTTAAGCAAGTTTCAAGGCAGATGCCGCGCGCAGGGAAAAATACCGGTTGCGCGTCTAGACAAATACATGCAGCCGTTGCGGTAATTAGCTTGAACAGCGACCGGCGGGATGCAGCAGTCTCTCCCCCGCCGGTCACAGTTCATACTCTCAGTGGCAGGGCTTTTTGAAGTTACGTTGCAGCAGCCAGTAGTTCGCCGGCCATGCCGCGATAAATCCGGCCGGAAGCGCCGCCAGGAAGCCGCCTGCACGCCGCCCACATGGTAGTCGGTGAAATTCATGACCAGCTCCATCGCCGCGATTGAAATGGTCTCGCCTCCGGAAGGCCGGCAACCCGCGCGAAAATAAAAATCTCCCACGCAACGTGGCTCGACCTGACGGAGCGATGCAGGTGTTGCCGCGCCGATGGCACTGCCTTAGGCTAGGCTGCCTTGTCACCTGTAGGGATTTATCCATGACCCCGTCCGCAAATCCCGGCTCGCCTGCTTCACTCGTGTGGGATCTGCCGACGCGAATTTTTCATTGGTTGCTGGTGCTCGCTTTCAGCGGCGCGTTTCTGACATTTGATGACAACCGCTACCTCTACGCCCATGTCTATTGCGGCTACACATTGCTTGCCCTGCTGTTGTTTCGTTTTGTGTGGGGCGTGGTGGGCACGCATTACGCGCGTTTCCGCACTTTCGCGCATGACTGGCCGTCGGTATATGCGTATCTGCAAGGCCTGCTGAACGGCAGCGCGACGCGTCATATCGGCCACAATCCCGTCGGCGGCTGGGCGATATTTTTAATGCTCGCACTGGGTTTGCTGGTTTCGATCACCGGCCTGCTGGTGCTGGGCGGCGAGGAAGCGCATGGTCCGCTGCGGCATATCGTGAGCTACGACGTCGGCATTGCCGCGCGCGAATTTCACGAGCTGTTCGCATGGAGCATGCTGGCGCTGGTGGCGATCCACATCGCGGGTGTGGCCGTCGAAAGTCTGTTGCACAAAGAGAATCTGGTCTGGGCGATGCTGAGCGGCCGCAAAGCGGCGGTTGCGAATCACGCGGGCGTGTCGAGCCGCGGTGTGATCGGCGTGGCCATGCTGATCGTGGCGCTGGGCTCGGCCGGATATTATTTTCGCGGCTACCTGGTCGAGTCCGCCGCAAAACCGTTTGTGCCGTTTGTCGGTCACGTGCTGCCGGACGATCCCGTCTGGCGCAAGGCGTGCGGCGAGTGTCATCTGGCGTTTCATCCGACGCTGCTGCCGGCGCGCTCGTGGCAAAAAATGATGGACGAACAGAACCAGCATTTCGGCGAAGCGCTCGGACTGGACGACGCAAGCGTAAAAGTCATCACACGCTTCCTTGTCGCCAATGCCGCCGAATCCGGCTTGAGCGAACCGGCCCGCAAGGTCAATGCATCGGTGGCGCCGGGCGAGGCGCCGCAACATATCATTGAAACCCGTTACTGGAAACGCAAGCACGAGGAAATCGATGCGGCGTACTGGAAAGATCCAAAAATAAAAACCAAAATCAATTGCGGCGCCTGCCATCTGGACGCGGAGCAAGGCATGTTCGAAGACTCGGGCATGCGCCTGCCGGAGTTAACCCCTGCGGCACCCTGAGGAAAAAATTTCTGCGGTTGATCATGATCAATCACCCGCTCGTGCGGTTTTACAATTCTAAGAGGATTTCGCCATGTTGCTGCTCCGCCGTGTATTGAAAATTAGTCTGGGACTCACGTTAATCGCCGCTGCAAGCGCAGCGCACAGCGCGGACTCGCCGGCAGCCAGTGCCGAAGCTTTACATAAAAAAGAATGCGGCGCCTGTCACACACCCTACCAAGCTTATTTCCTGCCCGCCGCCTCGTGGGAAAAAATCATGGCGGGACTCAACAAACATTTCGGCGAGAACGCCGAACTGGGCGCGGAGGCGCAAACCGCCATCACGAACTACCTGGTCAGTAATGCGGCGGATCACGGCAAAAACAAACGCGGTGCGCGCGTGATGGCGTCGCTGGCCGGCAAGGAAGCGCCGCTGCGGCTCACGGAAACCCGCTACATCATCAGCATGCACCACGAAGTCCCCAAAAAAGTGTTCGTGAATAATCCCAAACTGAAAAGCCTGAGCGATTGCAGCGCCTGCCACCCGGGCGCGGCCGCCGGTAACTACGACGAATACCAAGTGAAAATTCCCGGAGTTAAAAACTGGGAGAAGGACTAGACCTGACAGGTGGCCCTGCGACCGAAGGGAGCGAACTTGAACACCTTGTTATGTTCCATGTGTCTCGAAGCGGAGATGGAACCCTGCTTTTTCGATTTGTTTTTTGCACTGTTCTAGTAAAGCGAAACCTTCATTGTCTGGGTCATATTTGCAGACGACACTGATCTGTATTTTTTTACCCTTGGCGCTTGGGTACGCGTCGTAGATTTCACCGCTCTCGATAAACGCAAGATACTTGTTTAGTTTATTTTGCAACTTGAGCAAGTGTTCGACATTACCCCACTCCAAGTGGTCTGTGATTGTTAACGTGACCACGGTATCGTCTTTTTCAGTACCGATTGCGTCAACTACTTGTGAATTGTCTACGCTCATTTTGGAACATAACGTTGCGCTTGAGAGGCGAGCGTAGGCGGAGCAAAGTGCCAACGAAGCAACTTCCTCTCGTAGCGCGGGTTATGTGCTTGAGTACTCTTCAACAAATACTGCTTCGCCTTTGAATTCATGCTCGATTCTGTTGCCTCTAATGGTAATCAATTCCCCAGATATAAGTTCAAGCTCTAGTGTGACCGGCCCGTCTACAGCGAAAGGTATATTCAGCAAATTGTGATAAGGGCCGAGTCTAGTTTGCATGGAGCCATCACCTAGTATAACCGGGAAAGTCAGTTCTTTCGGCTGCATCGTTGCCTCATGCATGATGATCTCGACATTTTGTGTCCAGCCTTTCCCGTCTCGGTGTATATAGGCGGGAGAAAAAAAGAGATGAATATTACCTTCTTTTTTCTCGATGCCAGAGAGTTCTGAATCATGTAGCTCAATGGAATATGGTAGCTGCGGCATACAAGCACCTAACATAGGTTAGGGTTTGAAATGAAACGGTTCGCCATGGATTGTCGCTATCCTCGCTGTATTCGGAGCATGGTTGGTACTGATTTCAATAATCTCTTCCCTACTTCTTCAATGCTCAAACGTATACAACAAATCCGCTGCGCTCTCCACGTCGCTTTGTTCGGATTGCAGCAGCCATTTGTTGCTGAGGCGGTAGCGCACGCGCAGCACATTGGTGGTGTTGGTCAGCAGGCCCACGCTGTAGTTAATGTAGAGACGCGGCCCCAAATAGCGGCCGATGACCAGCGAGGCCTGATCCGGCGTGGTGCCCGCGTCGAGGCGGATTTCCTGGAGGCCGAATTTCTGGCCGATTTTGCGCACGGTTTCGTCGCGGCCGGTGAGACGTAGCGAAGACGCGGCCAGGAACAGCGCCTTGCCCTGTTCCGAGGTGGTTTCGCCCAAAGGCACGCCGAACAACAACAGCGACAATACTTCGGCCTGATCGCGCGGCGGTTCGGAAAACAAGGTGAGTTCCAGATTGCGCAAGGTGCCGCGCACCAGTACGCCGGCGACGGGCGCATTCGGATCTTGTGTCTCCGCATTGTCGAATTGATTGTTGGGCTGGCGCACACCGGTGTCGCGGATCGCGCGCGCGTCGATCCCGGGGTTATTGATCGGGCCGCCTGCAAACAACAGGCGCCCGCGCGTCACGCGCAAGTCGATTTTGTAGGCGTTGAAGGTGGCGTCGACGATTTGCAATTCGCCGTACCCGGTCGTGAGTTTTTTCGGTTCATCGACCGCCACCACTTCGCCGCGCACCAAACCCTTTAAGCCAAAGCCGTAAAAGCTGACTTTGTCGCCGAACGAAAACCGCACCGTGGTGTAGATCTGCCATTTGTCGTCGGTGCGCGGTTTTTCATCCTTGCCTACCAGCACCACGTCGGACGATGGAGTTTGCGTCTTAGAAACGTCGCGCGCGGTGTAACGCGCCTGCGGAATTTGCAGCAGGCCATTCAAGTCGATGCGGTTGTGCACTTTGTAAATCTGCAACTCCGGCGAGGCCAGCACCCACGCTTCCGGCAGATTCACGGTCTCGAAATCCTTGCCTTTGATTTCGACGGTCAGCGGCCAGCCGGCCGCGCGATCCAACCCGACATTACCTTTGAGTTCAATCATGCCCGGGCCGGAGCGGCCGCTTGCCATGAACTCGATACGCTCGTCGTTGCGGCTGTGGGCGTCGATGCTGACATCGTGCAGATGAATGCCTTGTTGCGGCAAGGCCGCCGCACCTTCGCGCAGCGACAGCAGGCCTTCGTAACGTGGCTGGGCCACGGTGCCTTGTATTTGCACATCGGTGTGCAGCACACCGTGCACTTGTTCCATCGCCGGAATCCAGCCGGTTAAAAATCCCAGATCTTTGGCGTCGGCTTGCACGCGTCCGCTGATGGCCTGCTGCGCCATCGCATTGCCCGGCTGCCATTTGGGGAGCTGTATGTTCAGCGCGGCGGTGCCCAATTTCGCCAGATCCGCCTTGGCGTCAATACGCGCGCCCTGTGCGTCGGCCACCGCCTGCGCATCCGCGCCGCGGTGCTCGAAATTAAGCACATCGCCGCCCACATCGGTAAGCGTTAACTGGCCGGGCGTGATTTGCAATTGCGCCGTGCCGGTGATGGCCAGGGCTTGTTGCGCACGCGGCTGGCCATGCGCTTCGAGCGCGCCGCTGATCACGCCGGTCATGCCCACGCCTTCGGGAAACAAGGGTTGCAATGCGCTCAGCGGCAGCCCGGCCAGTTTCATGTGGGCGTCACCGCCCGCGGTTGTTGACCAATTCGCATCCGCACACAAACGCGCCGCCTCGCTGCGCCAGCATAATTCCTGCGCACGCGCGCTGGTGCCGCTGGCCTGCAATGCCACCGCGTGTTCCAGCTTCCATTCGCCGAAACGCGCCTGCCGCACATCCGCGCGTTCGATCTGGCCATTCCACGCGTGCTCGCGCCATTGTCCGGCGGCGGCCAGATCGGCACTACCTTTGGGCGCGCGCAAGCTGCCCGTAATCCGATGCGCATTCAATGAACCGTTAAGCTCCAGCGCGATGCTGTCGATCGGCGCAGCCGCCACTCGCAGTTGTTTGGCTTGCAAGCTCACGTGCGTGGGCTGCGACTCATTAAAGTCAAGCTCGCCACGGCTCTCGACGCGCGCGGCTTGCGTGGTGTCGAACCTCAGATTTTCGCCTAGCAAGCTGTAGCTGATCTGCGGGGCGTCGCGCGGCCCGCGCACTTGCCCGCGTGCGTTCAGCACACCCTGCAATTGCGGCATTAAGGCGGCCAGTTTGGGCGCGTTGATCTCCCAATCCAGCTTCCAGTGGTTCGCGATCGTGCCGCCGGCCCGGATCACATTGCTGTCCGACTGTAGTTCCACACCCTGCAATTCATACACATCATCGTTGAGAGTGACCTGGGCTTGCGCGCGCAGCGGGTAGCCGCGCACGCGGCCGGTCAGTTTGGTCAACCCGGCACTGGCACGCAGGTGCCCGTCCTTTACTTCACCGGCGCTGCTCAATTCAAACGCCAGGCGGCCGGGCCAGCCATCCCAACGTACGCCCGGATCGAGCTGCTCGGCCGACAGGCGGGCTTGCCAGCGGGTGCCGCCGTCCCATTTCACGGCGGCATCGCCGTGGATTTTTCCATCCAGTGCGGCGATCTCCACCGAGGTGAACTCAACATGCTGCGCGTCGCCCCGGCCATGCACGGACCAATCGCCCTTGGGAAAGCCGGTACCCGTCACAGGGGCGCTGACTGCAAAGTTGTATTTTTCAGGATTGCCGGTCAGCGAAAAATCACCCGTGGCGCTCAGCACTGTAGGTGCGCCGCGCAAGGGCCAGCGCAATGCCTGCCATTCACCCATCAGATTGACAGCGGCAATTCCATAGAGCGCGTGTGCGTCCACCAGCAGGCTGCCGCTTAAGCGCAGGCGCGTGTCGCTGCCGGATAATTTCGCTTCCAGCAGGTTGATGGCGACATTCGCGTCGGTCACACGGCCTTGCCAATTCAATTCAAACTCACCGGTCGCAGGCAAGGTCGAGTGCAGCTTGCCGCCGACTTGCACCACGGCGTCATCGTTATGCGCGTTAAGTTCGATATCCAGCGGCGCGAACGCGCCGCGCACGTCGAGGCGGTTGAGATCCAACCCCTGTGCGGAAACATTCAGTTCCCAGTGCGGATTCCTGAACACCTCATTGGCGCTCGCTGAAATTTTGATAGCAACCGGAGCGGTAAGCTGTTGTTGAGTCGTGACCCGTTTCAGATCGCCGCGAATCTGGCCCTGCCCTTCCAGCGGCACACGTTCCGGCAGCCGCACGCTCCAGTGTGTATCCAGGTTCACGGGGTAGTCGCCCCACACTTGCACCCTGCCGTTGGCTTGCAGATTGAATAATTCCGACTCCACTTCCAGGTGCGCGATCTCGACAATGCTGCCGGCAATACCGGCCTGCAACATGACCGTGTCGATGACCTGCGGCGTCTGCTGCGGATTAGCGCGGTAGCTCAGTCCGTCAATTTGCAACTGCTCCACTACCACGCTCACCGGCAAAATAATATTGGGCAATTTGATTTCTGCGGGCGTGGGCGCGGCCGCTTGCAGCGCCACGTAATCGAGCTGCGTGAGGGTCAGGCGCGCGATATGAAATTCGTTGCGCAGCAACAGCCATGGATTCCAATCCAACTCGAGGCGCGCAAGCTTGACTTCCGCGTCGCGGCTTCGATAGACAATGCCCTCCAGCAAAATCGGGCCGCGCAAGCGCCCGTGGGCGGCCTGCACCGAAAGTTCTCCGGGCGCATAGGCCATCGCGCGCTGCACCAGCCAGCCCAAACCGGATTCGGAAGACAGCAACGCGGCCACGCCGCCCACAACCGTCACCAGCAGCGTGGTCACCACACCGATACTGATCCAAAGCCGCCGCGTCATAGATCCGGTCCGATGGAAATATGAAAATACCGCGCATTACCCAACTCCTTGTTGAGCGGCTGGGCCAGGTCGAGACGTATTAAGCCGATCGGCGAACGATAACGCACGCCAAACCCCGTGCCATACGCCAGGGGTTCGCTGAAATTATTCATCGCGTTGCCCGCATCGTAAAACGCGGCGAGGCTCCAGCTTTCCGTCAGAATGTGTTCGTACTCAAGACTGCCCACCAGCAATTGCGTGCCGCCGATGGGTTTGTCATCCGCCCCGCGCGGGCCCAGGCTGTTGTATTCGTAGCCGCGCACACTGAAGTCGCCGCCCGCGAAAAAGCGCACCGACGGCGGCAACTCCTCGAAGTTCAGCACCTTGCTGTAACCGACGTCGCCGCGCGCCAGCACCCGCCCGTAATTCTGGAAGCGGCGCACGAACTTGACATTGGCGCGTCCCTGAATAAACGACGTGGTCGAACCCAGGGTCTCGGAACCGCCGCGCACTTCCAGCATGAAACGGTTGCCGAAGGTGGTATAGATGCGGTCGTCGGCGCGGATGCGCGTCCAGTTGATACCCGGCATCACCAAAGTGGAGTTGCCGGTCTGCTCGCCGACCACGAAATCCTTGTCGCGCTCGATGTTGACAAATAATGATTTCTGCCAGCCGTTGTCCAGCCGGCTGAAACTGCCGCTAAGCAGGTATTTTTTACTGGCGTTATCGGTCTGGCGCTGATTTTCGAAACCGGCGGTCACGGTAAATTGATCGGTGCGCGGATTCTTCATCGGAATAAAGTAGCGCGTGGTCAGACTGTCGCTGATCTCGGACACCTTGGCATCGGCGCGCCAGCGATGCCCATCGCGTGTCACGCGCCGCCGCTCCACCCCGGCGGTTGCGCGCGCACCGGTATCGGTGCCATAACCCATGCCCAGGGTATAGCGCGTGCGGTCGCGCGGAATCGCGCTGATCTCCACCGGAATGACGTGATTCTCGGCGAGTTCGCGCCTGGTTTTGACTTCAACCTGCGTGAAGTAATCGCTGTCGGTCAATGCATTTTGCAGATCCAGCAGCGCGGTGAACGTGTATGCATCGCCTTCTTCAAAGGTCGCGTAACGCCGTAAAAAATCCGTATCGAATTCGGGCACGTCGAAGGTGATCGCGCCAAAACGGTAACGCTCGCCGGTATTGAAGTGAATCACCACCGCGGCCGAGTAAGCTTCCAGATCGACGCGGATTTCATTGGTCTCGAACTGGGCATCCAGGTAGCCGCGTTCGGTGGCCAATTGCACCAGCGCGCTTTTGGCGCCTTCATAATTCGCGTGCTTGAGCGTCTCGCCCCTTACCAGCGGAAGTTTTTTTAACAACCGCTGGAACGCCACATCTTGCTCACCGGGACCGAGGATGCGCACATCCACCGTGGTCAACGGCAAGGCCGGGCCGTGGTCCACAATGTAATGCGCCACCCAAACTTCGTCGACCTGCGCGAGCTCCGACACAATCTCCGGTTTGTAATAACCGAACGGCTGCAAGGCTTCACGGATTTCCGCGGGAGTTTTTTTGTGCAGCTTTTTAATGCGCTCGCCGGTCAGGGTTTCCTGTGATTTTTGCTGAATCAGTGTCAGAAAACTGGTCACGTTGGCGAGCACATCGCCGCTCAGACCTTCGATCTCGACGCGCACGCGATCCGCCGCGTGCGCGTCGAGCGCGCACGCCAACCACGCAACAGCGAAAAATAGTTTGAGCACGCGAGTGTCGAAAAACATGGCGTCGACATGTTCGCCGCATTTTCACGCCACGTCTACTCGCTGGCCCACATCCAAATTAATTTCAAACCCGCTGGCTCCCAGACTCAGCACGCCCTGGGTGTTGTCATGCCTTGAACGCGGGTGCGAATACCTCGCGCGCAAATTGCTCCAGCGTGGTGGGCGTGGTATTCGCGGCGGTGCGCTTGTAAGTGTTTTGGATGATGCCGCTGTTGAATGCCGCATTCATTTCCACGAAATTGCGCGCGGCATCGGGAGAAAATCCCGCGCTTTCCAATCCCTTTTTAAATTCGCCGTCGGGAAATTGCGTGTAGACCAGATCCGGTTTGCCGATGGCCGCACCCAGAATCAGTGTCGCTTCGCGCATCGTGTAGTCGCGCGGTCCGAGCACTTCGCGCAGGGTATGGCCCGTGAACGCCGGTGCGCTTAATACTTCCGCCGCCACGGCCGCGATATCGCGCGTTGCCACCATCGGCAATGCGCTATCCGCGCGCATGCTGCTGCCATTGATACCACCGTTCTTGATCAGCGCCATGGAACCCAGATGATTCTCCATGAAATACGCACAACGCAAAATCACCGAGGACAGTCCCGTCACGTTACGCACGGCGTTTTCGAATTCGTGCAAGCCCGCGATCGGACCGGTGCCGGAAGCCAACCCGGCACCCAGACTGCTGAGCACCACCACGCGCTTGATCCCGGACTGCTTGGCCGCTTCGATCAAGCTGGCGCCCAAGCGGCGCTGATCCGCCCGCAGGTCCGGCACGTTGTAGTGCGGCGGAATCATCAAGAAGGCCACGCCGGCGCCGCGCAGAGCTTCGGTTACAAAAGCGGTGTCGTCCAACGTGCCGGCGTGGATGACGGCACCTTGCTTCGCGAGCGGTGCGAGTTTGCTTTGATTCTGTCCCACTGCGCGCACCGTAATGCTGCCCTTTAATAAGAGGTTCACCAAGGGCAGGCCGATGTGGCCGGTGGCGCCAATGACGGTGACGATTTGACTCATGATTGCGCTCCTTGAAAAGTGGTCATGATGAGATATACAAATTATGAACCCCGGCGGTTTCTATTGAATGCGGAAAACTACGCTAGACAGCAACCCGTGCCGCGGGAGCAAATGGCGCGAAATTAAAAATGCGAATATACCGGGGCGAAGCCGCCGCCGGGCGTTCTGAAATTGGTGGTCTGGCCTTGATACAGTCGCGCCGCGACACATTGCACCGCACCGCGATACACGTAGTTGCGCACATCGACTTTCAGCAAGGTGTCAACACCCTGCACCCGCACGCAACGTTCGCTGGGCGGAACGGTGCGCTGGGCGATGTAATTGCCCGCGCAAACTTCTTCCCAAACCCGCTTGGTGATCTTGTCGCCGCGATAAGCCGCTTTGCCGCCGTACCCGGCCGCCGGTTTGAAAAACCACTGGCGGCGCTCGCTCCACAAGCTCGCCGCGTTGGCGGCATCCACCACCAGCGTACGCGGAATCGATGCGGCGAGCGTCTGTGCCGTGGTCTCATCCACGCCGAAGGCGCGCAATGCCGCGGCATCGCTCCACACGCATAAATTACGTTTGTCCGCATACAGGGCATGCGCATGCGGATGCGGTGTGAGTACCACGGCGCCGTCACGGTAAGCCCCACGCAGGTGGGCCGACGCTTCACTGGCCAAGCCGAAATCGGTGAGCCGGTTGTACACCATATCAATGCGCGCAGCGCCGCAATACAACGCGTGGTCCCGGTAACTCAATTCATGCGCATCGGCGATCAGCGCCGTCACCCCGTGACGCTGCAATAATTCGCGGAACAGGACAAATTCCGGATACAGGTATTGTTGCGCGGGTGTCTCATCGACGATGGCGATGCAACGCAGCGGCGTCGCGTCACGCACGCTGCGCCACTCCTGCAAAAACATATCAACAAACGCCTGTTCAAGCGCAGCGGGAGTCAACGGGCCTGTCTGCATGCCGTGCATGCGCGCGTCGCACGGCTGCTGTGCGCGCATCAACAGCGCATTGAGCAGCGCCCCGCCCGCATTGGTATTCACTTCGATAAGCTGCGGCCCCTGCGGCGTGAGATGGAAATCGTAACCGAAAAATACTCCGGCATTGCCCGGATTGAAGCGCGCCAGTTCCGGCGCACCGGCCAGCGCCTGCTGCATAAACGCGGGCATGGCCACGACCTGTTCAATCGCCGTGATCGCCGCCTGCATCCGCGCCAGATCCACGGCATCGACAAACAACGGCACGGCGGAAAATAAATGCGGATGGCTGGCACGCACATCATCCAAAGATCCGTCCGGCACACGCGCACGCAACTCGCGCTGCAAGGCGGCGGCGTCCAATGTTTGGCAATCGCATTGCGCATTTAATCGCGGGGAACTGGGGTCGGTCATTGTCAATTCGAGTTCGCCTGTGTGCTGTGAAATTTAGGGAAACACCGATTAATTCAAGCAAGGCCTCTCTGGAGCACGGGCATCTTGCCCGCAAAAACAGCGAGCGGGACGCTCGCGCTCCCAGGCTGGATTCCCGCCTACGCGGGAAGGACGACAAATACGGATTAAGTCGGAGCGACGCTGATTTCGTATCGTTGTGCCGACGGGAAGTATATTAAGTATTGCAACTCTAGACGATCCCGGCGATTTGCCGGGAGGATAGCGGGTATGCGCAAGCGCACATAAACACTCGGCCCATCATTGAGCGGAGATCGATGCGTGGTTGTAACGAGATGAGTGCAGCGTTTTTAAGCGGCCGTTTTGATCCTGCGCCGCCGTGCACTGATAAGCGAGATCAGGCCGGCCGCAAATAGCGACACGGCGCTCGGCTCATCCACGGGTAATGCCGAGTGGTCAAGTCTCCAACGGCCGGTGCCGCCAGTGCATTGGCTGGACCAGAAACAAAGGCCGGGTGAATCGCTGCCTAAATGTTCAATGGTGAACAAAGAGCCTTGGCTATTCATATTGACGCTGCTGTAGATGTCATTCAGATACATCGAGCCTTGCAGAAACTCCCCGAACTTTAAATCAAAATCCCAAACGCCATTGGACACGTAAATTTTCCCGGCTTGCCGATCGCCACTGGTTTCGCAATAGGTACCGGCAACGCACGGTATGGTTTCGAGAATGATGGGATCGTTAAAGCCCGGCGAATAGGGATCGGTATTCAAAGGCGTCGCGAATTCGATTGATGCGACGCCGAAGTATTCTTTATTTACTGCAGTACTTTCATAGAAGAACGTTCCGCCCATGGACCAAACACTCTCATCGAATGCAATGGACGCCCTGATCGGTCCGACTTCGCTATCGGGTGCGACGTCTTGCCACTTGTAAATGACGACGGCTTCCGCGCTGCTTCCCAACAATCCTAGAAAAATTACGCCACAGATGAAGAGCCAATTTAATGTCCTCATTTTCATTCCCTCGAAGCACGTTTTTATAAAATGCTATAAGCACGCTTCGAGCCAATGAAGAAAATGCAGGGACGAAACAATAAATTGCAAATCGCGAGCAGCTACCGCCGCTGCGTAATGTAAAGAATGTCGACAGGGTTATCGATTGGCAGGCGGGAGTGGTATATCAAACGAAGGTTCGCAATGCGCATTAAAAAAGCGTCATTGTTCCTTTGACAACTGACTGATATAAAATTTAGAAAAATCGCTCTCATGCGCTCGCCCCTAGGTTCCTGAGGAAGTACGCCCCGAATGCACGAATGAGAAAAGCAGACAACTCTGTTTTCTTACCGTGGTTTCGTGCGTAAATAAAACGGTCCCGTTTATTTTCGTTGTTAACGCAACACCCGCCAGAGATATCCGAAATGACTAATGATGTATTGCGCAGTGTGCGCTATATGCTTGATCTTGCCGACGTGCACGTTGTTAACATTTTCAAGCTGGCCGGTTACACGGTCGGCCAGCACGATGTGGCAAGCTGGCTAAAAAAGGAAGGTGAAGAAGGTTATGTCGAGTGCCCGGCCATTAGCCTGGCGCAATTTCTTGATGGCTTGATCATTTTCCGGCGCGGAAAAAACGACAAGGCTCAAGCTGAACGCGTGCCTTTATCGGAGAGCAATATTCGCTCGAACAGCAACAATCTGGCATTGAAAAAATTACGCGTTGCTTTCGAGCTTAAAGAAGACGATCTGAATTCAATTATGGACGCAGTGGGTTTTAAAATTTCCAAACCTGAACTGAGTGCGTTGTTACGCAAGGAAGGCCACAAAAATTATCGTCAGTGCGGCGATCAATTCCTGAGAAATTTTCTGAAAGGGCTGACGCTGCGTATCCGCGGCTAAGGTTTCAAGACTGTGGTTAGTCAATCGATTAAAAACGATACCCCCATCCCCACTTCAGGTGCGGGCTGTGATCTTCCACAACCACCAACGACGTCATTCAAAAACCCGGTTACTTGACTCCGGCCGTATTCGCACAGAAGTGTCAATAACAGAATGTGGATGGCGCCAACTATTGACAACAGACCTCAGAAAACTTCCAGGTACTGCGAGATTACGACCCGGAGAGAAGAACTCACCCTCGCAATGCATTAAATCGCGATTTTTTTTGATTCGATTGCCACCTCATTAACGACAACGCCAGGAGCAACTTTAAAGTCGCATCGGCGGTCATTTTTTGGAGGCATAAAAATGCAGACGCTAAAATAATTTGGATGACCGTAAATCGGTAAAGGATTTTTAGTCAAGCCTGGCAGTGGTCCATGTGAAAATTTTGCGGAGACGATGAAGATGGAAAAAAGCAGCGGTAACATTTTCATCGACGTGGGCTTCCCGCCTGAAGAAGCACACAACCTGTTAATGCGTTCCGAATTGATGATGAAGATCGAAAACTATGTGAAAAAAATCGACACGACGCAAAAACAGGCGGCGAAGCACTTGGGCATTACGCAACCACGCTTGAATCAACTGCTGAAACACAAAATCGATCTATTTAGCCTTGACGCCTTGGTCAACATCGCCACCCTACGGGGATGCAAGTGAAACTTACGGTTAGAAGGCTGCGAAGTAGCGGAGATTTTTCCTGGCAGGGTTAACAGCGCCCTAGTTTCGCCTTGAGGCGAGTGGTCAACGACGAACAAGTCTTGACAATATTATAGAGTCGGAAGCAAAAAAGGGATTAGCCGCTAAGCCAACCACTCATCTGATACTGCCCCACCGGGGGATAGCAAACAAATATGGAAGGAAAAGTTAATCGCTTGAACTTGACCTGACAGACACTCACCGGAAAAATCGGTAATTGGCAGATAAAACGCTAATTACACAAAATCAGGCACATTCACCGTTACTGCCAGAGCGATGGATTATCACATTTATCATTGTGAATTCGGCTTTTCGCGAGCGTTCCTGCAGCGACCGTTGCTGCACAGACGCCTACTTTGCCGCCCCAATTCGAGCCGTCTTGCGGTTGATGAAGCTGCACAGGGATCTCTGAATCAAGTTGCCGTAAGCAAGAGTCATTTGCTGCAGTCACTGTTTTATGACAGACCGTTGCACTCTCATTAAAACACTCACGAAAAAAGCCGCCGTCTTTGCATAGCGCAGCTGGCAGTACTGTGCGCATACTCGCCAGCCACTGCTCCTTACTAACGACGGCATTTAGCGTCATTTTTGCTTTGATATGGCCTTGTTCGGCGGCCTTTTGTATCCAGAAAGTGGCTGCAGCCGCGTCCGTTTTTACACCTTCGCCATTGAGATACATAACTCCAAAATTGTATTGGGCTTGTGCATCACCTTGCTCGGCGGCTTTTTGCATCCAAAATGCTGCTTTAGTCTTGTCTTGTTTAACACCATCGCCAAGGTAATACATATTGCCCACGTTAAACTGCGCGAAAACTTCCCCCTTTTCTGCAGCTTTAAGGTACCAGCTCTCCGCCAGCACTTTATCTTGAAGCACACCTTCGCCCGCGTAATACATTTTTGCCAAGTTGTGTTGAGCGCTGGCCAATCCTTGTTCAGCAGCTTTACGCATCCACATAGCCGCCTTCGATTAAATCTTTTTGAACACCATCGCCGCTGCTATACATGAGTCCTAAGTTGCTTTGAGACTTGGCAAAACCTTGCTCTGCTGCTTTGTGATACCAGCGCGCCGCTTCGTTCATATCCTTTTTTACACTCAAACCAGTTTCATATGCGAAAGCTAAGTTGTGTTGAGCATCAGCGAAACCTTGTTCGGCGGATTTACGAAACCAATTCACACCCTTAGTTACGTCCTTATCCACGCCTTCGCCATTTACATACATAACACCAAGACTATGTTGGGCCTCAGCGTCTCCCTGCTCGGCAAGAGATTTAAACTCGGATAGCGCGGTCTTGTAATCGCCTCGTGTGTAAGCTGTGTAACCTTCCTTAAAATCAGCATAGGAAATTGAAGTTACAATAATCAAAGCAGCGCCTGTAACTAGGATGATATGTAACATAATGAAATTATCCACTTGAGTGAGAAACAAAAATGTAAATAGATGGACCCTGCCCGTCCGTTTGCAGGATTAGTAAAGCCTGATGATATTTGATTTTCATTTGAATTTTCCAGAGCTTATGGCTGAGGAATGTTTTTGACAGCGGGAGTAAGTGCAAACCTGTACTTTTTCGGCACAACTCAAGTGACCACGCACTGAATTCTAGAGAGCGAAGACAACTTTTCAGTGACGGCTTTCGGGGATAATCTCGGAAAGTTTTTTGCGCTTGTATGTATTCTTTGAGCCAAGCTCAGACTATCACATAGTGCGGCGATTGCGTGGATGCGCTTCATATCCAACAAGTCGCAACCTGATGCGGCCCTACATTCAGTACGCGAGTATTGACAATTACTAGGCACGAAACAAAAAAGGGATTAGCCGCTAAGCTAATCCCTTAATTATTTTAGATGGCGTCCCCATGGGGATTCGAACCCCAGTTACTGCCGTGAAAGGGCAATGTCCTAGGCCTCTAGACGATGGGGACAAAAACGGTCGACAGTTTCTGTCATTGTTCT
>CAZHHW010000025.1:8961-34125 GCA_964532385.1 uncultured Gammaproteobacteria bacterium | reverse complement strand
AAATAGCTAAGAGGCTGTTCAAGATCTCCGTGGAGGGATGTAGTGCAAGGCAAAAACGGAGCATACACGGAGTATGTGAGTATTTTGAGTTCGATTTTAACGCCGCAATGCGCCCTCCACGGAGATCTTGAACAGGCTCTAAGGTACGCGTTGCCAGCTTTCTTCGTGTTGGGTGGCCGAGCGCAACAGCAAAACCTGATCGCTGAGTTCGACGATTTCATCGCTGGAGGCGTAGCCCGGGGCAAGATTGGCGACGTTGGACTCATTGATCAATAAATCAAGATGACCTCGCTTGAACCGCCACGAGCCGGAGTAAATGCCCACCGAGGTTTTGTTGCCGGCGAAATCCACCTGTTGCAGGGTGCCGGTGAGACTGCCGTCCGCACGCAGATCAAGATGATTCAGGCGGCCGCCCGCATCGCTTTCCCATGTGCCCACCAGTTGTTGCGCGGGCCCATCGCATCCCCCCAGCACAATACCGCACAACAGCAACCTGCCCGCGCGCAGCAACGCAATCACACCGCGCCCGCGCGCAAACGCGCCAGCGCGGCGCCATTGTCAAGCACGGCACGTACCGCATCCGCGGCGGTACTCAACGCGGTATAACGGCGCAGATGATGCAGGCACAGCGCGCCGGACAGAATCAAACTGTCACGCACCGGCCCGCTCTTGCCTTCCAGCGCAGCGATCCCTTGCTGTGCCGCCGCGCGCGCCATGGCATCGATGTCGACCGCGATGGCGATGTCGTCGCCCGGGCGCGCTGCCTGCGGCAAATCCGCAGGCAGCGGCACACCGCGCGTCATCTGCACGATCCCAAGTTGCTCGGGATTGATTTCGAAATCCTGCTCTTCGCCCTTGTCGTGATACGCATAACTCTTGCCGGTCTGGCGCAGCGAAGGAATAATGCCGCCCTCCACGCCACGCACCAGCAAGGCCGAATCGAAGCCCGCGTGCCGGGCGAGCAAGGCATAAATGCGCGGATAAGGCTTGTGCACATAGCCCGTCACCAGATGGGTTTTGAGTTTGCCGCGGATCGGGCGCAATGCGATCTCCACGGTTGTCAACACCGGCCGCTTCACCACCAGCGTGCGCAAACCGGTCAGTGCATGCAGGGCCGGGCAAAATACGCTTTGGTCGATATACGCCCAGCCGATGCGGGGTTCGCTTAAACGTTGCGCCGCTTGTTGTACCGTCAGATCCACCGCGGCCCCCGCCGCGCTCAAAACACGTTTGTGCGTGCAACCGTATTTTGGTCCCATCGCGGTAACGCCCTGGGTGATCGCCGCCACCCCGCAGGCCGCCAGCACCGCCGGTAAAAACGGCGCGGCCGGCAAGGTGCGGTTATAACCATCGTAGGGATCGGCGATATCCACAACCTCGTCCACCTCGGCGGTGATGCTGTGCGTCACGGCCAGCAATGCATCCAGCACACCGCGCATTTCGCCGTCGGTTTCGCGCTTCATGCGCAATGCGATCAGAAAAATCGCCGCTTGCACCGGATGTGCGCTGCCGTCGAGAATCGCGCGCATGCCGTCCTGCGCTTCCTGCTGGGTGATGTCTTTGCTTAATTCCGGACCCGTGGCGATGCGCTGGATAATCGAACGCAGCAAGATCTGCGGATCGGTCATGCTCATGGTTGCACTCCCAGATTTACATAAATATCAGGTCCGTCGACCTTGACCGCGTAGGTGCGCAACGGTTCATCCGCAGGCTCATCCAGCACCGCGCCGCTGCGGAGGTCGAAACGGCTGCCGTGCAATGGACATTTCAGCAATGTGCCCTTGAGCGAACCCAGGCACAGGGAAGCCTCCTCGTGCGTGCACATCTCGTCGGCGGCGTAAATCGTGCCGCCGGCATTGGCCAGCAACACGCGTCTGCCCTGCACCGTCACGCATTTCATTTTACCCGGCGCCACATCACACAGGGCCGCCGCTTTGACATAGGACTCGGACATAACATTCCTTGCTTACGAAATTTCCAACACATGTTAGCCGAGGACGCTTCGCGCAACATCCCCCTTTTTTAACATGTTTCAAGCACATGGGATTGGTGCCGCTATAAGGTATAGACCAACGAGCATGCTGCCAATGCACTGTCCGGGCATCGTTCTACTTTGGAATTATGACGTCCATCTGTCTTTATCACTGTGAGTGTATCCGCCCATGTCCATGTTGCAACGCATCGGTTTAATTCTGTTTTCGTTAATCGGGTTGTGTGCCAGCCCTGTCCACGCCGCGGAAATCGTGAGTCCCGAAGCAATTGCCGGCACTCTGCGCGTGGATGCCGAGGGTGTAATTAACATCGTGGAAAAAATTCCCGATCTGGTGATCATCGATGCGCGCATTTCGGTCGACCGCAAACAAGGATTTATCGAAGGATCGCGCAGTCTTCCCGACATCGATACCACCTGCTCCAGCCTGGAAAAATTAATACCCCGCAAGACCCGTCCGGTATTGTTCTATTGCAATGGCGTGAAGTGCGGGCGCAGCGTCAAGTCGATCAATATCGCACAGGCTTGCGGTTATGAAAAAATCTACTGGTTTCGCGGCGGATTCGAAGAATGGAAAGCGAAGGGCTATCCCTTCGTAACTGAATAACGCCCTCGCGCATCTCGCAATGAAAGCTCTGCGCTTCTCGATCCGCACCAGTCTGGGACTGACGATCGTACTGATGGGTACGATGGGGCTGGTGCTGGCGTTAATGACGGGCGAAATGTATCGCAGCATTTCGCTCGAAAACCACCGCGACGCGTTGGTCGATCTGGTGCAGATCAAAACCAACGACATCATGACGGCGCTCGAAGAGCAAGCGCGCAATCTTGGTTTGGGAGTACAACATGGCACCGCGTTCAACGATGCATTCGATCAACGCGATATTCCTATCCTGAACCGGCTGCTGGATAACCAATTCCATCAATACTTCGTCACCGCCAATGTTCTGAAGCTCGACAAACTTTACGCGCTGGACGATTACTTCAATCTCATCGCGGAATCCACCGAAGGCTCGAAAAATATTTTACCGCAGGAAATCGTCTGCCAGAATTTACTGCTGCGCGCAAAACAGCGTCACGGTGCGCAACGTTTGCAACCCATATCGGAATTATGCCTCCACCATGACCGCGCTTATTTTGCCGTGATTGTGCCCACCGGCGGATTGCGCATCAAAGGCTATGTGCTGGTGATTACCGATCCCTCATTGTCGCTGAAACGCATCGAACCCTCCCTGGGCATGCCGTTGATGATCCGCACCGCCAAGGACGACGTCCTGTTTCAGTCCGAATTATGGCCCCAAGACGCAGCACTGCATGACAATATTCGGGCCGAGTACGTGGTGCAGTCCAATCTGTATGAACCGGCCTTGTTGCTTTCGGTCGTAAGCGACACGCAAGCGCTCAATCATCAACTGCAAAAAACGCGCTACATTGTGATGTTCGGAGCGGGCCTGGTCACGTTGTGCGCGATGCTGGCGGCGCTGTATGTTTTCCAGCATTCGACGCTCAAACCGCTGGGTGCTCTGACTCGACAATTGCGTCTGGTGCAGAAGGATCGCTCGCAGCTCGGCGAAACCGTGGAGGTCAGCGGCAATACCGAACTCATGGAACTTGCGACTAATTTCAACGAAATGACCACCGAGCTGAAACAGCTCTACAGCTCGCTGGAAAACATGGCGTTCACCGATCCGCTCACCAGCCTGCCCAACCGCACCTTATTCCATGATCGCATGGCGCAACTGGTGGGCTTGTGCCAGCGCACCGACGTTAAGTTCGCGGTGTTCATGATGGATCTTGACCGCTTCAAGGAAGTTAATGACACGCTCGGGCACCAAATAGGCGATTTGTTGCTGCAACAAGTGGCTGCCCGGCTGGAAAACGTATTTCGTAAATCGGACACCGTGGCGCGCGTCAGCGGTGAAACCGTCGCGCGGCTGGGCGGAGATGAATTCGCCGCGATTCTGCCCACCGTGTCAACGGAGCGCGATGCGATGAATGTGGCCCAGCGCGTTCAATTCGCGATGGAGCATCCGGTGCTGGTGGCCGAGCACAGCCTGACCATCAGCATCAGCGTGGGCATCGTGATGTTCCCGACTCACGGCAATGAAGGTTCCACGTTGTTGCAACGTGCCGACATCGCCATGTATCAAGCCAAGCACAATCATCAGGGTTTCGCGTTTTACGATGCCAAGCAGGATCATCACAGCCTGTCGCAACTGACCATGGTCAGCGATTTGCGCAAGGCCATGGAAAAAAATCAATTGCTGATGCATTTTCAGCCCAAGATCGATATCCGCACCGGGATTTTATGCGGGGCCGAAGCCTTGGTGCGCTGGCAGCATCCGGAACGCGGTTTTATGCCGCCCGATAATTTCATTCCGGTGGCCGAGCAAAGCGGCATTATCGTGCCGCTGACGGCCTGGGTATTAAACGAATCCATCAAAGAATGCGCTCAATGGCATCGGCGCGGCGTGCCTATTCCGGTGGCGGTGAATTTATCGGTGCGCAACCTGCACGACCCGAAAATCACCGAAGTCATTCTGAGCACGTTACGCCGCTACAATTTACCCCCCAACGCGCTCATTATCGAGCTAACCGAAACCGCGGTTATGACCGACACCAACCGCGCGCTAAGCATTTTGCTGGCGCTGGCGAACGAAGGTGTAAAAGTATCGGTCGACGATTTCGGCACGGGTTATTCGTCGTTGGCGAACCTGAAAAAACTCCCGGTGCACGAAATCAAGATCGACCGCTCGTTCGTCATCGACATGAATGAAAACAATAATGAATCCGTCATCGTGCGCTCGACCATCGATCTGGCGCATAACATGAACATGAAGGTGACCGCGGAAGGCGTCGAGACCGAATTTACCTGGAACTTGCTGCGCGGCTATGGCTGCGACATGGCGCAGGGATATTTCCTGGCGCGTCCCATGCCGGGCAAGGATTTTCTCACCTGGGCCGGCGATGCCCGTCACACCCCTGCGGGAGCCAGTGCGGAAGTCCTGATGAAGCTGGTGTAAATACCCGCTCCTTAAGCTCCCCGCCGCAGCCTCAATAGCCTCAATCGACCAGCGCGGGCAATAGCTCCGCAGGCGGCTTTTCCGCAACAGTCTTGCCGTCCAGTATTTTCCAAACACTGCGTCCCTTGCTGGCCGTATCTATCGTGACAAGTAATTTTTGGTGAGCTACAAGCTCGTCGCTGCTGGGAGCAATGACGCGCAAGCGCGGGCGGTCCGTGCGCAGTGCGATCCGTTGCGCGCGCGCCGTGCTTGCGCTGGCGTCCGCCGTCGCCAGCGACAAGATCGATTGGCCGCCGGTCATCGCAAGGTAGACATCGGCGAGGATTTCGGCGTCCAGCAATGCGCCGTGCAGGTCGCGGCGCGAATTGTCAACGTTCAGCCGTTTGCACAGCGCATCGAGATTATTCTTCTGTCCGGGGTACATTTTTCTGGCCATGGCCAGGGTATCGGTGATCTGGCAATAGCCGGAAAATGGCGCGAACGAGCCGCCCAGCAGTTTTAATTCATGATTCAAAAATCCCACATCGAACGGCGCATTATGAATAATGACTTCGGCGTCTTTAATAAATGCCAGCAGATCCTCCACCACCGCGGCGAACAGCGGTTTATCCGCCAAAAATGCGCTACTGATCCCGTGCACGGCCTGCGCGCCGGCATCGACCTCGCGGTTCGGCCGGATATAGTGGTGGAAGCGGTTTTTGGTGACCCGCCGGTTGATGATTTCCACACAACCGATTTCAATGATGCGATGCCCTTGCGACGGCTCAAGGCCGGTGGTTTCAGTATCGAGAACGATTTGCCGCATCTGCCTGCCTCTTTCAATAGGTTTAAATGGATTTGGTTTTTTTCAGCATCTCGTCGATGCCGCGATTCGCCAGTTGATCCGCCAGTTCGTTTTCCGCATGGCCGGTATGGCCGCGCACCCATTCCCAGGTCACGGCGTGCAGGCTCGCCGCCCGATCCAGGCGTTCCCACAGGTCGACATTCTTGACCGGTTTTTTGTCGGCGGTCTTCCACTGGCGGCGTTTCCACTGCGGCACCCACTCGGTGATGCCGGACTTGACATATTTTGAATCGGTCGTGAGCGTCACCTTGCAACGTTCTTTCAACGCTTCCAGCGCCATGATCGCCGCCATCAACTCCATGCGGTTGTTGGTGGTGTGATCTTCACCGCCCCACAAGTGTTTTTCATGACCGCCCGCACGCAACAGCGCACCCCAGCCGCCCGGGCCGGGATTGCCGCGGCAGGCACCGTCGGTAAACGCATGAACTTCTTTTAAGGGTACGGTCATGATTTTAAGGTTTGTGCTCGCGGCGATTCAAAGGTTCGGCGACACCCTGCGGAATCAGGCTGCGGCGGGGTTTCCAGCGCGGCTTGATGGGCGTTAATGCAATCACGCGCTTGCAGCCCACGATAATAAACGCGGCGCCGAACACCGGCCACAAGCGTGCACCGAGGGTTTCCAGCCAGGTGAGTCCGTCCATGATGGCGGGCCGGCGCAGCGGCGGACGAAAGAAAAAATATTTTCCATAAACCACATCAAAGCCCAGTAGCGACAGCCAGTCTTTCAACCGCGCGCTGCCCAAGGCGCGCCCGCACCACGGCGGTTGTTTGCGCCAGCGCAGGATCCAACGCCACGGCAGCCAGCAACTCCATGGGTTAAAACCCACGATCACCACATGACCTTCCGGAACCAGCACGCGATCAATTTCACGCAACACCTGATGCGGATCGGCGGAAAATTCCAGCGTGTGATGCAATACGACCACATCGACGCTCTGCGATGCGATGGGTAATGCTGCGGCACTTCCGCGCAGCGCCATACTTTGCAATTCGGCCGACAAGGTGTGTGCTTCGCTGTCCAGGATCATGCGATGCGAAATACGCGTCGCACCCAGAATATATTCGTCGGCAAACACACCGACTTGCAAGACATGGAAACCGAACAAATTGCATAGCACGCTGTCCAATTCAGCGCGTTCGGCGTCGAGCACGCGCCGTCCCAGATCGACGGCGTACCAATTACGCAATTTGGCGCGCACAGCATGCAGCGGTCCACAGCGATGCACATATTTGCGCGAAGATTTGAGAATCATGCTGTTTGGATTCTGGCCGCCGAAACTCATTATAGCCGTGTGTACTGCCTCGCCGGTAATCTGCCCAGGACAGCGTCTGCACGGCCGCGGAGAATTGCTGCTTGACGGCGAATTACAGAAATGGGTAGTTTGCCCGATGTTTTATATGTCAGGGACGATTAATTTAATTCTGTTACCGCCGTGAGCGCGACAACAGCGGCATATCGGATCATTCCACAGGTGAAGCAATGAACTGGGCGCGGCCATGCTCGATAACTGTATTTGCTCTGGCGATTATCATCGCCGCGGGCGCTTGCGCACCGCTCACGCCGGTGCCTTCCCCGGGCGCACCCGACGCGGAAAACAAACCCGCACCCGTGCATGACATGACCACCGCCGCTAAGGACACCGATAATCCCGGCGACGAAGCCGCGCCCGTCATCGTGCACGATATCGCACCCGATGCGGATGAAGGCAACATGGCGCTGCGCTTCAGCGGCGTGCCCGAGCAAGTGATTCCCGAAACCGACGCCGATGCCGAACCGGTGATTCTCGACACCCCTGCGCCGCGACCGAAGGACGATCTGTGGCAGCGCATTCGCAACGGCTTCAGACTCAACCACGACCACAAGAAAGTGGCCGGCGATATCGCCTGGTTTCAACGTAATCAAGCCTACCTCGACCGCACGGTCGATCGTGCGGAGCCGTATCTTTACATGATCGTCGAAGAAGCCGAACGCCGCGGTATTCCCATGGAGATCGCATTACTGCCGATCGTGGAAAGCGCGTTCCAGCCCTTTGCCTACTCGCACGGCCGCGCCTCCGGCATCTGGCAATTCATTCCCGGCACCGGGAGGCTATATGGCTTGAAACAAAACTGGTGGTACGACGGGCGCCGCGATGTCTACTCCGCCACCCGCGCGGCCTTCAATTATCTGCAGGGCCTAGCCGAATATTTTCATGGGGATTGGGAGCTGGCGCTGGCGTCATATAACTCCGGCGAAGGCACGGTGCAACGTTCAGTGCAGCGCAGCAAGCGTGCCAAAAAACGCACCGACTTCTGGAATTTGAAACTTCCGCTCGAAACCCGTGGCTACGTGCCGCGCTTGCTGGCGGTCGCATCGATCATCGATCAGCCCGAACGCTATGGCCTGAGCTTGCGTTCACTGCCCAACAAACCCTATCTGGCGCGGGTGCCGGTCGATGGACAAATCGATCTGGCGTTCGCCGCATACCTCGCCGAAATCAGTATCGAGGACATTTACCGTTACAATCCGGCGTTCAATCGCTGGGCCACCGACCCGGAAGGTCCGCATTATCTGTTGTTGCCGGTGGATACCGCCGAAGTCTTCAGTCAGCGCATCGCGCAATTTCCGATGGAAAAGCGTTTGCGCTGGGAAAGCAGGCGTCTGCTGGAAGGCGAAACGCTGGCCTCGATGGCGCGCGCTTACGGTACCACGGTCGATGTGCTGGAACGCGTCAATAATGTCAAGGCCAACAAAGCGCGGGCCGGACGCGATATTGTTATCCCGCTGTCCATGCACACACTGGATGAAGCCGCGCTCGTGCCGATCCTCCCGGCACTGCCGGAAAAACCTGATGACGACACTCCGCCCGCTCCGGAAAAAACCACCTACGTGGTGCGGCGCGGCGATACCTTGTATGCGATCGCGCGCAAACATGAAGTCGACGTGAAAGACCTCGTCGAGTGGAATCACATGAAGAGCATTAAAGACCCGCTCGTTCTGGGCCGTACCTTGACAATATGGCTGCCGCCGCCCGAGCCAGAGCCGGAACCGATCATGATCCCGATGATGGTCAATTCACCGCTCGCGGGTCCGCCCGAAGAAAGCGTATTGCGGCAAATCAATTACGTCGTGCGCCGCGGCGACACACTGGCGCGCGTGTCCGAGCGCTTTAAAGTGACGGTCGAGGAAATCCTGAGCTGGAACCACATACCGAAAAACAAACGCCTGCGTCCCGGCCAGAAGATCACGTTACATATTGACGTCAGGACGCAGTAGCTGAGACGCGGACAGCCGCGTTGCCGACTGGCAATGACCAGCCGTATTACTTAATTCAACTATCACTGCTTCGAACCTCGTTCTAACTTTCACTACCCGCAACACGAGCCAACGCCGAAGCTGCGACGCAATAGCACCGCTTACCTCGGGCTTTCGCTGCATACATCGCTTGATCGGCATGTTTGAACAGCGTATCGCAATCGTCCGCAGTTTCCGGGAAAGCCGCGACGCCGATGCTTGCGGAGACAGCGGCTGTCGTGTCACCGAGTGCATAAGGTTGCGAAATGATTCCGATGAGTTTTTCGACAATGATTCCGGCGTCATGCAGTCCGGTGTTGACTAATGCCACAGCGAACTCATCGCCGCCTAAGCGTGCGGCGATGTCCGAACTTCGAATCGCGTGTTTAATGCGCACGGCCACCTCTTGCAGTAGCTGGTCGCCGAAGGCATGACCACGGGTGTCGTTCACCGTCTTAAAGCCATCCAAATCGATGTACAAAATGGTTGTTTCAGCATTGTTGCGGAGGCAAAGCTTCAATTGCTGCTCAACCACGTTTTTGAATAGCACGCGATTCGGCAAGCCAGTCAGCGCGTCATGCAAGGCATCATGATTGGATTGATTTAAGGCTTTTGCGGCTGCCAAGATGGCACCACCCAGCTCATGTATTTCTTTAAAGCGGGTATGCGGGATATCCACCGCCTTGCCGGCCCCAAGATCCTTTGCCGGTTTAAGTAAGCTTGTAATGCCATGGGCGATTCGCCCGCCGACGAACCACGCGCACAGCAGTCCGATGATCAAAGCTGCCGCCGATTTAATCAGCGATTGCAGCAGCGTGCGCCGAAGCTCTGCGAGCAATTCATCCTGAGGAGCGCCCAGCGCCACGCTCCAGCCGGTGGCTTGCGAGCGACTGAACGACTGGACAATCGGTATCGTCTCCAGCGAGCTGGATTTGAAACTGGCTTCGTGGGTGGTGGTGATTTTTTGCCACAGCTCGGGCAGCACCGGCTTACCTAAATAATTTTCAATGTCGGGGGTGCGTGCGACCACTTGGCCAGAATTGTCGACAATAAGCCCCCGCCAACTGGCGGGCAATTTTTGCTCCGCCAGCAGCGTTTGCATTTGAGTGTGCGAACCGGTCGCATTCAATGAATAAACAATCCCCCCGTCACGGCGCACCGGCACCGCGACCGTATAAATCAAGTGGCCGGCCACCGGCCCGACAAATAAATCCGATACGCCGGGCTGGCCGGTTTTCAAAATACGTTGGAGCAATACGGGTTTGGGCACTTTGGGCAACGGAACGCCAAATTCACGCGCGGTTGTTAAAACAATTTGGCCTGTGGTGTCCAGCAGCACAATATTTTCTGCGCCGAGGGTGGGCAAAACGTCGAGTGCGCGCGTATGAAATCCGGCCAAATCGTTCTTTGCCAGGAACGTCGATGTTGCCAGCGTAAGCAAGGCGGTTTGCGTGCGGCTGAATTCGCGCTCCAGCGCGGAAACAATGGCGCGGGCGCGGTTAATCGTGCCTTGCGCAATATACATTTCTTCACGTTGGTAAGCATCAATGATGATGAATATGTCAACAACCGCGACGGGTATTACCGCGCCTAACACAAGCAGGATCAGGGTAAGCCTGGCACTGATGTATTTCATCGATGGAGCCGCTTACTGTGGTGCATGACATTTCGTCACTTATGCTAATACTAAAGAGAGGAACGCATCGCAAAGAAGTCCAAAGTGTCAGGACTATCGGCATTGAATTCTAGAACTAGAGATGTTTTCGAACGAACGCCCTCCCCATTTTCGATGGGTTGTTCATGCGCCTTCTTACCTTCGCGACGCATGCAGCAATCCACTAGTTGCCCACTAAATAACACTTCACGCGATGCGAGTCGCTCGCACCACGCTCATCCGGATACTGCTCGCGGCATTGCGCCATTACCTGCGGACAACGCGGGTGAAAGTGACAACCGCGCGGCGGGTTCACGGGTGATGGCAGTTCACCTTCCAGCCGCACCACCTGGCGCTGCGTTTGCGTATCCATTTTTGGCACGGCGGATAACAGCGCGCGCGTATAGGGATGCTGCGGTGTGCGCAGGACTTCATCGACCGTACCGCGTTCGACGATGCGGCCGAGATACATCACCGCCACTTCGTGTGCCAGATATTCCACCACCGAAATATTGTGCGTGATGAATAAATACGCCAAGCCCATTTGATCTTGCAGGCTTTTGAGCAAATTCAAAATCTGCGCCTGCACCGACACATCCAGCGCGCTGGTTGGTTCATCGCAAATGATAAGCTTTGGCTCCACCGCCAAAGCGCGCGCGATGCAGATGCGCTGGCGCTGGCCGCCGGAAAATTCATGCGGATAGCGATGCTTGGCTTCGGGCGGCAGGCCCACCTGCGCCAGGAGCGTATCGATACGCCGCTCGCGCTCTTGGGCCGAGCCTCCCACGCCCAGCGCCAGCATGCCTTCCTCGATGATCTGGCGCACCATCATGCGCGGGTTCATCGACGAGAACGGGTCCTGAAAAATAATCTGGATATCGCGCCGCCGCAGACGCAATTGTTCTTTTTCCAGTGCAAGCAAATCGGTGCCGTCGAATTGCACTCGGCCGCCGGTCGGACGCACCAGTTGCAACACGCCTTTGGCAACCGTGGTTTTACCGCAGCCGGATTCTCCGACCAGCGCCAGTGTGCGTCCGCGCGGAATATCCAGCGCCACCCCATCGACGGCTTTCACGTAACCGACCACACGCTGGAACAATCCTTTACGAATTGGGAAATACACTTGCAGCGCATCGACATGCAGCAGGCTGCCGGAGTTATTCGCGGGAGCTTCCGGCACGGCGTGGGGCTGCAAAAAAGCTTCGGGCGCGTGGCGCGCCATGGCCTGCGGCACTTCCGTATCATAAAGATGACAACGTACCCCATGTGCATCGGCATCGCTCAGCCAGCGCGGCATTCGGGTGCGGCATTCATCCCAGGCCCAATCGCAGCGCGATGCGAAGCGGCAGCAGGTGAATTCCTGCGCCAGCGACGGCACCGAGCCGCGAATCACTGCCAGCGTCCGGCCCCGTTTGGTCATGGCCGGCACCGACTCGAACAGCTTTTTGGTATACGGGTGCTGCGGATTGGCGAAGAACGTCTTGCGGTCCGCAAGCTCGACAATTTGTCCGGCGTACATCACCGCCACGCGATCGGCCATTTCCGCGACAACGCCCAGATCATGCGTGATCAGCAAAATCGACATGCCGCGCTGTTTCTGCAAGTTGCGCAACAGCTCCAGCACTTGCGCCTGAATAGTCACGTCCAGCGCGGTGGTCGGTTCGTCGGCGATCAATAATTCCGGATCACCGGCCAGGGCCATCGCAATCATCACGCGTTGCTTCATGCCGCCGGAAAGCTGATGCGGGTAGTCGTCGTAGTGCCGTTGCGGATCGGAAATACCGACCGCCGCCAGCAGCTCGATCACCTGCGCGCGCGCGGCGGCGCCGCGCAAGGATTTGTGCCGTAGAACGCTCTCGACGATTTGCTCGCCCACGGTCATGACCGGATTCAGGCTGGTCATGGGCTCCTGAAAAATCATGGCGATGCGCCCGCCGCGCACATTGCGCATGGCGCTCTCCGGCAGCGCGAGCACATCGTCGCCCTGCATGCGCACACGGCCGCCGACAATGCGGCCCGCCGGTTGCGGCACCAGCCGCATGATCGACAGCGAGGTCATCGACTTGCCGCAGCCCGACTCGCCTAGCAGCGCAAAAGTCTCGCCCCGGGCAATCTCGAAACTGACGTCATCGACCGCGCGCACCGCGTTGGCGCCGGAGCCAAACCAAGTCTTTAGATTTTCAACTTGCAGCAGGGCTTCGGACATTGGCTTCCTGTATTTTCATGTGCCGTTAAACTCATGATCGCTTCCCGCCTAATTTACACCACTTGAAAACAGGATAGTAAACCGGGTAACGCCGTGCGCAGAAACCGCCTGGATATTTCCGCCATGCGCGTGAATGATCGACTGCGTGATCGCAAGTCCCAGTCCTGCGCCTTCCGACGATGCATGCCTTGACAGGTCGGCGCGGTAAAAGCGGTCAAAAATTCTCGGCAACTGTTCGGAGGCGATCTCCGTACCGTGGTTTTCCACCGCCAGCGTTATATGTTCGCCGCCTGTTTTTGCCACAACCACGCGCACGCAACTGCCTGGTTGCGCATGGTGGATCGCATTCGACAGCAGATTGCCGATAGCACGGCGCAGCATGGGACGGTCACCCATGACAATACCAGCTCCCTCAATATGCATCATCACACCGCGCTCTTGCGCGGCAATGCCGTAAAATTCGGTCAGTTCCGTCAGCTCACGGGCCAGATCGACGCTCTCGCGCTGCGGCACGATCAAGCCATGATCAGCCTTGGCCAGGAACAGCATGTCGGACACCATGCGCGCGAGGCGATCCAATTCCTCCGCATTGGAAAACAGCACCTCTCGATAATCTTCGATGGTGCGTGCTTTTGCTAGAGTGACATGGGTCTGCGTCATGATATTGCTGATGGGTGTGCGCAGTTCGTGGGCGATGTCGGACGCGAAATCGGTGAGGCGCCGAAACGAATTTTCCAGACGCGCGAGCATGTCGTTAAACGCGCTTGCCGTGGCTTTCAATTCAATCGGGACTGCATCCAGGTGGATGCGGTCGTCGAGCCGGTCAATGGAAGTTTCGCGGCTAATGCGCGCGATATCGCGCAACGGCATCAGACCGAAACGGGTCGCCACCCAGCCCAGCACGGCGCTGAGCAATGTAGCAAGCGCCATGGCCCAGCGCAGCGTGACATTAAACGTACCCAGTAATTCAATATGGTGCGAAATGTCGGTCGCAACCGCGACGGTAACCGGCGATTCTTCCGCCAGCGCCACAGGGATGACGACTGCCAGACCGCGAAATACGTGATCGTCCTGATTCCACACCACCAGGCCCGTCGAAGTGTGCTGCGCGGGCCCGGAGATGGTCGGCAACAGTGCCGGCGGAATCGCCGAATTAGGTGTCGCGAACAAAATCTGCCGGTGCGCTCCCAGCACAGTCATGGATAATCCAGAATGGCCGACCAGCGCGCTGCCAAGTTGCGCCGGCAATGTGTCAAGCCCGGAGCGCAAGGTCACCGCGGACAAGATATGCCGGGCAAGCTCGACTTTGCCCAGCAGCATTTCGCGATCCTGGGCTTCGAAGTGGTGCTCCACCGTTTCCATAATCAGGTACCCCAGTACCAGCAGCACCATCAGGGACAGGACGCCAAACAATAACGTCAGGCGCAACGTGATGGAAAAACGCCGTTTCATGCGCCGTCGCCGGCCTCGAAAACATAGCCCATGCCACGCACGGTGCGAATCAGTTTGCATGGAAAACCATCGTCCAGCTTGGCGCGCAGGCGGCGCACCGCCACTTCGATCACATTGGTATCGCTGTCGAAATTCATATCCCAGACCAGCGATGCGATCAGCGACCGCGGCAACACTTCCTGTTGACGCCGCATGAACAATTCCAGCAACACGAATTCCTTGGAGGTGAGGTCGATTTTTTTACCGGCACGCGTGGCCCGCCGCCGTAATATGTCAAGCTCGACATCGGCCGCGCGCAGCACATCAAGCTGTTTGGTTCTTCCACGGCGCAACAAGGTGCGCACGCGCGCCAGCAATTCAGCGAACGCGAATGGTTTGACCAGATAATCGTCGGCGCCGGTTTCAAGACCTTTCACGCGGTCTTCGACCCGGTCGCGCGCCGTGAGAAACAGGATCGGCACCTCCTTGCCCGCCTGACGGACGGCACGGAGCAATTGCCAGCCGTCCAGCCGCGGCAACATCACATCCAAAATTAACAGATCATAAGCTTCGCTCATCGCCTGATGCAGTCCGTCAATGCCGTCGGCGGCGAGGTCCACGACGAAGCCCGCTTCAGTCAAACCCAGCCGCAGATAGGTTCCTGTTTTAGGCTCATCTTCAATGATTAATATTTTCATATCTTGCCGAGTACCACGGGTGCGATGCGTTGATTGTGAGGGAAGCGAACGCCCGCGGCGCAAGATTACAAAATTGTAATCTGAGCGTCAGGCTGATGTTGGCTTTAACATGGCATTGTGAACTGAATCATCAATGATTCAATGCTTGTCACAGGCATGCAGCCATGGAGGACTTATGAAAAAATCCATCATTATTTCGGGCCTGGGAATGGCCCTCGTGGCATTACCACCGACCACATCCGCAGCGGCAAATGTCAATACTCCACCGGTGATTACCGAAGCCGACTGCGCACATTATTCAATCAACCATAAACAAGAACAGCTGGCCGATTTGGAAATCAAACTTGCAAAATTGAAACGCCGCTCGCCGCGCCGTCAGTACACCGCCGGAATTGAATCGCAGATAAACACGTTACGCTTTGAATTACTGGAACTTCAAAAAATACAGCCGCATCGTTAAACCACAGAACCATGCGGGCGGAAAGCGCGTTCTTTTGTGAATCAATACACATTGATAATCATTTCTATTGCTTGCCCTCCTGCGCGGCTTCGGTCAGCATGGGCATCTTGTTCTTTCACTCATGGATGGGTTAAAAAGCATGCTTACCTTGCTTAGAACATCAATTACTATTCTGGCGGTTCTGGCTTTCTTCGGATGTTCTCAACAACAGGCACCTACGGCGACTTCGAATATTTATAGCATTTCTGGGACGGTTTCCGATGCGTCCGGCACGCCATTACAAAATGTAAAAGTGCTTTTAAGCAATGCCGCTTCCGGCGCTGCCATCACCACCCAGTTGAGCAACCGGAATGGTGATTACAGTTTCACCGGTCTTGCCAACGGCAGTTACCTCATCAGCGCCGATCTCGAGAATTACAGCATAACTGCGCCGCCGCCGGTCTTGATCAATGGGTCTTCAGCCGTTAGGGTAAATTGCATCGGCCGGCGTCGGCCGCCAACGCCAACCCCGATACCTTCGCCGGGTACGACCACCACGCCGGTGCCGACAGCCTCCCCAACGTCTACCCCCGGTCCGGCTGCAACTCCGACGCCCAATCCATCATCGACTCCGGCTCCGAGTCCATCGTCCACGCCGACTCCAAAACCATCGGCGACACCGACGCCGGTTGTGACTGCCACACCCACACCGGTTCCAACGTCCACCGCGACACCCACGCCAACGGCGACACCGACACCCGCACCCACAGCGACACCCACGCCATCGCCGATTGGAACGCGTAATTTTGATTTACACATCACAGCGGGAACATTGACTCTTAACGGCCCCGGCGGCGCAGCCATTCCAGCCTGGGGATTTTCCGATGTCGTCAACACCAATACGCCGAAATTTCCTGGGCCGGTACTCACGGTTACCGAAGGCGATACCGTCAATATCACGGTCTTCAACCATCACGAGTTGAGTCACAACTTCGTCATCAAGGGCATCACCACCAGCATCGCGCCCAGCGAAGTAATCTCAGCAAATGGCAACAAGACATACACCTTCACTGCAAACCGTGCCGGCACCTACCTCTACTACGACTCGCTTAATAACGAAATCAATCGCGAGATGGGTTTGTATGGCGCGCTCATCGTTAATCCACAGAACGGCCTTAAGGCGGCTTGGACAGGCGCACCCATCTATACCTTCCAGCGCACATGGGTTACGGGTGATATGGATAAATCGCGCTGGAACGACATCGCCATCGCAGGCGGAGTAGTGAATACGGCGAACTACAAGCCCAACTACTTCCTTATCAATGGCAAGGGCGGCATGGACGCCATGAAAGTGACGGCGACGGATACAGCGATTGATGGAAAAGTGGGTGACGCTGCGCTGGTGCGCCTACTCAATGCCGGACTCTATACGCAAACATTTCACTTTCACGCCAACCACATCAAGGTATTAAGCGTGAACGGCGTGCGCCGCACCGCCCCGTATAAATTACTCGATGTAATTCAAGTTGAACCTTTGGGCAGCGCCGAGGTGTTGTTCGAGTTAAATCAGGCGGGCACCTACCCCATGCACAATCACACCGCGCAGATGGAAACTGCCAATGGTTTCTACCTCAATGGCGTGGCCACCATGATTTATATCGCTCCCTAACCACGCGCCGGAGAATCAGCGATGAACCTGAATACCACCAAAACAGTTTCCCAAAGCAGTGAGAACCGTTCAACTAAGCGCCTTATATTGACAATAACAAGCGTCATGCTGTGTGTATTACTGAACTGGGCCCGCCAAGCGAATGCCGCTACCCCGCCGATAACATTATGCGTAAGCACGGTAGCCAAAACCATGCACGATGGCCAATCTGTCGTGTTTTGGGGATTCACACGAACCTGTGGAGCTGCCAATGGGAACGGGGTGCTACCGGGCCCTCCGGTCGAGGTCGGCGTCGGCGAAACGTTAAATCTCACACTGTCGGTGCCTATGATGACCACACCGTGGGAAACAATGATGGGCGACTATCGGGGTCATACCATTCATATGCACGGTGCCGATGTGCAAACTCTGGAAGACGGAGTGCCGGACACCGGGGCGAGCGTGACTGGAGATACCTACACTTGGACGCCCACAGCCGAGATGGCGGGCACCTACATGTATCACTGCCATGTGCATACCGTGAAGCATTTGGAAATGGGGATGTACGGCCCTCTGCTCGTCGTGCCCAAAGACGCTAGCGGTAATCCGCTGCGCCAATTAACACCCGACATTCCCGGCAAGCCGACGCTAACAGCCTATGATTTTATTCAAACCTATCTGTTCAGCGCCGTCGATCCGGCCTATCACGCGGCTGATGCAGTCGGCGATGCGCCCGTGTTCGCCGATTACAATCCCAAGTATTTTTTACTCAATGGTAAAGAATCAATAAACAGCAGCGGCGCTGCTGTGGCGGCGGAGACATTGACTGCCGCGCGAAATTCAAAGGTCGCCTTGCGTCTGATCGGCCTGCATTCAGTGAAAGGCACGTTTAAGATTCTCGACAGCAATGGCAATGCCCAACCGTTTACTGTCTATGTGCAAGATGGCCGTCAATGGCCTGCGCCTGAAACCGTAACCAGTCTCGACATTGGTCCGGCCCAACGCTTCGATATAATCTTCAGTACACCGTCAACTTCAGGCACATGGCATCCGCAGCTTGAATATCAAAAACTGCGCGACAGCAGCCCTGGCGTCAGAGCACCCTACGTCAATGGCACTGTGTTTGGTAATGTGACGTTTTAATAATGCGAGCTTGTCGCAACTGGCAGGAATTTGCGTAAAGAGCCTGTCACTCACTCTCGCCGACGGCGGATTTCTGCTCAAGTTTTTGCATCCGCGATTTTAAATCTACTGCACGTGCGCGATAAAGTTTGGCCGAGGCGTGCTCGGGGCTAATAGCCAAGACCCGCTCCCAAAGAGCGATCGCCTTGTCCAGATTCTGCTTGCCATATTCCACCATCGCCTCTTTATGCAGGACATCGACATTGTCTGCATTGATCGTTGCGATCTGTTTCTTCGCTTCTTCATGCGCAGAGTCGAGCTTGAGCATCGCATTGAAGGCTTCGAGCGCCTTGTCGTTATCGCCCGCTGCCTGGGCATCGGTTCCCGCCTTGTAAAACTTCATAACCTCGCGCTGCTTCTGGATTTGCCGAAGCTGCTTGCGAAGCTTGTCGTTTCCAGGTTGGACCGCGAGGGCATTCTCCAGCACGCTTTGCGCATCGATCAGGTTTTTATTTTGCGCCAGCTCATCGGCATATTTACTGTAGGAAAGTCCCAGCAGATCGCGCGCTTCATTGTTTCCCGCGCCGCTGCCTTCTAACGCCTGGATGGCCTGTTGATACTTGCCCGCATTGAAAAACCCGCGCGCACGCTGGATACGTGAATCATCTCCTCCCCGCGCAGGAACAGCGCGGCTCGCCTCCTCGCTCGTCACTGCGGCCGGAGCCGCAGCATTACTCGCCTTTTTGCCGGGTATTTTAATGGTGACACCCGGCGCTAAACGGCTTGGATCCTTAATCCCATTAAAGCGGGCAAGAATATGAAATTTGAGCGACTCGTTCAAAAAGCGCTGCGCGAGACTCGGCAAGGTATCGCCTGGTTGCAGAATGTAATTAAATGATTCCATGCTGCCAAAATACGTTGCCGGGTCGGTTTGAATCTGCGCCAACAGGCTCCGCGCCACTCTGTTTTCCGGCTCTTGCCGCAGGACGATATTAAGTTCGGTTTTTGCGTTAGCCTCTTGCCCCGTCTGTAAGGCCGAGGTCGCGTTTTGAATGTGGTCGCGTATCGCCAGATCGCCGGGAGAGAGCTCAGGTTTCGCGGTGGGCTGAGGCGGTGTTGCCGTCACTGTGACTGCGGCCGCTGCTGCACTGCCGGGTTTTTGCACGGGCGGCACGCTAGCGCATGCAGCAAGCAAGTACAACGCCGTTGGGAGAAAAGCGGCCCGAAAACACAGACAACCTGCCCCGCAGGTTTTCTGTGTGAGCGATATTGGCTTGGGAGGTTCCATGTTACGAAGTATTTTACCGATGATGCCCACACGAGGCCAGAATCTCATCGCACACAGCGGCGAAATCTGGTGCTTCCAAACCAGGAACTATTTTTTATCCAGCTTCTGCAATTTATCTTTCAGTTCCACGGCGCGCGCGCGATACAACTTGGCAAGCTCATGAGCTGGATCGAGCAGCAGCACGCGATCCCAAAGATCAATCGCTTTATCGAGGTTCTGCTTGCGGTATTCCGTAATCGCATCTTTGTGCATCGACTCCACCAGATCCGACTTCATGCCCGCGATCTGCTTCTTGGCTGCTTCGTGGGCGGGGTCAAGTTTAAGTACCGCGCTGAACGCATCCAGCGCCTTGGTGCTGTCGCCCGCGGCGGCGGCATCCGTGCCTGCCTTGTATAGCCGCGCCACCTCACGTTGTCGCTCAACTTGCTTGAGTTGCTTTTTGACTTTATCGTTGCCCGGCTGTATCGCCAGCGCCTTTTCCAGAATATTTTGCGCTTCAGGCAAGCTGGCTTTTTGCACGAGGTCGTCGGCGTATTTGATATAAGACAGCACCAGTACATCACGCCCTTCGCCGGTTTCGCTGCTTTCCAGCAACTCTATCGCTTCCTGATATTTACCCGCGTCGTACAAGCGTTTTGCATGTTGCGCGCGCGACTCTTCACCGGCGGGCGTAACCGCCAACTCCGCGGGTTTCTTGCCCGGCACCTTGATGGTTTGCCCGGGCTGCAAGTGGCTTGGATCGGTAATGCCGCCGAACTTGGCGAGAATATGAAATTTGAGCGGATCATCAAGAAAACGCCGCGCAATCGTCGACAACGAATCGCCCGACTGCACCGTATAGCTGAAGAATTCCTGCCCGCCAAAATATTGCACCGGATCAGCCAGGATTTGCGCCATCAGGCTCTTGGCTATTTTGCTTTCCGGGTCCTGGCGCAAGGCGGCTTCGAGATCGGCTTTCGCATTCGCTTCCTGCCCATACTGCAATGCGGTGACGGCATTTTGTACGTGTTCACGCGCACTCAGAGTATCCGGTTTTGACATCTCAGCGGGAGACTTTCCAGGAACACCGGCCTTCCCATCTTCAGGGTGGCTGGTTCCGGGTGTCCCCGATGCGCCTTCTGTTTTCTTGGGCATAGGCACTGTGCCGCACGCGGTCAGTGTGACCATCAGCAACCATGCGGCTATACAGCTCCACAGCGCAGAGTGACGCATTCCTGACATATTCATCGGTCCTGTTATTTCAGTGAACACGGTGGTGGGCTGAAGTCATCAAGCGGCGCGGCTGGCGCGTTACTTAAATGCGTAGTGCAAACCGAGGCTGAAAAACACGATATTTTTGTCAATACCTGTAATTTCGCCTTCGAGAGTCAGCGCATCCGCAATGCGTGTGCCCACACCCACTCCTCCCGCTAAACCAAACCCCCGCGACGTTTTATCGCCCAGGAGTTCGCCAGTGCGTTTCACATTCTCGTAGAGCCCACCCAGTTTGCCTTTGAGGTACGTCACATCGGTGAGAAGCACGCGGTACACACCGTAACCCGCCAGAGTCATCACACGATAATCACCTTTCTCGATGAGGCCGGAGGCATTTTTCTGTGTATATTTTCCGCCGAATAATCCTAGATTGAGCTCACTCTCGAGACTTATTTCAGGCGTAAGGCCGTAGCCATATAAGGCACCGATTGAGCCCACCGTATCGGCGTTATTTTTTTTCACCGACATAACACCGAGCTTGCCCAGTACATATTGGTCGCCCCGATCCGCCCATGCGTTGCCGGCCGACACAATCAACACCAGCACCAATGCATTTAAAAAAATTTTCATATCTTTCCCGACACATCCCTTGTCATGCCTTGCGGGGTCACCCTGCAAAAGTAGCCGTATGTTACGTTCTTTGACACGGGTTCACAATTGCACCGAAGCCAACAAACCGGGAATTATTACGTCCTATTTTCTGGGAGCGCGCGAGTTTGTGGCATGGTAATTTTCCGCTCAATCGCTCAGGCCAAGCACGTAAACTTCCGCATTCTCCGCGCCCGCATGCCCGCCGCATACGACCTTGGCGGGATAGCCTTCCACTTTGAGAAAATAAGACTGCTCAGGGGTCACGCGGTTCTGCACGGACCACACTGTGAATTCCGTATCGCCTACTTTTGCCTGGATGTCTTTGGTCGCATATTCAAGCACGGTGCGCTCGGGCAATACGCCTTGGGGTCCGACCGCGTGGTGGGTGATTTTTGCTGCGCCGCTCACGCCAAACATGACTCCATTCCATGTTTGAGTTTTCGGCCCGATCTCAAACCATTGTCCGGTGTATTGGCTGGCATAAACGCTGAAGCGGAATTCCTGGGCGGCGGCGTCACTCTTTTTGAAAAAGCTCGCCACCAGTTTGGCCGGCCAGCCGCTGTCGCCCGCACTGTACACCGGGCCGGCGCGCAAAAACACCGGCAATTGCTCCGGCGCGGGCACAAAGTCGAGACCCAGCACCACGATGGGATAGGTTTCACCGCGGCGCGCGCGGAGCGTGCCGGCCAATACCGCGAGGCTGTAACGCACGCTGGCACGTTCGAAATTAGCGCGGTCCAACGCAATAACCCAGGCGTCGGTCTGCCGCGCATCGCTTAACACCGGCAACAACTCCGTCCATGCGGCTTTGGCCAGATCATCGACCCAACGATTGCCTTGCGGCACTAAGCCGTTTTTTTTAAGTGCCGCCATACTGGCATCCGGACCGCCGTTGGCCGTGTCCTGCGCCACCCAACTTAGCCAGACCTTGCGTTGTGCCATGTGGTAGTCCCCCGTGTGATGGATTTTTATTCGTGGCGTCAATCTTCAAATCGGCAGCGAAAGAATCAGAACTGTAGATGACATTTTCACAATAACCACATTCTGTTTCCCGAGCCGAAGTTTACGTGCTTGATTCAACGTTTGATTTGATACTTGGCAAGCTTTTCAATCAGAGTACGGCGGCCGATGTGCAGCAACTCCGCGGTGCGGGTCTGATTCCAGTTGCAGGCTTGTAGTTTTTCCCGCAACAACCCCTGTTCAAATGCTTCGACGAGCTCTTTGAGCCCGGCGTCATGCGTCATCGCGATGGGCGGCGAACTGTGTGCAAAGCGCTCGTTGCAATGCAATTGTTCGGGCAAATGCTCGGGCAGGATGCTGCCGCCGGGTTCGCATAACAGCACGGCGCGCTCGATGACATTTTTAAGTTCGCGCACGTTGCCGGGAAAATCGTAGTCGAATAAACAGTCGAAGGCGCGCGGCGCAAAACCCGTGACTTCCTTACCGTAAACGCGCGCGAATTCATCCACAAAATATTTTGCCAGCGCCGGCACATCGTCCTTGCGCGCGCGCAGCGGCGGCACATCGATCGGAAACACACTCAGGCGATAGTAGAGGTCTTCGCGGAATTCGCCTTTTTTGATTTTTTCTTCGAGGTTGCAGTGGGTTGCCGCCACCACGCGCACGTCGATTTTTTTACTTTCAACGCCGCCCAAAGGCCGCACTTCTTTTTCCTGCAATACGCGCAACAGTTTCGCTTGCAAGCCTAACGGCATGTCGCCAATTTCATCGAGAAATAAAGTGCCGCCATTGGCGAGCTCAATCAGGCCCTTTTTGTCCTGCATGGCGCCGCTGAACGCGCCTTTTTTATAGCCGAACAATTCGCTTTCCAGCAAATTATCCGGTAAAGCCGCGCAATTCTGCGCAACAAATTCGCCGCCGCGCCGCGGGCTGTTGAAATGCACGGTCTGCGCAAACAATTCCTTGCCGGTGCCGGTCTCGCCGCGGATTAATACGGTCGCGGGTGAGGCCAGCACTTTTTCGAGCAACGAAAAAACTTTTTTCATGGCCGCGCCGTGACCGATGATTTTCGAGAAATCGTAACGGCTGACGATTTTCTCGCGCAGGCGCCGGTTCTCTTCTTCAAGCTCGCGGTTGGTGTGATCGAGAATATCGATCAAGCGTTTGTTGGTTTCGATGAGCTGAACGTTGTCGATGGCCACGGCGGCTTGCGAAGCAAAAGCGCGCAGTAAAGGATCGGCGGGGTCGGCGGCGCGTCCGGCGTCCGGAATATTGGTCAATACCAGGACCCCGACGGCGATCGCCTCGTGATTACGCAAGGGCAGCGCGAACAGCGCCTGTGTGCGCACGCCCGCGACGCGGTCGTATTCATACAAGTCGTCGCAGTTAAAGCCCGAATATTGATAGATATCACTGATCTGAACCGGTTGACCGCTGAACACGCAATGCGCGATGACGCTGCCGGTATTGCGTTCGCCGTTGACATATAACGCAACGTTCGCGATGCGCGCCCCCGCTGCGCGCGCCGTATCGCTTTGCAGCACTTCGACATGCAAATCCGTCTTGGTGCTGTTGAGCAGATACACCATGCCGCCGTCGGCGCGCGTGATGCGGCGTGCGGCGGCCACCACCATATTAAGTAGGTGATTGAGATTACGCTCCGACGACAACGATGTGCCGATTTTGATCAGCTCGTCGATGGCCAGTAAAGCGCTTTCTTGCAGTGAGTTCATGCCCCGTCAATACATCACACACTCATTCGAATTTAAAGCTAAATACGCCACTTGCATCCAGCCCGGTTTTCAGAGTCGAAACCTGACGCTCTTCGCCCAGCATGCGTAAAATCTCGCTGGAAATTTGCGGCAGCAGGGTGCGGCTGATGATGTAGTCGATGTTACGCGCGCCGGTCTCCACTTCCGTGCAACGTTGCACAATCTGGCCGACCACCTGCTCATCGTATTCGAAGCGGATTCGCTGGCTGGCCTGAATGCGCTTGCCCAGGGAATTCAGCTTGAGCTTGACGATTTCCGCCATCGCATCCTTGGAAATGGTGAAGTACGGGATGACTTCCATGCGCGCCAGCAACGCGGGCTTGAAGTGATTGATCAACACCGGGCGCACCGCTTCGGCAATGGTATCGGCTTCGGGCCGCGGTTCGCTTCCGCTCAGCTCGGTAATGATATCGGTGCCCAGATTGCTGGTCAGCAGAATGACCGTATTTTTAAAGTCAATCTCACGCCCCTCGCCGTCGGTCAGCGAGCCTTTATCGAACACCTGATAAAACAGGTTCAACACTTCCGGATCAGCCTTCTCGACTTCGTCGAGCAACACCACGGAATACGGCCGCTGGCGCACCGCTTCGGTCAACTGCCCGCCCTCGCCGTAGCCGACGTAACCCGGCGGCGAACCGATCAAGCGCGAAACAGTATGCTTTTCCTGATATTCCGACATATTGATGGTGACCATGAAACGTTCACCGCCGAACAACAAGTCGGCAATGCCCAATCCTGTCTCCGTCTTACCCACGCCGCTCGGGCCGGCCAGCAAGAACACGCCGATGGGCGCGTGCGGACTGCCCAAACCTGCTTTGGAAGCGCGAATGCGGCGGTCAAGCGCATCGATCGCATGGTCTTGACCTTTTATGCGTTTCTTTAGATTGGCGCCAAAACTCATGATCGACGCCAACTCGTCCTTGACCATGTTGCCCACTGGAATACCGGTCCAATCCGCAACCACCTTGCT
>CAZHHW010000025.1:0-8861 GCA_964532385.1 uncultured Gammaproteobacteria bacterium | reverse complement strand
CTGATATTGATCTTGACGCGCGCACAGGCGGTGTCCAGCAGATCAACCGACTTGTCCGGCAACTGCCGCCCGGAAATATAGCGCGCCGCCAACTGTGCGGTGGCCATCACAGCGTCGTCGCGCACATAAACATTGTGCGAGGTTTCGTATTTTTCGCGCAATCCGCGCATGATGACGACGGCCTCCTCCGCCGACGGCTCTTCGATTTTCACCAGCTGAAAACGCCGCGCAAGTGCCGGGTCTTTTTCAAAGTATTTTTTGTATTCCGACCAGGTGGTCGCCGCCAGCGTGCGCATTTCGCCGCGCGCCAGCGCAGGCTTCAGCAAATTGGCGGCGTCTCCGCCGCCCGCCGTGCCGCCCGCGCCGATCAGGGTGTGCGCCTCATCGATGAAAATGATGATGGGCTTAGGCGAGGATTTCACTTCCTGAATGACCGATTTCAGGCGTTGTTCAAACTCGCCCTTGACGCTCGCACCCGCTTGCAGCAATCCCATATCCAAACCGAGAATTTCTACATTTTTTAAAATGTCAGGCACGTCGCCCTCGACGATCTTGAGCGCCAGCCCTTCCACCACGGCGGTCTTGCCCACGCCCGCCTCGCCGACAAAAATAGGATTATTCTTGCGGCGCCGGCCAAGAATATCGATGGCCTGCCGGATCTCGCGATCACGGCAAAACACCGGATCGATTTCACCGGCGCGCGCACGCGCGGTAAAATTGACGGTGTATTTTTCCAGCGCTGTGCCGCCGCCGGAGACGCCCGGCGCGCCTGCCTGCGCATTGTTCGCCGCACCGAGCCGCGCTTCGGCGTCTTCTTTCGAGCCGCCGACAATATCCTTGAAGTGCAGGCGCAAATCATCCCCGCTCACGGCGGACAACTCGTCGTAATAATCGGCCAAACCATAGCGGCGCGGATTCAATACCAGCGCCGCGATGAATGCACCCGAGCGGATCTGCCCCAGACCAAAATCCACCGAGGCCAGCATCCACGCTTCCTGCATCCACTCGATCAGCAACGGCGAGAACACGGGTTTGCCCTGATTGCCGGTTTTTTCGCGTTCGACCGCGCGTTGAATGGCTTTTTGCACGCGTCCGGCATCGACGCCGAAATGCGCCAGAATCATCTGAAAATCATATTCGGTATCTTCAACAAACTTGAGCAACACGTGCTCGATCGTGACTTCATAGTTCGCGCGCGAAATACATGATCCAGCCGCTGCCTCAAGCGAGGTTTTAGCGTAACTGTTCAGTTTGCCAATGAGCGATTTCAATTCAACGTTGATCATGACGGCTTCCCCTGTTTTGACTATTTATTGCAGCAACGCTTTCGCCGCGAGCTCTAGCCCGCGCCCGTCTGCACTACCTTGACTGTTCCCTGCCGCACATCCCCAAGCCAAGTCGAATAACCCAGGCGGCAGGGGTTGTCTTGGGTCAGCGCGGTACGCGGCACATCGTCTGCGCGCAACAGCAATTCCACATCATATTCCAACGGATCGATCAGTGTGAACCTGACCAGCTCGCGCAGCGCCGCATAGTCGCTGCCGCCGGGCAAAAACTCGCGATAGGCGGCGAAATCCAGCGCGCCAATGCGTAATTTGAATTTAGTGTTCACGTCATAGACTTTCTCGCCCAGCATGCCGCTCACCCCCAGGGAACAGTTCACCACCCCCAGGCGATTACGCTGCATGGGATCGATGGCGGTTTTGTGCCGCACGTATTCCTGCACACGCACCGGCACATTGCCGAAATAATGCGACACGACGCCGGACAGCAACGACGCCGAACGCACCTTCATGCCGATCAGGCCCAGATATGGTAACAAGCGCGCCCATTCGATGCGGCTGTCTTTGCGCAACTGACGGTGTCCCAAACCGATCAATGCGAACATGCGATTGGAAAAAGGATCGCGCGCACCCGGCCGGTATTGCAGGATATAGCGATATTTTTCCCAGCTGCGGTAAACGAACGAGGTCAGGCGGTGGTGAAACATATCGAGGAAATGCCGCGCCATGGCGGCGTCGGGATCGGCTCGAATGACTTCTTCGGTGTAATACGCCGGTAACGGCGAGGCGGGTCCGATCAAGCCCAGAAAGTTCACGGTCATCGCGTACGGCGGCAACGCCGTGCCGGTAGCGGTTTCACGTTCAACGCTTTCCACATCCGAAGCAGGAAATCCCAAACTGGGGTTGGCGCGAAAACGCAACGTTTCTCTGGCGAGCTGCCCGCGCCCGCCGGGCGTTGCCGCCTCGGGATGCAATGCAAGCAGCACACGCACCGCCTGGTAAAAATCGAACTGCCGCCCGTGCGCGAGCAATTCGTTCAGCAGGGCTTCGTTCAAATTACCGGTTGTTGACCGACCCGTGGTTGCCATTGAAACTCCTCGCCTCGTTCAAGGTCTTTCACCGTAAGTTGATTGAACGAGTTAATCGACGCATATAGCGTGAAAAATTCATTCAACACCGCCGCGAACAAATACATGTCACCTACATTCGTAAATTTGCTGCTCTTCATGCCTAGGCGCGTGCGCAAGCCGCGCGCCGGCAAGCCGTTGAACATCAAAGTCATGGGTGCCACGTTTATGCTTTCAATGCCGTCCATGCGCAGCTCGTTGATACGTGCCGCCTGTTTGTCGTAAAAGGCCGGGAAATTGTAGGCGGACAAAATGACTTTCAATGCATCGACGTTGGTCAGCGAGGTGTAATTCAGCGCCATATTGGAAATCAGCATCCACTGCATGTCGCCTTCCAGCGGCGGTGGAATCGACTTGGTGCAGGGTAGAATATTTTGAAACAATGCGTATTCCGGCGAGTTACCGGTCGCCACCCGCACATCGCCGATGCGCAGCTTTTCAGGCAACTGCCGGTTGGTGCAGGTCATATCGATGGAAATCGTCTCGGCGCCGGGCAACTGCGGGCGCTCCGATGCGGTGACGAAAGAAATGTACGTTTCGGCATCGTCGCCAATCACCGACGGTGTCAGGCGGGTGCGATAAAAAGCATCTTTCTGCGCTTCACGCTGGGCGCGATGATCGAACGAGATAAACGGCCGGTAGATTTTTTTCTCACCGGTACCCTGAATCCAGCCGGTGACGTTATCGATCGAAAAAATATCAAAATGAGCGGCGTTGCTTCCCGACGACATCACACGGTACTCGACCTTTTCATTTTTCAGCCGCAGCGGCGCGGCGTCTTTTTGAAATAAATTAATGATCGGCGCGCAATACAACTGAAAATTGGTTTTGTTCAGCCGCACATGATTTTCAAACGGCCGTGAAAATTCAAAGGTCATCGAGAAACGTTCCCGAACCTGCAAACGCGCCGCCCTGGCCAAGCCGGTTACGTCGACAAACAAAAATTTCTGCGGCAGGCAAAAATATTCCTGCAATAAACGGTAACCGCCGAATGCATTCGCCGGATAAGGGATCAATGCCTCATTCTCCGCAAATCCGACCCGCTGAATGCAGCTTTTGTCGAGCTCGACGCGTGCTGCGTTTTTATCGGCAGCATCTCCACGCAGCGTCACGCGCGTCAAATATTCGAAGAACCATAAATAAGTGGCATGACACACCGCCGGCTCGCCATGCAAAAACAAGCGCAACCGATCAAGCCCGATCTTGTCCATGATCGCGCCGCTGCCTAACTGGAAATTCAATTTGAGCGAGGTCCCCGCACCGGTGGTTTGCACTTCGATATCTTCCAGCGCGAAGGGATACAGATCGACGTCAAAACAAGTGTGAAAGCGGCAGGGAGTGCCGTCCACCGGTACGGAGTCAACCTCGATACCGCGTGCGATGATTTTCTTTTCGGAAATGGCGTTCGGGACTGGGGTGAATTGCAGGATCGACATGGACGGGATCGGCCGCAAGAAATGCGGCCACAACAGGGAAATCAAGGTGTGGGTTAATTCGGGCAACTCATCGTCGAGCTTTTGCCGGATGCGCCCGGCGATAAACGCAAATCCTTCGATGATGCGTTCGACGTCGGGATCATTTCCCTTACGCGACAAAAATGGCGCAAGCTTCGGATAGGCGCGCGCGAACTCCTCGCCCATCTCGCGCAGGTAAAGCAGTTCTTCCTGGTAGTATTTATTGAAACTCACGGCGTGCTTTATCCTGCCTGCGGCGCTGTAAACAAACTTAAGTGGATCTGGCGCTAAGCCGCGGGAAATGCAGCGGTGCGGCGTTTTATCTTAGCCTCTTACCTTCACTCGTCCCTGTGAATCCAGCGTGGTTTCAAACCAGACGTTGGCATTTTCCCCGCCCAGACTCAATTGCGCGGTAATTTCATAACGCATGCTCAGCGGCTTGTCATCATCGCGGGTGTAATCCACCTTTACCTGCGACAGGCGCGGCTCGTAATTATCGATACTTTGTTTGATGACGCGGCGCAGCTCGAAAATGGCGTCGGGGAAGTTCGACGCAATATCGTTGAAATCCGGCAGGCCATAATCGGGCAAGGTGGGTACACTCCCCTGCCGGGTGTTGAGCATATTACGCAAATGTGTCAACACCGAGTCGGCGGCTTTATTGACATTGATCTTCAGCTTGTAGTCGCCGGATTCATCGGGATTCTGCAAGCGTTCGAACAAGCTTTGTTCTTGACTCATAGGCGCGGGGAGAGGGTAACCGGTGGACAACATGCCGGAAAAATCGAACTCATCTGATCCTTCCAGCTACCGGTTACGGTGATCTCAGGTCTTGTCCAACTTGCCTTTGAGCGACAATGTAAAGCTCGCGCCCATGTACTTGAAGTGCGGCTGCACGTTCATGGTGACCCGATACCAACCCGGGTCGCCTTCGACGTCTTCGACCAGAATCTCCGCTGCACGTAACGGCCGGCGGCTGCGCACGGCGGCGGTGGGATTTTCTTGATCCGACACGTACTGGCGTATCCAGCTATTGAGCTCGCGCTCCAGATCCGGGCGATTTTTCCACGAGCCGATTTGCTCGCGTTGCAGTACTTTGATGTAGTGCGCCAGACGATTGATGATGTACATATACGGCAGTTGCGTGCCGAGCTTGTAGTTGGTTTCGGCGTCTTTGCCTTCCTTACTGTTGCCGAAGAACTTCGCTTTCTGCACCGAATTCGCGGAGAAAAAGGAAGCGTTGTCGCTGCCTTTGCGCATGGTCAACGCGATGAAACCTTCTTCGGCAAGTTCATATTCGCGCCGGTCGGAAATCAGCACTTCGGTGGGAATCTTGGTTTCGATTTCGCCCATCGATTCGAACTGATGCAAGGGTAAATCGTCGACCGCGCCACCGCTTTGCGGACCGATAATGTTCGGGCACCAGCGGTAGTTGGCGAAGCTGTCCGTTAAACGCGTGGCAAATGCAAACGCGGTGTTGCCCCACAGATAATCGTGGTGCGAACCGTGCACATTTTCCTCGTAATCGAAACCTTTGACCGGACTGCTGCCTTTGCCGTACGGCAAGCGCAGCAGGAAACGCGGCGCAGTGAGCCCCAGGTAACGCGCGTCTTCGGATTCACGCAACGAATTCCACTTGGCATACTGCGGACCTTCAAAAATAGACTTCAAGTCCTTGAGATTAGGCAGCTCGGTATAATCCTTGATGCCGAAAAACTGTGGACCGGCTGAGGAAATAAACGGCGCATGCGCCATCGCGGCGACGCTGGCGCAATATTGCAGCAGCTTGATGTCCTGCGGCCCGGGGCCGAATTCGTAGTTGCCGATAATCGAACCGAACGGCTGGCCGCCGAACTGGCCGTATTCCGCCGTGTAGGCGTGCTTGTACAAGCCGGACTTGACAATTTCAGGCGAGTCTTCGAAATCCGTGAGCAGATCCTGCTTGGACACGTTGATGATTTGCAGCCTGACGTTTTCACGGAAATTAGTGCGGTCGACCAGCAGCTTTAATCCCCGCCACGCCGATTCCAGTTTTTGGAAAGTGTCATTGTGCATGACCGCATCGAGCTGCCCGCTGATTTTCTGATCGATCGAGGCGATGATCTGGTCGACCATGCTTTTTTCAATTTTTTCGCCGAAGCGCGCCGATTTGGCCAGTTCCGAAATCAGGATTTCCACACCATGTTTGGCAACTGCATAGCCATCTTCCGAAGGCTTCATTTTGGTTTCGGTCATGATCTGGTCAAGCAACGAGCCCTGTGTCTCCACAGCCTGCGCGGCCCCCGCCTTTTGCTGCTCTGATTCCGACATGCATCGATCTCCTGTAGTGCGAATCAATAAACCACGTGCGTCAACGCGCGATTATTTTTTATCATCGTCGTCCAAACCCAGCTCGGTAATCAGTTTGGCGCGCGCCTGCTCGTCGGAAACTATGGATTGCAGGCGTTTGCGAAACGCCGGCACATTGCCCAATGGCCCGCGTAATGCCATCAGCGCTTCACGCAATTCCAACAGCTTGTTAAGCTCAGGAACCTGACGGGCCACGGCTTCCGGGTCGAAATCCTTGAGCGATTGTATTTTCAATTGCACAGGCATTTCGCCGCCGTCGCTTGCCAGCTTGTTATCAACATTGATATTGAGACTCAAATTCTGGCCGCGCAGCACGTCGTTAAAATTATCTTTGTCGATATTGATCATGGGGCGGTTTTCCAGCGTCTCGTCTTCCTGACGCTGGGTAAAATCACCGATCACGAGTAATTTCAACGGGAGCTCGATCTCTTCCTTGGCGTCACCGGTCGCGGGTTTGTATACGATATTGATGCGTTCTTTAGGGGCGACTGAGCCTTCTTTTGCCATGACTTGACTCCTTCTTTAATGTTCTCGTTTGCATCTGTCTTAACACGACCCCATCAAGGCAAGCCATGCCAGTCAAATTTCAAATCTGTTGAAATACCTTTAACTCTGTTTGCAAGGCGGCATTTAAGTCCAGGCGGCAAATGCGCGCGTATAATTGTTCGGCTTTAGGTGCTAACACGTCCCTCATTTTCTTATTTTTTTCGGCGAGCTGAGCGTAGCATACAAGCAGTACCTGGGCCACTTCCAGGCTCAAAGCGGGCTCCCATTCTTCCAGTGCGTAACGTACACCCTGCTGTTCCAGATGCTCCAGTTGCGGCAACGCCGCCTGGGCAAGACCCGCATCAAGACAAAAACGCGCTTGCGCCAAACTCCAGAAAAAACGGGCGCGCTGCGCACCACTGTGTGCGGTACCGGTCTGAAACACAGCCAATGCATCTGCCATCTTGCCCTTGGCGGCAAGCTGCTTCGCCTCCTGCGCAGCAGTACGCCAAGGAGCCTCTTCATCGGCGTTCATGGGCGCCAACCCGGTACTTGTACCGGTATCTTTAGGCGGGGTCACTTCTTGATCGATCCAGAGCCGCGTCTGCTCGTTAGCAAAGGGCGTTCCGTCTGAATATTTCAACTTCACCACTTCCGGCAAGCGCTGTAAAAACAATGCCAATTCATTAATCACTGTTTGCCGGGCTTGCGCATGGCTGGGACCAAAGCTCTCCAACGCGATCGCAGTATATCGGTGCGCATCCAGCCAAAAGGGCGACTTTGAAAAACTTTCTTCTACTTCCGGAATGAGCGCCGCATACTGTTGCGCGGCAAGATAAGCGTTGTACTTCTGCACGATACCTGCCGGCACGGCGGACAAGGGCGTTACGCCATTTTGCTGCATCGGCATCTGATCGATGAGCAACCACGCACCGGCGCGCGTCAAACGGTAGGAACGCGGATCTTCAAGTTTCTGGCCGCGGATAAAGGCGGCGGCACTACGTAGCATGGCTTGACATTGACGCAGCGCCTTGGGCACATCCTCTTCGCTGCCTACACTTACCGCAGCGCCAGCAACCGTCGAAGGCGCCGGAGCCGGTGCCACCGCCGCAGGCGCCGCCGCGCGTTCGCCGTCGCGGGCGAACTCGCGCAGGACGCGCGTCACCTTGTTTAGATCGGGCGCTTCGCGGGCCAACTGTGCGGTTAAATACTTATCTAATTCATCGAGTGTAGCGATACTTTCCGCTAGCACAGGCCCGTCGCTACTCTCCGGGCGGCGCTGTTCCAGGGCACGTTCCAGCTTCCCGGCAAGCCACTCGATTGCGGCGACGCGGCCGCGCATGCGTTTTTTTTCCGGGTAGACGTCTTCCCAGTAATTTTTAACCAGCCCTAGACAAATTTTTAATCCCGAAGCAAGCCCCGCATAGCCCTTGCGGTCAAACAAGGCGAAGCACAAATAGCCTGCCATCATGAGGTCTTTGGACTTGGATTCCAGCACTTGCTGAGAAAGATTCAACACCTGGTCCCAATTCACCGGCAAGGGTGTGATGCCTTCCTGCTTGGCGACCTCCACCTCCACGCTTTCATATTCCGGCTCATATTTTGCCGACTCGCCGCAGGGCTTGCCGCCCGCAAACGGGGCGATGATTTTTTCGATGTCGAAAACTTGTGTGCTCATGGGTAACTTCGGGCTCCTTATCTTTAAAGCGTGCACTGCGCGTGTTTTCAGCACAAGTGAAAAATTAACGACAGTTGGAAACCGCTATAAAGGGGTGAGCCATAAACTCACGATGACGGCACTTGCCGTTCGTGTTGCAGGCAGCGTAAATCAAGGCTGATACGGCAATGGGTTGGCAATTTTTGCCATGGGCATGTGGCATGCCGATAAGCGAGGCACCTTTAATTTTTATAAATTTCGCGTGTGCGTTTTAGGACACTGTTCATGGCATCCGGCATATTGCGCTGAATCCAGAGCATGGCTTGATGCCCGCGTGAAAGCTTGTCTTCCCCAGCCCGGCCTTCGGATGCGGAATAAATCTGCATCTGTGAAAGAGGGATGCCGAGAATTTCCTTGCCCGCCGCATTCAATGCCGCCCACAGCCGCGTGTCCTCTTCGGTCGCAAGAATATCGGAATGGGTGCGGCCGATCTCATGCAGAGGAT
>CAZHHW010000024.1:6992-35378 GCA_964532385.1 uncultured Gammaproteobacteria bacterium | reverse complement strand
CCAAGCATTGAGTAGCTTGCACGTTGAGTCCGATTTTCCGATCTATCGATGCCTAAGCGTAGAATGGAACCCAGTGAAATCGCACAAGACGAAGCCGGCACCGTCGAGTAAACTTTCTTCATGGAAAAGAAAACCGTCTACCTCGAAACAAGTGTGGTGAGTTACCTCACCAACCGCCCCTCGCGGGATATTATTGTCGCCGGACATCAGCTAAGCACGCGCGAATGGTGGGAGACGCAGCGCGCCACTTTTGACGTGTATGTCTCGGAGCTGGTGATTACCGAGGCAAGTCGTGGCCATGAAGAGGCCGCACAAAAGCGCCTCGCCCTCCTCGATGGGATTGCCTTGCTTGGTATCAGCGAAGACGTAGTAACCTTGGCGCAAGCACTGGTTGATCGCCATGCGATCCCAGCGGTGGCAAATGCCGATGCGGTGCACGTGGCGGTGGCGACTGTGAACGGCATCCACTATCTGATGACGTGGAACTGCAAACATATCGCCAATGCCGAGCGCTTCGATGCTATTGCTACTGTTTGCATCGACTACGGCTATAAACCGCCCATTATCTGTACCCCCGATGAACTGACCGGAGACTGACATGGCCTGGGAAGATCCGATTGTGAAAGAAGTGCGTGATATCCGCGAACAAATCGCGGCTGAACATCAACACGACCTGCGCGCGCTGTGTAAATATTTGCAAGCGTGCGAACAGCGGGAGCATCGCAATCTCGTCACACGCCCACCGCGTCGTCCTGACATCAGGAAGACCGCAACACGCTGATTCGCACCGGCAAGCAGTGCGGCCATTGGGGTCAGACACCAATGAATGCTGTTCATTATCTCCCGCATCGAAGTCGCGTGGCTTGACTGATAGTCGCCTGTTTGGGTGCGGGGGCGTAAAATGGCGGATTACGGCTGCGCCTAATCCGCCTACGCAATTTTGATTGTCATATTTGGTTTTGAGGTTGCGTCGTTACACTGTTCACTGATATTCAGCGTAACTCGTAAGAGGAATAGCGCAGCAGGAACGGGGTAGCTTGGTTTTTATTGCATTATTCTTCCCGCGCCTAGCCGCCTTGACTTGCCCACAGCCAACTCCGAGAATATCTTCCCCGCAGCGCGATGATTCGGTGAGCAGCACATGAGTTCCATGATTTCCAAACACACTTTCGTGTGGGTAGTCTTTACGGCAGCGGTTGTGTTGGGCGGGCGCGCGCAGGCGGAGGGTGACTGTGGCGTTCTGACTAATGCGTACGGACCGTTTGATTACACCAATGCCGACCATTTCAACAACAAGCTGGGCGTGGTTGAACGCTTTCACTTTACCTCCAAGGTGGAAAACCTGGTGGAAGGCGAGTCGGGCGCGCTGGCGCTGGACATCGATTACACCTTGCGCGCGTTTCCGAATCATCACCGTGCGTTATGGGCGGCGGCCAAGTTGCAGTTGCAACAGGGCTGGTCGCCCACGGCGCATTATTATTCGGCCGACTGTTATTTCGACCGCGCCATGCGCTTTCAGCCCGGCGATGCGATGGTGCGCATGATCTACGGCGTATACCTGCACAAGAAGCAAGCCTACAAGGACGCCCTGGTGCGCTATCAGGAAGCGCTGGAATTAAAGCCGGATTCAAGCGAGGTGTACTACAACATGGGTTTGTTGTACGTGGATACCAAAGACTTCGCGAATGCCAAGATTGCCGCTGAAAAAGCCTATGCGTTGGGTTACCCGTTGCCCGGGTTAAAAAATCAGTTGGTGCGTGCCGGGCATTGGGATAAAGAACCCGTAGATAAGAAACCAGTGGCTACGCCTTAAAGAAGAAACGCCGATTTTTTCATTAAAGACCTCTATTTCTCCATTGTTCTGAAGAACCAGTCTGCGTCAAGACCCGGGTGCGCGGGCATCTTGCCCGCAAAACAGCGAGCGGGACGCTCGCGGTCCCAGGAAAATGAATACATCGGCGTTTCCATAAGTCAGGCTTCCGGTGCATTCACCCGCAGGGTTGGAAAACGCGCTGGCGTAAACGACACATGCACGAACGGTGAAATATTGCTCAACGTAAGCTGCACGTTGCCGAGCACGACATAAACGCTCTCCCCCACGCTTTTCAAACCCAGTTTCTTGTGCGCCGCAAGCGATGCCGTGTTAAACGCGGAGATGCGGCTTAGGGTCCAGCGAATGCCGCGCGCGCGCAGCAACACATCCGCCGCATCCCATAGCTTGGCGAAGGCAAAGCCGATGCGCTGTTTGGGATGCACGAAAATGTCAAAATCCCAGGCCGCCTGCGCCGCCGGTTGCGGAATGAAGCGGCAACGCACTTCGTCCTCCAGATACGGGCCCAGTTGCAGCCACAGGTAACCGACCAATTCGTCCGCTTTGAAAGCGCCCAGGCACACGCAGCCTTGCTGGAAGCGTTGTGCGATAACGTGCGCAGGCCGTCCCATGGCGAGGATCGCCGGGTCGTTTTCAGCCAGCATGCGCACGTCGATGCTCGCGCCCTGACGGCCGGCGAGCCGCGTCTGCGCCGCGACCGGCTGGGCGACGAGGCAGTATTTGTAAATATTCCAGCGCGGGTTCATGCGTTGCAGGGTCTGGCCGAGCAGGTACCACAACCCGTTATTCCATCCCAGGCTGGTGAAGGTGCTTTGCAGGCGTGAAATGATCGACATGCATCCATCGGGTCGCAAAAGACCGGCACATCATAGCGGTTTGATGTAAGCGCGGCGAGGCGTGCATTATTTTGCGGTCGTCCGGCGATCCCGATATACTTGCGCGCTTTCGTCCGGCCCGCCGGTATTCAGGCTTTGCGGTCGGATTCGATACAGTCAACACCGCGGCCGAACTTGTGGAGATGCATATGTTGGAAGAAGTAAGAACCCTGCTTGGCTCGACCCTGCGCTTGGGCGCGCGCACTGCCAGCCTGAAGGCCGACACCCCCTTGCTGGGCAATCTGCCGGAACTCGATTCGATGGCAGTGGTGGCGGTGATTACAGCATTGGAAGAGCATTACGGCTTCACCGTTTCCGACGATGAGATTTCCGCCGATACCTTTGCGACGCTCGGCAGCCTGGCCGAGTTTGTGAAGGAAAAGTTAGGCGCGTGACTCCCTCGGCCGCAGCGCCTGGCGTGCGTCCCTTTTTTTTGCCTGGCTCAGCAGGCAACCTGTTTGCTCTTTACTTCCCGTCCGCCGCTCGCGCACCCGCGCCCAGCGTGCTGTTCTTCCCACCTTTCGCCGAAGAAATGAACAAGAGCCGGCGCATGGCGGCCTTGCAAGCGCGCCGTCTGGCGCAGGCGGGCTACCCCGTGTTGCTGGTCGATCTTTTCGGCAGTGGCGACAGTGCGGGTGATTTCGCCGATGCGCGCGTCGATATTTGGCGCGACGATATGCTTCGCGCGGCCCGCTGGCTGCAACAGCAGAACGGTCCGCGTCTGATATTTTGGGCGCTGCGCTTCGGCGCGCTGCTTGCGGCGGATGCCGCGCGCGAATTCGCCGCGGATCTGGAGCGCATGATCTTGTGGCAGCCGGTCGTGAAAGGGGAGCAGTTCATGACACAATTTTTGCGCCTGCGTCTGGCGGCCGACCTGATGGGTGCGGGCGAGAAAGTCACCACCCAGGATTTGCGCAATGCGGCTTATGCCGGGCAACGCCTCGAAGTGGCGGGCTACACGCTGGACCCGGCGCTGGTGCGCGCGATGGATGGTCTTGACTTGAAGGCCTTTGCCATTCCGCAAACGGCGCGCATTGAATGGATGGACGTGGGCGCCAGCGCCGAACGCACGCTGCCGCCGGCCGGTCGTGCAGTGGTGGACGCCTGGCAGGCGCTGCATGTGCCGGTGAAAGTGACCACGGTGGTGGGTGATGCATTCTGGAATACGCCGGAAATTACCGAGGTTCCCGCACTGCTTGAAGCCACCGCCACGCTCCTGGGTGAGCCGACATGAACAGTGCCGAGTCCGCCATCGCTTTTGCCTGCGGCGACGACGCGTTGGTGGGAATAGTGCATCGCGGCGCAGCGGAGGCGCGCACCGGTGTCTTGATCGTGGTCGGCGGTCCGCAATACCGCGTGGGCAGTCATCGCCAGTTTGTGTTGCTGGCGCGCGGGTTGGCGGCGCAGGGTTTGCCGGTGATGCGTTTCGACTATCGCGGCATGGGCGATGCGAGCGGACGCTTGTTGACATTTGAAGAAGTGAATCAGGACATCGCGTGCGCGCTCGACGAATTTTGCGCGCGTGTGCCGGGACTGCGCTCCGTCGTCATCTGGGGTCTGTGCGATGCCGCGTCGGCGGCGCTGTTTTATGCGCACCGCGATGCGCGCGTGGGCGGTTTAGTGCTGCTGAATCCCTGGGTGCGCACCGAAGCGGGCAGGGCGAAAGCCTATATGAAACACTATTACCTGCAACGCGCCTTCAGCCTGGAATTCTGGAAAAAAGCCGTGACGGGAAAATGGAAACCGGGCACGGCGCTGAAAGGATTCATGGAGCTCGCCGGCAAGTTGCGCACGGCTAGTCAACCCGAGGCACCGGCCGATCGCAGTGCCTCCGCGGCATTGCCGCTACCGGAACGCATGGCGCAGGGTTGGGATAAATTCAAAGGTCCGATACTGCTGATTTTAAGCGGCAACAACGATTATGTGGCGGACGAATTCCGCGATCTGGCCGGGGCGTCGCGCGACTGGCAACGGCGTGTGACGCGCGGCAACCTCACCCGGCAGGATTTTCCCGCCGCCAATCACACTTTTTCGCGCGGCGATTGGCGCGCTCAGGTCGAGCAATGGACAGGGCAATGGATTCACGAACATTTTCCAAGTTAAGACAAGGCGCCTTGTGCATTCTCCTGGCGCTTGGCACGACCAGTTGCGGCCGGGCGCAGTCCGCCGTGCAAATCGTATTTGATCAGGAGAGCCTGAGTGTTGCCGAAGCTGCCGGGACTGTCCAAATTCCAATTCGCCTGTTGACGCCGAATGCCAAGGAATTGCGTGTGCCGTTGCGTTTCGGCGGCAGTGCGCAGTATCAACGCGACTACGAGGCACCCAGCGAGCTGGTGATTCCGCCCCATACGCAAACTTTCAATTTGAGCCTGAAAATTAACGATGACGCGGACGTTGAATGTGCGGAATCCGTGCTTATCGAATTGGAGTCCGTATCGGATGTGATCGCAGTCGCGCGGCGCACCATCCGGGTTTCGATCTTGGACAACGACCGTGTGGGCCGGGTATTGACTGTTGCGCCGGGAGACCGTTATTTGGTGCCCAGCGCCGCGGCGGCCGCGGCGGAAGACGGCGATATTGTGGACATCGCGGCCGGTGTCTACAAAGGCGATGTGGCGGTGTGGCGCGCGAATGATTTGATGATATGCGGCCAGGACGCCGGGGTGCAGCTCGAAGCCAACGGCAAAGCCGCCGAGGGCAAGGCGATCTGGGTGATCAAGGGTGATCGAACGCGCGTGGAAAACATTCAGTTCTCCGGCGCAAAAGTTTCCGGTATGAACGGTGCGGGCATCCGTGCCGAAGGGAAAGATCTGACGGTGCGCCAGTGCCGCTTCACCGACAACGAAAACGGCATCCTGGCCGGTGATCGCGGCGACAGCACAATTAACGTGGAACACTCCGTATTTACCCATAACGGCGCGGGTGATGGGCGCAGCCACAACATCTACGTCGGCAAAATAAAACGTCTGGAAATTCGCTACAGCACACTGCAAGAAGCGCTGATTGGTCATCAGGTAAAAAGCCGCGCCAGCGAAACCGTCATCGAATACAGCCGCATGCTGGATGGGAACGCCGGCCGCGCCAGTTATGAAGTCGATGTTCCCAACGGCGGGCTGGCGGTGCTGGTGGGCAACGTCATTCAGAAGGGGCCTGATGCGGACAATTGGACGCTGGTGGCGTACGGCGCCGAAGGCGTGCAGCATGCGGACAACCGGCTGTTCATGGCGAACAACACGTTGATCAACGACCGTAACAGCGGCGTGTTCGTGCAGGCGCCGAAGGAGATTCCCTGCATGCTGTACAACAATGTGCTTGCGGGCAAGGCAGATATCGCGTGCACGCTCGGGCGGCAAGAGGGCAATGTGAAAACGGACGGCGGTTTCGCCGACCGCGCGCATTTCGACTACCGTTTGTTACGTGCTTCCAAGGCAATTGATGCGGGCCAGAAACCCACCGGCGTAAATGGTCTTGATCTGACACCCTATTTCGAATACTTCGCGCCGGGGATGTTGAAGCCGCGAGTTGCGCAAGGCCGTATCGATGCGGGCGCCTACGAATATACTGGACCTTGATTTTCCGACCATGCCTCAGCCGCTGATTTCCGTAATCATTCCCTCCTACAACTGCGCGCGCTATATCGCGGCGGCGCTGCACAGCGCGTTGGGTCAGGATTACCCGCACAAGGAAATTCTGGTCGTGGATGACGGTTCCACCGACAACAGTCTTGACATATTACGAAGTTTCGGCGAGCGCATCCGCGTGATTACGCAGGCGAATGCGGGCGCGGCGGCGGCGCGCAACACGGGTTTGCAGGCGGCGCAAGGCGAATACATCGCGTTTCTGGATGCGGACGATTTATGGCTGCCCGGCAAATTGAGCGCGCAGGCGAATTATCTGGCGGCGCATCCGGAAACCGGCCTGGTTTACAGCGCGTGGCAGGAGTGGCATGCGCGCGCCGACGGCGATTTCGATCCGCCGGCGCCGGTACCGGAAGCAGCGCACCCGTCGGTGGAGATTGTTCCCGAAGAAAGCGGCTGGATGTACAACCGCTTGCTGTTGGATTGCGCGATTCACACCACCACGGCCATGATTCGCAGCAAGATCGCGCGCGAGGTGGGAATGTTTGATGTCAACCTGCGGCGCGGCCAGGACTACGATTACTGGTTGCGCGTGTCGCGCATCACGCCCATTCACAAGCTCAAGGCCGTGCTGTCGCTGTATCGCATTCATCGCGAAAGCATCACGCGCAAACCGCACGCCGCCAACTACGGTTACCTTGTCATCAAGCATGCGCTGGATCGCTGGGGCCGGGTGGGCCCGGACGGCAGCGTCACGCCGAAACGCGCTGTGGATCAGGTGTTGGCGCGCATGTGGTTCGGTTACGGCTACACGCACTATATCGCGGGCGACTGCGCGTTGGCGGTGAATGCATTTCAGCGCTGCATCGTGCACCGGCCGTTCTGGTATTCGGGATGGGTTTACTGGATCAAGAGCAGCGTTAAATGGTTGAAGCAGCGAATCATCGGAAAATAACAACGAGAACTAAAAGCCGAAGGGGTCAGATTTTTACTCCCTCCTTATTTTCAAGACACCTCTCGCGCATCTTTGCGGTACCCCACCCAACCACCCCGTCGGCTTCGCCGCCACCCCTCCTTGAAAATAAGGAGGGGAGATACGGCATTGCACTACAACAATTACCCAAAAAACATTTACACCAAAACTTCCATCGGTTCGGGGTGACTTAGAAAGCGTGTCGGGCTCGCGGTCAAACCATAAGCGCCGGATTGCAGGATGACGATCAAGTCGCCGCTGTCGGCTTGCGGTAAATCCATTTTGTCGCCCAAAAGATCAAGCGGCGTGCACAGCGGTCCGACCACGCTGGCCGGTTCCGTTGTGGTGGAATTCATTTTGTTGCCGACCAGCACCGGATAATTCTTGCGCACGAATTGCCCGAAATTTCCCGACGCGGCCAGATGATGGTGCAAGCCGCCGTCGGTGACGAGAAACACGTGCTCGCGGGAAATTTTGCGCTCGATCACGCGGCACACATACACACCCGCTTCGCCCACCAGGTAACGTCCCAGCTCGGTGACCACCTCCGCTTCCGGTAAGCGCTGTTTCACCTCCGGCAGGCGGCGCGCCAGATGTTCGCCGATGGGCGCGATGTCCAGCGGCGTGTCGCCCGGGAAATACGGGATACCGAAACCGCCGCCGATGTTGAGCTTGCGCACCGGGCCGGGCGCATGGTCGGACAACCGGTAGGCGAGTTCGAAAGTTTTTTCCTGCGCTTCGATGATGGCTTCGGGTTTGAGATTTTGCGATCCGCTGTAAATATGGAAGCCGGAAAAATTCAAGTCGAGTTGTTGCAGGCGGCGCAGCATCGCCGGGACGCGTTCGGCGTCGACGCCGAATTGTTTCGGCCCGCCGCCCATTTTCATGCCGGAGGATTTGAGTTCGAAATCGGGATTCACGCGGATCGCGACCGCCGGCCGAACGCCAAGCGTTTGCGCCAGCCGCGCGATGGTTTCCATCTCATGTTCCGATTCCATGTTGATGGTCACGCCCGCGGCGATCGCGCAGGATAATTCCTGCAGGGACTTGCCGGGCCCGGCAATGCTGATTTTGTGCGCGGGCATGTGCGTGTCCAGCGCCACGTGCATTTCGCCCATCGAGGCCAGATCGAATCCGTCGACCAGGCTCGCCATGTGTTGCACCACGGCGGGCATGGGGTTCGCCTTGATCGCGTAATGCAGGCGTAATTCCGCGGGCAAATGTTTGCGCAGATGCGCCACGCGCGCATTCAGCAAGCCGCGGTCGTAAGCATAAAACGGCGTCTGTCCGGCGCGCGCGGCCAAACGCGTAATGGGTATGCCGCCGATGACAAGCTCAGCGCCCTCCACCGGAAAAGGCTGCGGGAAATTATGCACCGGTTTTTTCATTTTCCGGTTTTATCCTGAAACAGGCCGGTTAATTCCGCGGCAAGTTGTTTGCGGTCGATTTTGCCGTTCGGGTTGCGCGGCAGCACGCGTTGCACATGCACATGCGCGGGCACCATGAACGAAGGGAGCTTGTTTTTACATTCGTCGATGAGTTGTTGAGTCACGAGGGTGTCGCTGCCTTCCGGCGGCGATACCACCGCCACGATGGCCTGGCCCAACACCGGATGCGCCACGCCGATGGCGGCCGCATGACCGACCAGCCCGGTGCCGTAAATCACTTCCTCGACTTCGGTGGGACTGACGCGGTAACCGGAGGTTTTGATCATGTCGTCCTTGCGGCCGATGAAATACAGAAAGCCTTCCTCGTCCATGCGCACGGTGTCGCCCGACCACACGGCGATTTCCTGCAACGGGATTTTCGGGTCGCGGCCCGGCGTAGGACGAAAACGCTCGGCGGTTTTTTCCGGATCGTTCCAGTAACCCAGCGCGACCAGCGAGCCGCGATGCACCAGCTCGCCGGGTTCACCGGGCGAGCAGGGCGTACCGTCTTCGCGCACCACCATGATTTCGGCATTGGGAATCGCCTTGCCCATCGAGTCGGGGCGGCGATCCAGTTCTGCCGGCGGCAAATAGGTGGAGCGGAAAGCTTCGGTCAAGCCATACATCAGAACCACATTCGTCTTGGGCAGCGCTTTGCGCAAGCCGTCGACCACGGCACGCGGCATCGCACCGCCGGAGTTGGTGATGTAACGTAGCGTATTCACGGCCTCGGCCGGCCATGGCAGTTGCGCCAATTGCACCCACAACGGCGGCACCGCGGCCAGGCCGGTGATGCGTTCCTTCGCCACCATGTTGATCACGTCGCGCGGCAATAAATAATCCATCAGCACCGCGCATGCGCCCACGCTGAATGCGGTGCTCAGTTGATTCAGCCCATAGTCAAAACTGAACGGCAGCACCGCGAGGATGCGGTCGGCCGGTGTATTTTCCAGATACTGCGAAACACTCTTGGCGCCGGTGACCATGTTGCGGTGCGACAGCACCACGCCCTTCGGCCGTCCGGTGCTGCCCGAAGTGTAAAGAATCGCCGCCATGTCGGTATCGATGCAGCGATGGAAGTTCTCGCCGCGGTCATGTGCGGTGGTGAAGGTTTCCCAGGTCAGCGATTCTACCGAAGGGATAGTCGGCAGGTTGTCGTTCGCACCGTCGACCACCACCAGAACGCGCAGGTCGTGACATTGGTGCAAAGTTTCGAGCAGGGCTTCGACACGATCTTTCGATGTGATGAAAATGCGCGCATTGCTGTCGCGCACAATGTGGCCGACTTGCTCCGCTTTGAGCTGCGGATTGACGGGAACGAACACACCGCCCGCGCGCGTCGTGCCATAAAACGCAATCACGGACTCGAATCGCTTGGGTAAATAAATCGCCACGCGCTCATGCCGTGCGAGTCCGGAATTTATTAATCCGGCGGCTGCGCGATTAACTCCATCGGCCAGTGCGGAATAAGAAACGGATACGCCGCGAAAACGTAGCGCGTCGGCCTGCGGCACACGCTGGGCCGTGTTGAAGATCAGTTCGTGCAAGAGTTCGCTCATGGATATTTCTTACGGCAAAGTGGCGCCGAAGTTTATTCCATCGAGATCGCTTTTTCCATCGAGAGGACTGTGGACCACACCAAACCCGCGATCGCAGGTTTCGTTTTCCGTTTAATTCGCCATTAAGTTTCCGGTATCAGAGTTCAACCCGCGCAAATTGTGACCGTGATCGAAATGTTTACGGCCTCAATGTGACGCGATCTGCATGATTTTGCCTACGAAAAAACACCGTTAATTCGATAACGGTAGGTCGGTGTGTAAGAGGGCGGGCTAAAAACCTTGGGAGTGCCGGATGCACACATGACGGCCAAGAAGAAGTAGTGCGAAGCACATTAACTCAAAGTAACAACAGGTGCGATTAAGAACATGCAGAATCCAGGTGAATTAAATTGGTATGGGTCGATGGGCAAGCGCGCGATTGCGTTGCTTATGGCGTTCGGCGTCACCGCCGCGGCAGCCGGCCCGCTCGATACGTTGCAACCCGGGCAGTGGTATCAGGCGCCCAGTTCCAATCTAAGTTCGCTGGATCCTTGTCCGGCGAGCAATTGCAGTTACTCCGGTGTGGAAGGCCACACGGCGGTAATGAATTCCTGGAGCGGCGGGGCCTACGACACCAAACGTGATCGCTTGATCGTGTGGGGCGGCGGCCACAATGCCTACGCCGGAAATGAAGTGTATGTGTTCGACATTGCGACGCTGACGTGGTCGCGCGCGACGGAACCCAGTACCAGCATCGCGGCGGACACGCTGTATTATCTTGATGGCAAGCCCAGTGCGCGCCACACCTACAACATGCTCGTTTATGTTCCCGACCCGGTTGACCGCTTCATGGCGGTTGGTGCCGGTTCCACCTACGGCGAGGTCGGCGGCTCAGGCAGCGCCGTGGATGCATTCAACTTCGCTACCAACACCTGGAGCGCGCGCGCTTCCATTCCCGGTGCCGCAGGGTATGCCGCCATGTACGGCAGCGTTGCCGCTTATGATGCCGGCAGCGGGCATGTCTGGTTTCATGACACCTTGAGCGGAACCTTGCGCGAGTACGATCCGCTTGCCAATACCTGGCAGGTGCGGGTCAGCAATTATCTGGAAGATTATTCCACGGCTGCGGTTGATCCGGTGCGGCACTTGATGGTGACGGTGGGCGGGAAGACCGGGATACTGGCCTGGAACCTGAGCAGTCCGACCGGCGCGCCCGTCAAACCCACGACCAGCGGCGATACAACCATTGAAAGCGCACAGGCGCCCGGCTTCGTTTACGACTCGGCCAGCAAATTGTTTGTCGGTTGGGATGGCGGCAGCGCGGTATACACCCTGAACCCCAGCACCTGGGTGTGGACCAAAATCAATCCGGCGGGCAGCAACACGGTTACCCCGACCGCTTCCGAGGCGCGCGGCACCTACGGCCGTTTCCAATACGTGCCGAGTAAAAATGTTTTCGTCGCGGTGAACCGCACCACCGAGAACGTGTATTTCTACCGCCTCAGCAACGGCACGACCACGGCGCCGACTGTGACGCTTGCGGCCAGCTCCAGCAGCGTGAGTTATAACGGCTCAACCACACTGACCTGGTCCAGCACCGACACGACGAGTTGCACTGCGAGCGGAAGCTGGAGCGGTGCGAAAGCAACCTCGGGCAGTGTGGTGATCGGTTCGATGACGGCGGATGCGAACTTTATTTTGTCTTGCTCCGGCGCCGGTGGTACCGCATCTAAAACAGTTGCGGTGACAGTGAGCGGCGCGCCGCCGACAGTATCGCTGTCCGCAAGTGCGACGTCGGTAGCGATCGGCGGCGTATCAGTACTGACATGGAGCAGCACCGGTGCGACCTCGTGCACTGCCAGCGGTGCCTGGACGGGTACCAAAGCAACGACGGGAACGTTGACGCTGATATCCTTGACGACATCGGGCACTTATACGCTGACGTGCAGCGGAAGTGGCGGCAGCTCCAGTCAATCCACGCTGATTACCGTCGGAGGCCCGGTCGCCTCCGGAATTACCACGCTGAAAATGATCAACCAGAGCGGCTCGACGCAAACCAATGTGCCGGTGACGTTTGGGCATTATTTTAAAATCGGCGATGTTGCCGCCGGCATGAACCTCCTGGCCAAATTGCCGGACGGCACGCCGGTGACCGTGCAAGTCGACAAGAAAGCGGCGCACAGCGATGGCTCTCTCAAGCACGCCGTGCTGACCTTGAAGCTGGCGAATCTTCCCGCCAGTGCCAGCCAGATACTGACGCTTAATACCGATGCAACGGCGCCTTCGGGGAGCGCTGTCACGCTGAGCAGCCTGCTGGCGACCACCTTCGATGCAAAAGTGAGTTTGAATATCGCGGGAACCGACTTTACGGCTTCGGCAAAAAACCTGCTGCAAACCACGACGCCTAAATCCTGGCTGTCGGGTCCGCAAGTCACCGAGTGGATCGTGGGTGGTCCGGTCAAGGACAGTCTGGGTAATGCGCATCCTCACTTGACCGCCTATTTTCACATCAGGGCCTATGCGGGTACGCCGATCAACACGGTCAGAGTGGACGCCGTGGTTGAAAACAACTGGACCTTTAAGGACGGCGCCACGGCATTTACCTATGTGCCGACAGTGACGGTCGGCAGCACGCAAATTTATACCAACGGTGGTGCATCGTTAACCCATTATCATCATGCCCGCTGGCATCAGGTCGGCTGGTGGGGCAGCGCCCCGCAAGTTTATGCCCAACCCGATACCCAATATCTTCGAGATAGCCGCGCGGTGCCTAACTACGCGAATCTCACCCTGCAAAGCACAGTGCTGAGCAGCTATGTGCAAAACATCGTGCCGATGAGCAATGCCAACCTGCGCATCAATTGGGGAGATACCGGTTACAGCCCGCAAATCGGAATTCTCCCGGAATGGGATGCTTCGTTCGTGATCAGCGGTGGCGACGTGCGCGCTTATAACGCGACCCTGGCCAACAGCAGCGCCGGCGGAGCTTATAGCTACCACTACCGTGACGAGGGCACCGGCTACCCGGTCTCGATCGACAGCTACCCGAGCCTCAGCGAACAAGACTACGGCGGCGGTTTGGTCGAAGGCACCGGCGGTAACGCTTACAGCCATGAGCCGGGTGCCGACCCCGCCGCGCATCAACCCATGCTCGGTTACCTCGCCTATCTGCTGAGCGGTGATTATTTCTATTTGGAAGAACTGCAGTTCCTGGCCAACTACGACATGATCTGGAACAGCGTCAGCCGCCGCACTTATGCGAGTGGTCCGCAGGACGGCATTGTCGGCTACCAGAACCGGGGCCAGGCTTGGGGTATTCGCACGCTCGGCTTCGCCGCCACGCTGACGCCCGACACGCATCCGCTCAAAAACTATCTGGTGACCAAGACCAATAACAATATCGCCGAAAAAACCGCGCATTGGGCATCGCCCGCGCAGAACAGCCTGGGCGCGATTCAGGACTTCGACTGGATCAGCGGCTACACCGTGCCACCCAAATATTCGCCGTGGCAGAACGACTTCTTCGTCATGGTGTTTAACCGTCTGGTGGATTTAGGGTTCAGCAACGCCACGACGATGCGCGACTGGCTCAACCAATGGCCGGTGGGCCGTTTGGGCGGCAACAGCGGCACGTCCGGATTTTGCTGGAAGTCGGCGACGCAATACGGCTTCGGCGCAGGGATCGTCGATGCGGTGGGCGGCTACGACACGAGCTTCTTGCAGTTGTATCAACGAAATTTCCCTACCGAATCGGCTAGTGCGTGTCCTACCAGCGGGTTGATGCAAGCAAGTGCGTATCCGACCACGCCGGATGCCTACTATGCTAATTTGCAAGCCGCACTGGCCATGGCGGTGGATGCCGGCGGTGCGACGCAGAGCTTGTGGACCAAGTTCCTGACCATGGGCACGCCGGATTACACCGGCACCCCGGTGTGGGCGATTGTGCCAAGACCGATTACCGGCACGCCCGCACCCACGGTGGTGTTTTCCGCAAGTCCGGGTAGTGTCGCTTTAAACGGCAGCGCCACCTTGACCTGGAGCACCACCTCGGCCACCGGTTGCACCGCCTCGGGCGGCTGGAGCGGGACCAAGTCAACCTCAGGCACGGAAGTGATCAGCAACATCACTGCCAGTTCCACTTTCACGCTGAGTTGCAGCGGCGCGGGCGGCAGCGGCAGTCAGTCGGTGAGCGTGGCGGTGGTGTCGCCCGCGCCGACCCTCACGTTCAGCGCGAGCCCGGCCTCGGTGGTCAGTGGCGCGTCGAGCGTGTTGACTTGGTCGAGCACCAATGCCACAGCGTGCACCGCCACGTCGGCCGCCAGCGGCTGGACGGGTGCGAAAGCAACGGCGGGCTCGGCCACGCTGACCAATCGCACCAGCACTGCCACCTACACCTTGACCTGTACCGGTGCAGGCGGCAGCGCGACGCAGAATGCCACCATTTCCGTGACCTCTGCGGCGCCGACCGTATCGATCAGTGCGAGTCCCAGCAATGTTGCGTATAACGGCTCCAGCACCCTGACCTGGTCCAGCACCAATGCAAGCTCGTGCACAACCTCCGGCGCCTGGAACATGGCGGTCAGCACCTCGGGGAGCCAGGTATTGAATTCATTGACGGCCACGGGTACTTACACGCTTACGTGTACCGGTGCCGGAGGTAATGCGAATCAATCAGCCACGATTACTGTCGCCGCCGCCCCGCCGGTGCCAACGGTAGTTCTGAGTGCAAGTGCCGCGTCGGTCGCCTATAACGGTTCCAGCACGCTGACCTGGTCGAGCACCGGGGCCAGCACATGCACGGCATCGGGAGGATGGAGCGGTAGCAAAACCACGGCTGGAACCCAGCTCTTCAGCCCGTTAACCAGCACCGCCACGTATACATTGTCGTGCACCAATATCAGCGGTACTACCAGTCAGCAAGTGACTGTAACCGTAGGCGCCGCGCCAGCGGCCTTGCCGACGCTGACGCTGAGCGCCAGCCCAACCACGGTAGCCAATGGGGGTTCGACAACATTGAGCTGGGTCAGCACCAATGCCACGAGCTGCACCGCGAGCGTTGATTGGTCGGGAAGCAAAACCACGCCCAGTGGTACGCAAGCGCTAAGCAGCTTGACGGCCAACAAAACCTATACGCTCACCTGCACCGGCACCGGTGGCAGCGTGAGTAAGACCGCGACTGTGATCGTACTCGCGGCAGTTGCGCCTACAGTCACCCTCAGCGCAAGTCAAAGCTCGGTTGCTTACAATGGTTCCAGCACCATCACCTGGTCCACCAGCAATGCAACCGCATGTACCGCATCGGGTGGCTGGAGCGGCACAAAAGCCACGTCGGGCAGCCAGTTATTCAATAACTTGCTTGGCACCACCACGTTTACGTTGACCTGTACCGGCACGGGTGGCAGCGCGAGCGGTTCCACCATGGTGGTCGTGGCTGCGCCACCGCCCACCATGACATTTAACGTGGATAAAACCAGCGTGGCTTACGGCGCTTCGGTAACACTGAGCTGGTCTTCGCTCAATACAAGCGTGTGTACCGCATCGGGCGCATGGAGTGGAGATAAGACCATCGCGGCAGGCAGTGAGCTGCGTGACAATCTAACTACCACCAGCGATTACACTTTGACGTGCACCGGACCCGGCGGCGGACCGGTGTCGCAATCGATCAGAGTGACAGTGGCCGCAGCGGGTGCGCCCAGCCTCACCTTGAGCACTGATGCCGCCACGCTCACTCCTCAAGGCGTGGCGGAACTGACGTGGGTGGCGACCAACGCGACGGCGTGTATTGCATCTGGCCAATGGAGCGGACCAAAACCCGCCACCGGTAAAGAATCGGTAGGACCTTTGATCGTGACTTCCTCGTTCACGCTCACCTGCAGCGGCCCGGGCGGTTCAGTAAGCAAAACCGCCAGTGTGGACGTCGTGGGAAACGGCGAAGGGGTAAATACCGGCCTGCCGGATAGCCCCAACTCCGGCTCAGGTTCAGCGGCGGCCGGCGGAGCGTCCGAACCCGCCAAGGTAGGCGGGGGTTCGTTCGATCCTTGGATGGTCGCTGCGTTATTGATGCTGCTGTTGGCTGCACGGCGCCGTCAAGGACTGGCTCGTGTTCGTCACCGTTGATACGGTGTTCTGGCGCTGACTGAACTGACGCGCGGATTTCCCTGCGCGTCAGTTGCATTTTTCCCGCTCCAATTTTCAACGCCGCTTATTCAAGTGGGATATGTCATGTTGGCATTGACTCGAATGCTTTTGGGTTTAGTAGGGAGTTTGCTGCTTGCGGCCTGTGTGCCCAATCCCTCCGGCACGCGCTCTGCGCCGGGGTGTATCCGCTTCTAACTGATGAAAATGTCACACCAATGGCATAGAATGCCCGCCGAATTGAGCGGGCAGTGCCTCAGGGTGTGTGCTTTGAATCTTCGCAGTAAAAAATCATGAAGCCAGCAGCTTCGAATCCAGCCGCGCGGATTCCCGCCGTGGACAGCATGCGGGTGTTGGCGATCACCGGGGTGATCATTATCCACACTACCCCATTTCGAAATATCGATCTTGAATTGCACCAGGGCCAGTACGACCTGTTAGGTACCATTCTCAATATCTTGTCGCGCTTCGCCGTGCCGTTTTTTTTTACGGTGGCTGGGTATTTTTGGGGGCTGAAAATACGTAAGGGCCAAGCGGTGACGGAGGTTTCCGCGCGCATTGCGAAGCGCCTGTTATTGATTCTCGGCGGGTGGTCGCTGGTGTATCTGCTGCCTTATAATATCGGGGCCGTGATGCAGTACGGAGCCCTGGGGCCGTTTAAAGTATGGTATTGGCACCTTCGCGAACTGGCGCGGGAACCCTGGGTGATGCTTTTCGAGGGGACACACCAGCATTTGTGGTTCCTGATCGCTTTACTCTGGGCCATGACGATTTCGGCGCTGTTCGTCACCTGGGGCAGGATCAAGTTGCTGGCTGCCGTTGCGGTGGCGCTGTATGTTTTCGGGATTCTCTCGCTGTCCTACATGGATACGCCCATTGGAATCAAAATTCCGTTTTACACTTTGGAAGGTCCATTTTTCGGCACCATTTTTTTTGTCACCGGTTATATCTTGTCGGGTTACACCGTGCAGCCACGCTGGTTGAAGATGGGGTTGGGCTTCATGCTGGCCGGCTTTGCACTGCATTTCAGCGAAGCCTACCTGTTGTGGAAGTGGTGGCAGATCCGTCCGATGCATCCCTACGTCTTCGGCACGTACTTGATCGGGCTGGGAGTGACCATGATCGCGTTATCGAATCCGCCCGTATTGCGTAGCGAAGCGCTCGCCAAGGTCGGCCGCGTCACCTTGGGAATTTATGCGGGGCATTACATTTTGGTGGACTGGCTGGAACCTGTGAATGCGCTGATTTCCTCTCCGCTGTGGGAGGTTGGCCGTGTTGTTATTGTATTGGGGGTCTCCGCGTGGGTGGCATTGCAATTGTCAAAACATAAGCATCTCGAAAAGTTTGTGACATAAAACCTTCTCTGCGCGTGCATTTGAGCCTTTATTTTGTGTGGCCGATACATATAACATCTGCGCCGCACCCTTGGGTGCTGTTCATTTTTGTTTTGCGGCACGCTGCCGGGTAGAAGTCACCAATAGCATTCATTCGTAATTTTTTAAGATCAGTTCAGGCAAGCGGGGTTATATGTCGGTTGAAAAAATACGCGGAATTCTTTCCCAACATGGACGTTTATCCGTAGCGGTGGAGCAACTCGCCAACGATGAGGATCTTTACAAGGCCGGGCTAACCTCATTGGCGACGGTGGGTTTAATGCTCGCGCTGGAAGATCAATTCAATGTCGAGTTCCCGGACCGGTTATTGAGCCGCAAGACCTTCGGCAGTATCGATTCGATCCTCGAGGCGGTTGAAGAGCTCACCAAGTAAATCGCGTTGTTTAGAAGTCTTTGAACTTTTAGGTTTACGAGAGGAATTTTACCCATGAACGAGCAACAGCCCAACGCAACCGGCGCAAAGTTCGAGGGGCTTCTTGCCCGGGTCCATGACATTGGCCGCGAGGTCATCGCCGTCACGGCAAACGATGTGGATCAAAAGGCGCGGTTCCCGGTGGAAAGCATCAACGCGCTGAAAGAGCTCGCGCTGTTGAGTGCCTACGTGCCCGAAAATCTGGGCGGCATGGGGCTGTCGGTCACGCAGATCGCCAAGATTTGCGAAGTGCTCGGTCATTACTGCGGTTCCACCGCGATGATTTTCGCGATGCACCAGATCCAAGTCGCCTGTGTGGTGCATCATGGTTTGGAATCGGCCTATTTTCGCGATTACCTGAAAGAGCTGGTGCAGAAGCAGCGGCTGATGGCTTCCGCCACGACGGAAATCGGCATCGGCGGCGACTTGCGTTCCAGTATTTGCGCCGTCGAGGTGGCAGGTCATGAGTTTAAGCTGACCAAAAAGGCGCCGGTTATTTCCTATGGCGCAAGCGCCGACGACATTCTGGTAACCTGCCGCCGCGCGGCCGATGCGCCCGCCAGCGATCAGGTGCAGGTGCTGGTGCGTCGCGACAATTACACGCTGGAGCCGATTTCAGGCTGGGACACGCTGGGTTTTCGCGGCACCTGCAGCGCGGGTTTCATTCTGGTTTCAAGCGGTGCCAGCGAACAGATCTTGCCCACGCCGTTTGCCGAGATTCTGAGCCAGACCATGCATCCTGTCGCACACATGGTGTGGGGTTCGTTGTGGCTGGGCATCGCCAGCGATGCGGTGAACCGCGCACGCGCCTTCGTGCGCGGCGAAGCGCGTAAAAATCCGAGCTTGCCGCCGGTATCCTCCTTGCGGCTCGCGGAAGTCGACATCGTGCTTAACAACATGCGCAGCAATGTCGCGGTGGCGGTGCAGGACTATGACCGCATGCGCGCGGAAAACCTTCCCGAAGCGTTCAGCAGCTTTGGTTTTTCGATTCGCACCAATAATCTCAAACTTGCCAGTTCCACGCTGATTATCGACATCGTCAGCCGCGCGATGTTGATCTGCGGCATTCAGGGTTACCGCAACGATTCGAAATTCAGTCTGGCTCGCCATATTCGCGATGCTTACGGCGCGGCGATCATGGTGAATAACGACCGGATCATGAATCACAATGCAACCATGCTGCTTGCGCACCGGGAGGGGTAAATTCAATGTGTGAGAATCTCGCGACGCTCGATGCGGATTACAAAAAATATCAAAAAGAATTGCTCGATGCCGGCCTGCTGGTGTCGTGTGGCGTGCCCGGCGTGTATGGTCTGAGCGGCACGTTCGAAGATGTCATCGAACGCTTCGAACGCTACGTCACGCGCATGGGCGAGCATTTGCAACCGGAAGTCGTGCGCTTTCCGCCGATCCTCAACCGGCAGAGTTATCTCAAGACCAACCACATCGAAACCTTCCCGAACTTGATGGGCTCGGTGCACAGTTTCATGGGCACCGAAAGAGAAGTGCCGGAATTCGCGCGCAAGAAAATCGAAGGTGAAGACTGGAGCCGCGATCTGGGCGCCACGCAAGTGATGATGGTGCCGGCGGCTTGTTATCCGCTGTATCCCACGGCCACCGGCACACTGCCGAAAGGCGGCCGAATTGTCGACTTGCGCGCCTTCGTGTTTCGTCATGAACCGTCGCCCGATCCGGCGCGCATGCAGATTTTCCGGCAACGCGAATACGTGCGTTTGGGAACTCCGGAAGAAGCCTTGGCGCACCGTGATTACTGGCTCAAACGCGGCGAGGAAATGCTGCGGGCAGTGGGTCTTGACGCCAAACCCATTGTCGCGAACGATCCCTTTTTCGGGCGCGGGGGCCGGGTCATGGCGGCAACCCAGCGCGAACAGGCGCTCAAATTCGAACTGGTGGTGCCGGTGGCCTCCACCGAAAAGCCCACCGCGATTACTTCCAGCAATTACCATCTGGATTATTTCGGCCAGACCTTCGGCATTAAGACCGCGGACGGTGCCGTAGCGCATACCGCGTGTGTCGGTTTCGGCCTGGAACGCATTGCGCTCGCACTGTTCAAGAAACACGGCTTCGTCCCCAAGAAGTGGCCTGCGGAAGTGCGCGGCATTCTCGACATTTCATAAAGCCCATGAAGCAAATCCTGCCGCTCGATCCGCGTACCTACAAACGCCACCTGATTCATGGCGAGGGGCGTACTTGGGCGGAGACCAATTGCTACGTCGATGTGTGGATTGAAACCATGCACGCGCTGGGTCACGAGCCGATCGCGGCGTTGCCGTTCACGTTTGCCATCGACTTCGAAGGCGATCAATGGACGTTCTTCAAGTTTCCGTTGCTGGACTTGTACGATCTGTACGGTCTTGACATTCAGGAGCTGGCGATCTGGCGGCCGCTGGTGGTGCATATCGAAGAGCAGGTGGGTCGCGGCCGGCCGGTGCTGGTCGAACTGGATTCGTTTTATTTGCCGGACACGCATGGCACCGCATATAAATTCGCGCATGTGAAGTCGACGGTGGCGGTATTTGAAATCGATCCGGGCGCGCATCACCTGGGCTATTTCCATAACCAGGGTTATTACCATGTGGACGGCGACGACTATCTGGATCTGTTGCGGTTGCGCGGTGCGCCGGACCCGGCCATGTTGCCGCCCTATGTCGAGTTCGTGAAGCGGCATCCGGAGCTGGCGTGCAGCGGCCGGGAGCTGCTCGAGCGTTCATTGCGGATTTTACGTAAACAACTGGCACTGATTCCCGCGGCGAATCCGTTTCATGCGTTCAAACGCCGCTTCGAAACCGACATGCAGTGGCTGATGAACGAGAGTCTCGAAACGTTCCATCTCTACTCGTTCGCGACCTTGCGTCAGTTCGGCGCCTGTTACGAGCTGTCGGCGACTTACCTGCATTGGTTGACGGCGCAAGGCGAGACCGGCCTCGAGGATGCGACGCGGGCATTCACCGAACTGTCGGATGGCGCCAAGGCAATGCAATTTCAACTGGCGCGTGCGATGAACCGCCGCAAGCCGCTCGAATTGTCGTCGCTCGACAGTATGGCGGCGGTTTGGCAGCGCGGTACCGACGCGTTGAAAGCGCTGTATCTTAAATAAATAACCGCCATTGACTTAAGCGAGGGCGGCCATGTCCATTCCGGGAAACACGAGCCAATCGCTAGGGTTATGGATGCTGACATCCAGCGTCGCGGGCCAGATTGCCGAACCCAGCTTGCTTGCGCAAAACCAGTGGCTTGAAAATGTGCCGGTACCTGGCACCGTGGCGCAGGCATTGCGCGCGGCGGGAACGTGGAATCTGCAAACGCCGCGTGATTTCGATGCGGAAGATTGGTGGTATCGCTGCAATTTCCCGCATTCCGAAGCGGCAGGCGTGCGTCATATTCTGCGTTTGCAGGGCCTGGCGACGCTGGCGCAAGTGTGGCTCAACGGCCAGTCGCTGCTTTCGTCTGAAAATATGTTTCACGAACACACGCTCGATGTCACGGCGCAATTGCGTGCGCACAATGAGCTGGTCATCGTCTTCCGTGCGCTGCATCCCGCGCTTGCCCAGCGACGTCCGCGCCCGCGTTGGAAAACCAAATTGGTGAATCATCAGCAACTGCGTTGGTTCCGCACCAGTTTGCTCGGCCGCATTCCGGGGTGGTCGCCGCCGGTGGCGCCGGTGGGTCCGTGGCGTGCGATCACGCTGGAACAATGCGATGAAACCGCTTTGACCGAGGTCGAGTTGCATCCGTATCTGGCCGGTGACCTACGGGTGCTGGAATTCAGCGCGTTGTTTCCGACCCGGCGCGACGCGCGCATCGCCGCCACGCTGCAGGTTGGAAATGTCGCAACCGCGATCGATATTGTGCGCGGCGAGCACGGCTACACGCTGGCGGCGCGGCTGACCAATCCCGATCTTGCGTTGTGGTGGCCGCATACCTTGGGCGAGCCGGTATTGCATACGTGCCGGGTCGTGATGTTGGTGAATGAGAGCGAAATTACCTTGAACCTGGGGCAGATCGGCTTTCGCCGCATCGAAGTGAATACCCGTCTGGACGATTACGAATTCAGCGTGAACGGGATTCCGTTATTTTGCCGCGGCGCCTGCTGGACCAATAACGATATCGTTTCCCTGACAGGCAATCCGCAAACCCTGGAGCGTACGCTGCAACTGGCGCGCGACGCGCACATGAACATGCTGCGCATCGGCGGCACGATGGTGTACGAACAAGATGCATTTTATGAACATTGCGACCGGCTCGGAATCTTGGTCTGGCAGGATTTCATGTTCGCGAACATGGACTATCCGGTCGAAGACGCCGCGTTTCGCGCCTCACTGGAACGCGAAGCGACGCAACAATTGCAACGCCTGCGCCGCCATGCGTGCCTCGCGATTTATTGCGGCAACAGCGAAGTCGAGCAGCAGGCGGCGATGGTGGGGACACCGCGCGAAGCATGGCGCAATCCATGGTTCGCACAAATTTTGCCGGAGCTGATCGAGCGCTGGCATCCCGGCACACCGTATGTGCCGTCCACGCCCAGCGGCGGCGTGATGCCTTTTCATACGCGCACCGGCATCACTCACTATTATGGCGTCGGCGCCTATCTGCGTAGCGTCGCGCAGGTACGCCGCGATGACGTGAAATTCACGGCCGAGTGTCTGGGTTTTTCCAACGTGCCGGAGCCCGACATCATCGACGAGCTGATGGGCGGCGATCTGCCGGTCACGCATCATCCGCTGTGGAAGGCGCGTGTGCCGCGCGATTCCGCCGCCGGCTGGGATTTCGAAGATGTGCGCGATCACTATGTCGGAGAACTGTTCAAGGTTGATCCGGTGCAACTGCGTTGCTTCGATACCGCGCGCTATCTTGCGCTGGGCCGCGTGGCAAGCGGCGAAATGATGGCGCAGGTGTACGCCGAGTGGCGCAGCACGGCCGGCCATTGTCGCGGCGCGCTGGTCTGGTTTCTCCAGGATTTATGGCCGGGTGCGGGCTGGGGCGTCTTGGACAGTCGTGGTCTCCCCAAGGCTTGTTACTACTATTTACGCCGTGCCTGGCAGCCGCTTGCCGTCGTGCTCACGGACGAAGGCCTCGATGGCATTCACGCGCATGTGGTGAATGAATCCAGCCAAGCGGTGGCCGGAACGCTGGAATTCCGCTTACTGCATGCCGGGCACACGATCGTCGCGAACGGCAGCGTCGAGTACAGCGTCGCGCCGCGCTCCAAAACAGTGTTCGCCGCCGATGCCGCGTTGCAGGGGTTTTACGATGCCGGTTATGTCTACCGATTCGGGCCGCCCAAACATGAAGTGGTGATTGCAACTTTGCGCGGAACCGACGGCGCGGTGTTGCACGAAGCCTGTTTTTTTCCGCAATCGCATGCGCTGCAAACATGTGTCAACACCGGAGTGACGGCTCAGGCGCGTGCGGAGGGCGACGGACTGTACCGCTTGACGCTGTCCAGTCCGGAATTTCTGTACGCGGTTCGCATCGAAGCCAAAGGCTATCTTCCGCAAGACAATTATTTTCATCTGGTGCCGGGTCAAGAACGCAGCCTGCTGTGCCGCAAAATTGCGCCGGGAGCGCTTGCATTCAAAGGTTATGTCGAGGCGCTCAATCTCGAGGATGCGGTTAAAATCCAGGTGCATCATGAATAACCCGGAAAAATATCCGCATGCCGCGCCCGCCGATGAAAAGCCGCCGCACAGCGCGTATGTAACGCAAGTAGAGCGCCGTGCATTTTATTTCGGTGCGGACGATGCGCGGTTATTCGGCTGGCTGCATCTGCCGCGCGATAAACCGGCCGGCGCCGTGGGCATGGTGTTGTGCCCGCCGCTGGGCATCGATTATGTCAATACTTATCCCGTATTGCGCCATTTGGCCAATCGGCTTGCATTCCATGGCATCCCGGTGCTGCGTTTTGACTATTCTGGAACCGGTAATTCGGCGGGCTTCGATAGTGATCCCGGACGCGTAACGCAGTGGCTGCGCGACATCAACGCGGCCCGCACTGCGTTAATGCAGGCGGCCGGATGCGCGGATGCCGGATTGTGCGGCATACGCATCGGCGCGACGCTGGCGGCCCGGGTTGCCCACGAGTCGGCATTACCCTGCCTGGTAGCGTGGGGGCCGGTCGCACGCGGGCGTGCCTATGTGCGTGAAATGCGCGCGATGCATCTGACGGCCGAAGGACCGATCGGCGAGAACGCAACGCACAGCGGCGAGATCGAAGCCGGGGGCCTGGTCTTTACAGAAGAAACCGCGCGCGATCTTGCCGGCCTCGAGCTTGAAAAACTGCAACCGCGCGCGGCGCAGATTCTGTTTGCCGCGCGCGACGATTTTCCCGGCGATCAGGTGTTGCCGCAGGCGTGGTTGCGCGAGGGCGTCCAGGCTGAACTCAAAGCGCTGACCGGTTTTGCCGGAATGCTGGTGTCTCCTCACAATTCGCAGTATGTGATGCCCTATCCGGCGCTCGATCAACTCGAACGCTGGATCGTGGACGCCGTGCACGCTGTGAAGCCCGTCGATTTCAGAGCGGCGAAAGTTTGTATACCGGAAACCGCGTTGCAAAACTCGATGACGGTGCGCGGCCGGCCCGCGGCGGCACAGCCCGAGGTACGAGAGACAGTCCTGCGGTTCGGCGAAAACAATACCCGTTTCGCTATTGTTGCGGAACCGCTGAGTGGTGCCTGGCCGGAGGCGCCCTGGGCCATTCTTTCCAACTCGGGCGCACTGCATACTGCGGGACCGAACCGGTTGTATACATTATTGTCGCGCGCTCTGGCACATGCCGGGATGCGTTGCGTGCGTTTTGATTTTCCCGGCGTCGGCGACAGCGCGGCGCTATCCGCCGCTGCGGAAAACCGCGCCTATCAAACTTCCAATTCAGCCGAGATCGGGCAACTGATTGCCGCATTGCAGCGCGAGCATAACGCGCAGCAGTTTATATTGATGGGCCTGTGCTCGGGTGCCTACGCGTCGTTTCATGGCGGCCTGGAATTAAAAACCTTACCTATAGCCGAATGCCTGTTGTTCAATCCGCTGACTTTCTACTGGAAGGAAGGCATGTCGCTGGACGATCCGTTGCCGATCGACGCCGATGCACAAGAGCGCATGGAACATTTGAACCTGTGGCAATACTATTTGGGCCGCATGCGCGATGCGCGCAGCTGGAAAAATCTGCTCACCGCGCGCTCTAACACCTGGCAGTTGGTAGGTGCCATGTTGCAACGGGCACGGATCGCCGCCCGCGAACATGCGCAAGCGCTGCTTGGCGCAGTGAAGCCGAGCGATGCGCGGACGGTGGACCCGCTCACGCGCGATGTGCAGGCCATCGTCGAGTCCGGGCGCCGCTTGAGTTTTGTATTCGCGCGTTCCGACCCGGGCTATGGATTGCTCATGACGCACGCCGCGGCGGTGGTGCGGCGTTATCTGCGCAAACAGCGTATCCACATCGCGTTTGTCGAACGCGCCAACCACACTTTTACCAGCCAGGCGGCGCGCCGCGATTTCATCAATCGGGTGATCGAACATTTGCGCGCGCGCTACGCGGCTTCCGGCCGCCGGTCCGCACCCTGATCTCAGCGTCGAATTGTTAGTGCACAGTGTGTAAACTGCGCTTTCTTTCAGGCCGCCGGTGATGCCGGCGTGCCTGGTTTTACCCTCACCGCTACGGAGTGCCCATGAACAGCAAATCTGCTGCTTCAGATACCGTGCATGAAGCGCGCAGCGCTGCGCAGATCGCACAATGCTTTGCCGTAATGCAGCAACTGCGTCCCGCATTAAAAAACGACGAGTTCATTGCGCGCGTCAACGCCCAGCGTGCCGGAGGTTATCGTTTGGTTTATCTGGAGGCCGGTGGGGAGGTGGTCTGCGTGGCCGGTTTCCGGATCGCGCATTGCCTGGCGTGGGGGCAATTTCTTTATGTCGACGACCTGGTCACGGATGCCGCGCAGCGTTCGCGCGGTTATGGAAAAACCATGCTGCGCTGGTTACGCGACGAAGCGTTGCGCACGCAGTGCGAACAGTTTCATCTGGACTCCGGCGTGCAGCGCAAAGATGCGCACCGTTTTTATTTGCGCGAAGGCATGCAGCTCAGTTCATATCATTTCGCGGAAGTGCTGGCAGCGCCCCAGCCCGGGATCAAGTAAGCTCCACACCGGCCGTAACATGCAAACACAAGGAGCAGGGTGGTTTTCTTGCCGGTGATGATCAGGACGCGCAGGTGCTGAATGACAACTTCGAAATCCAAAATCCGTCTTTCCGTGGTGGTGCCCGCTTACAACGAACAAGAAGTGCTGCCCGAATTTCACCGCCGCATCGGCGCCGTTTTGGATTCCATTCCAGGGCGTTGCGAAATTGTGTATATCAACGACGGCAGCCGCGATAACACCTTGCAGGTGATGTTGGACCTGCGCGCGCGCGACCCGCGTGCCGTGATCGTCGATCTGAGCCGTAATTTCGGCAAAGAAATCGCGCTCACCGCCGGCCTCGATTATGCGCGCGGCGACGCCATTGTGGTGATCGACGCCGATTTGCAGGACCCGCCGGAACTGATTCCGGAAATGATCAAGGAATGGGACGCGGGATACGACGTGGTGTTCGCCAAACGCACGCTGCGCGAAGGCGAAACCTGGTTCAAGAAAGCCACTGCGAAAATATTCTATCGTTTGATGCGGCGCGTCAGCCGCGTCGAGGTGCCGTCCGACACCGGCGATTTTCGCCTGCTCAGCCGCCGCGCGCTGGATGCGCTGAAACAACTGCGCGAACACCATCGCTTCATGAAAGGTTTGTTCGCGTGGATCGGCTACCCCTCCAAGGCGGTGCTGTACCGGCGCGATGCGCGCTTTGCCGGCGAGACCAAATGGAATTACTGGAAATTGTGGACGCTCGCCATCGAAGGCTTCACTTCGTTTACCACCGCGCCCTTGAAGGTGGCCACGTACGTGGGGGTGCTGGTCGCGTTTTCCTCGTTTCTGTTCGCGCTGTTCATCATTTACAAGACGTTGGTGTACGGCAATTCCGTCACCGGTTATCCATCGTTGATGGTGGTCGTGTTGTTTCTCGGCGGCATGCAACTGATGGCGCTTGGCATCATCGGCGAATATCTGGGCCGCATGTTCATGGAGACCAAGCAGCGGCCGCTGTACCTGCTCAAGGATTATCACGCCGATCATGACTGACACGCACTCGACTCAAAAACCAGTTCCGGCTGTCCCGCTGTATCGAGACCAGACCTTTCTGATTGTGCTGGCCGTGGCCTTGAGCGTGCGCCTGATCTGGATGCTGCTGGGTCCGCAGGTGATGGAGGGCGAAGGCACGTCGTACACGCGCACCGCGGAAAATTTATTGCGCGGACGCGGCTTCGAATCGCAATACGGCGGCCCGCAAACCATGTACACGCTGCTGTTTTCGCTGTTGATCGCCGCTTCAAAACTGATCTTCACCGACTCGGACATCGCCGCGCGCATGGTCGGCGTGATCACCGGCTCGGCTCTGGTGATACCGGTGTTTTGCATCGCGCGCACCGTGTGGGGCCGGCCCGCGGCGATTGCCGGGGGGCTGCTGATCGCGATCAATCCGCTGTTGATCGGTTACTCCGTCGCCGTGTACACCGAGATGACGTATATCCTGTTCGTGTTGAGCGGCGCGTACTTTGGCCTGCGCGCGCTGGAACTAGGCGCTTTGCGTTATCCGCTGCTGGCCGGTCTGATGTTTGCGCTCGCCTACCTGACGCGTCCGGAAGGTATCGTGTTTTTGGGTATCGCCGCCGGTGCCGTTTTAGTCGCGACCTGGCTCCGCAAGGCGAAGTGGCGGACCGGCGTGGCGCACGCCGCCGTGCTCCTGCTAACGGGTGTGCTGACCGCTTCGCCGTATGTTGCCTATTTATATCAACAGACCGGCGAGCTGCGCCTGGAAGGTAAAAATCTGATTAATTACACCATCATTCGCCGCATGGAGAGCGGCATGCAATATCTGGAGGCCGCGTACGGAATCGATGCGCAGCTTGATGAGGTCGGCCCCTTGCTGGTGCCGCGCCGCTATGCCGCGTATTCGCCGTATGCTTCCAGCGCGTGGGAGGTGCTTCGCCGCATTCCTGAACATCTGAAAACCAATCTGGGCGTCCTTCTACAAAAAGTATTGCCCTCCTATGAGCTGGGTTCTCCCATTCTGCTGGTGCTGGTCGTGATCGGATTTTTTCGCTCCGCGTGGAATCGCGC
>CAZHHW010000024.1:2678-6892 GCA_964532385.1 uncultured Gammaproteobacteria bacterium | reverse complement strand
TGGTTGCAGGCACACGACCCCGATCCGTGGAAAAAAGTGATGGACAGTTACGGCGGCGTGCCGTTTTACGCCGACAAAATCTACATGGCGTATCCGTATGCGGACTCCGCGCAGGCGTTGCGCTACTTCGATAAAGTCAAGCCCGACTACTTGGTGCTGTGGACGGACATGGCGCATATGCGCCCGTTCGTTAAAGAGTGGCTGCTCGGCGGGATACCTTCGCCGCACGCGAGTCTGATTTATCGCAAGGCGGACCCCGCCGGCGGTGAATTGGCGATATGGCGCTGGACGGCAACTGATTGAGATTACCGTGGACCGCGCGCGTATCAATGTAATTATTCCGACCATGGGCGAGGCCGCGCGGCGCGTCTCGTTAACGCGCGCCATCGAAAGCGTGTTGAGTCAGGGCGGGGTCGCCGTGGAGCTGATCGTGGTCGTCAATGGCACACGTTATGACCCGGCCTTGCTTGCGGCCTTGCGTGCCGATGCGCGCTTGCAGGTGATCTACCAGGAAGAGGGCAGCCTGCCCGCCGCGTTGCGGCTGGGGCGCTTGCACGTGACGGGCGAGTTTTTTTCCTTTCTCGACGACGACGACGAATACTTGCCCGATGCGTTGCAGACGCGCGTCGCGCATTTGCGAGCCGATCCTGAATTGGATGTGGTGGCCACCAACGGCTGGCGCGCGGCTCCCGGCGATGAGCCTTATCTCGATGATCCCCGTGACATCAACACCGACCCGTTCGCCGCGATGATTCGCCGTAACTGGCTGGCATCGTGCGGCGGTCTTTACCGCAGTTGCGCGATTCATACCGATTATTTTGATGGCAACACCAAGCACTTCGAGTGGACGCTGCTGGCGTTCCGTATCCTGCTGGCCGGTCACAAAACGCTGTTCGTGGATGTGCCGACTTACCGCGTCTACGATTCGCCGGACTCGCTGTCGAAGTCGCTTGCGTACCAGCGCGCGGCGGTAGGGTTTCTTGAATATTTACTGTCGCTGCAACCGCCGCAGCGTATTCACCGCGCCTTGCGCCGCAAACTGACGGTCGCGCACCACGACCTGTCATCGCAATTCCTGCAAGAGAAGGATCGCGGCAATGCATGGCGCTATCATTTTAAATGCCTCACCGGACCGGGCGCGTGGCATTACCTCGCCTACACGCGCCGGTTGTTTTTCTAAGGGCAATCATCCTCAGCGCATGAACGACATTCACAGAAAGATGGCGAAAGGCGCCGCCTGGATGGTCTCGTTCAAATTCGTCGAACGCAGCATCGGCCTGGTCAGCACCATTGCGCTGGCGCGCCTGCTGGTGCCCGAGGACTTTGGCCTGGTGGCGCTGGCGATGGCGGTCATCGCGGTGCTGGAGTTGCTCGGCGCCTTCAGCTTCGATGTGGTGCTGATTCAAAAGCAGCACGCGGATCGCAGCTACTACGACACGGCGTGGACATTCAATGTCATCGTCGGCGTGGCCTCGGCGGCCGCATTGATGTTGCTGGCCCGGCCGGTGGCGGCGTTCTACAACGATGCGCGCCTTGAAACCATCATGATGTTACTTGCACTGGCGCCACTTGTTGACGGCATGCAGAACATCGGCGTGGTCGCATTCCGCAAGGACATGCAGTTCCACAAGGAATTCGTATTTCTGCTCACCAAGAAACTGATCTCGTTCACGGTGACGCTGTCGCTCGCCTTCTGGCTGCAAAACTACTGGGCGCTCATCGTCGGCGTGATTACCGGACGCGTGACCGGCACGGCGCTCAGTTATTGGGTGCATCCATTCCGGCCGCGTTTCGCGTTGTCCAAGCGCGCCGAACTGTTTCACTTTTCATTCTGGTTGTTCATGACCAACGTCGCCAACTTCGTCACCAACCGGGTGCCGGATTTCGTGGTCGGAAAAATCGCCGGTGCGCATGCGCTGGGCTTGTTCAGCATCTCTTATGAAGTGTCCAACATGCCCACCACCGAGCTGGTGGCGCCGATCAACCGCGCGGTGTTTCCGGGCTATGCGAAGCTGGGGAACGAAGTGGCCGCGTTGCGCGCCGGTTATCTGAATGTGATTGGTTTGATCGGCATCTTCGCCATTCCGGCCGCCTTCGGTCTGGCCGCCACCGCCAGCGTGTTTGTGCCGCTGGTGCTGGGCGACAAGTGGCTGGACGCCATCGTGCTGATCCAGGTATTGGCATTTTATGGCCTGCTCAACGCCGTGGAGGGCAACACCGGTTCGGTTTACCTGGCGCAGGGCAAGCCCAAGATCAACGCGTATCTGGTGTTTGCGCTCAATGCGATCCGGCTGCCCGCGGTCATTATTGGTACCACGCTGGCGGGCGCGTACGGCGCGGCATGCGGCATCCTGCTGGCGGCATGCATCATGGTGCCGGTTAACCTGACCATCGTATTCCGCTGTCTGGAAATGGGCCCACGCGGTTTTATCAGTGTGATGTGGCGGCCGCTGAGTGCGGGGCTGGTCATGCTCGTGACGCTGTGGTCGATAAAGTCTGCGCTGGGTGCGGCGGAAGGTTTCGCCATGTTGTTGATGCACCTGCTGGGTTTGGTGAGCGGCGGCGGACTGATTTACCTGCTGGCTATTTTGCTCTTTTGGACGCTCGCCGGGCGGCCGCAGGGCGCCGAGACGGCGGTGTTGACTAAAGTGCGTGAACGGGTTGCGCGCCGGCACGCGGCTTGAATCGCGCGCGGGAGAACACGGGTGCGGAAACTGCGGAAAAAATTCACCTGGTTTGCATTGGTGGGCGCGATCGTCACGGCGGTGCATTTCTGCGTGCTGATTCTGCTGGTGGAAGGTTTCGGCATTGCGCCGACGCTCGCCACCCTGGCGGCGTCCGTGATCGCCATCGCGGTGAGTTACACCTTGAATTACAAATTCACGTTTAACAGCGCTAAACCGCATATCGAAGCCGCCGGTAAATTCATCATCGTATCCTTGACCGGCATGCTGGGTAACGCCGCCATCATGTATCTTGGCGCAGCGGTTATGTCCTGGCCTTATTTATTGGTGCAGGTGGGGGCCACGGGCGTGATCCTGTTTTGGAATTTCTTCGCCAACTACCTCTGGTCGTTTCGCAGCGAGGCGCACTCCTGAGCCGGAAAAATGACGCCGGCGCGAGTGAAAAATAAAGAGCCAGCGAGGCGCCACTTCGCTTAAAATTGCGCGCTGCATAAACCCACGGGCGCGCCCATGACTGTCTCGATCGTTGTTCCAGCCTACAATTGCGCGGCATATCTTGCCGAAACCTTACACAGCCTGCGCGCGCAGAGCGAAGCCGATATCGAGATCATTGTGGTTGATGATGGCTCGACCGACGCCACATTGCGCATCGCGCAGGACCAGGCGGCGCACGATGCGCGTGTGCGGGTTTTCACCCAGCGCAATTCCGGCACGCCCGCCGCCGCGCGCAATCGCGGCCTGCGCGAGGCGCGCGGTGAATTCGTCGCTTTCGTGGATGGTGACGATCTATATCATCCTGAAAAAATAGCCTGTCAGTTGCAGGCCCTGCAGGCTCACCCCGAGCTGGATATCGTGTTTTGCGATGTGGTGCAATTCACCACCGAGCCGTACGCTCCAGGCAACGAATGTTATTTGCGTGACCGTGATTTTGTGAATGTGGCGGCAGGCTTTCTGCAACAGCTTACCGGCGATGTGTACCGCTGCAGCGAGGATTTTTATCGTTTCATGTCCACGCGCTTCACGTGTTTGTGTACGCCGAATGTGTTAATCCGCCGCCGCGTGTTGCAACAAGAGAGCGTCTGGTTTCCGGAAGGTTTGGTGATCGGCGAAGATCTTGATTTATGGTTCCGCCTGGCGCGCCGCGCCCAGATCGGGTACGTCAACCGGGCGCTCGCGTATTACCGTCATCATCGCGCCGGTATCACCAAAAATCCGGAGCATAATCTGCGCGGGGCAATTGCGGCGCATAGTGCGAATCTGGAGCGGGGCATGGACAGATTCAGCAGCGAAGACGTGACGATTTTGCGCCGCATGCTCGCGCGCCAGCATTTCAGTCTGGCCTACCTGCGATTTTTGGCCTTGGACCGGCGCGAGGCGCGCGGTCTTTATCGGCAGGCGCGCCATTACGACCCCACGGTGTTTTCCCGCGCCGCCTATCTCAAAACATTTCTGCCCAAAACGGTGGTTAAAACCGTATGGCGGCGCATTTATTAAGAAATCCGTCTTTTGGCCGTATCTGTGTTGACTCAT
>CAZHHW010000024.1:0-2578 GCA_964532385.1 uncultured Gammaproteobacteria bacterium | reverse complement strand
ATGTGCGGCATCGCGGGCATTTTCGGCTATGACGGCGGCCAGCCGCCGGCGCGCGGCGAATTGGAGCGCATGGTTGCTGCATTGCGCCACCGCGGGCCGGACGGGAACGGCTTTTACACGCACGGCCCGGCCGGTTTGGGCCACGCGCGCTTGTCCATCATCGACCTCGCCGGCGGCGCGCAGCCGATCCACAACGAAGACGAAAGCGTGTGGGTGGTGTTCAACGGCGAAATTTTCAATTACGTCGAACTGCGAGAAGCTCTGCAACGGCAGGGCCACCGTTTTTACACGCACAGCGATACCGAAGTGCTGGTGCATTTATACGAACACTACGGTCTCGACTTTGTGCAGCACCTCAACGGCCAGTTCGCGATTGCATTGTGGGATCAAAACCGGCGCCAGCTTGTTTTATGCCGCGACCGCGCGGGGATTTTGCCGCTGTTCTACGCCGAAACCAACCAGCGCCTGTTATTCGCATCGGAAATAAAAGCCTTGCTGCCGGTGCTGGGGCGCGCGCCCGCTCTCGCACCGGAGGCGCTGGATCAGGTCATGACATTCTGGTCACCACTGGGCTCTACCACAATGTTCGAAGGCGTGCGGCAAATTTTACCGGGTGAAATGTTGATCGCGTCTGCCGCCGGAATGCGCACGCAAAGCTACTGGGAGTGGCATTACCCGGCCGAGGGCGATTACCACCGCACGCCGGTCGAAGAACAAGCCGAAGAATTGCGCGCGCTGCTGAGCGATGCCACGCGCATCCGCTTGCGCGCAGACGTGCCGGTGGGTGCGTATCTGTCCGGCGGGCTGGATTCCGCGGTGCTGGCGCGTTTGATTTGTGCCAACGGCATTCAACCTGAAACCTATTCGATCCGCTTCACCGATGCGCAGCTCGACGAAGGCGTGCATCAACAACGCATGGTCGAACATCTGGGCGTGCAACATCATCAAGTGCAGTGCAGCGAGCGGGCGATCGGCGAGGCGTTTGCGCGCGCGATCTGGCACACCGAAACCCCGATCCTGCGCACCGCGCCGGTGCCGATGATGTTATTGTCCGGCTTGGTGCATGCGCGCGGCGCGAAAGTCGTGCTGACCGGCGAGGGCGCCGACGAAGTGCTGGGCGGCTACGACATTTTTAAAGAAGCCAAGCTGCGGCGCTTTTGGGCGCGCAATCCAAAATCATTGTGGCGTCCGCTGTTGCTCAAACGCCTCTACCCGTATCTGGAATTCAACCCGGCGCGGGCGCAAAGCTACAGCGAAGCGTTTTTCGGCAACGGCCTGGAGCACCCCAATGCAACTTTTTTCGCGCACCTGCCGCGCTGGACCACCACCGCGCAGAGCAAGCAGTTTTATGCCGCGGAATTCAAGGCGCGCCTGAACAGCGCAGCGCTGCCGCTGCTGGAGCAAAGCCTGCCGCGTGACTATGCGCAGTGGCATGCCTTCAATCGCGCGCAATACATCGAAGCCAACGTGCTGATGGCCAATTACCTGCTGTGCTCGCAAGGCGACCGCATGCTGATGGCCAATTCCGTGGAAGGCCGCTTTCCATTTCTGGATCATCGCGTGATCGAGTTTGCCGCGCGCATTCATCCGAACCTGAAAATGAAAGTGCTCAACGAAAAATATCTGCTCAAACGCGCGTTCAAAAAAGAGCTGCCCGGGTCGATACTCTCCCGTAGTAAACAACCGTACCGCGCACCGGATATCCCGGCGTTTTTTCACGAGGGCGTGGCGCTGGAGTATGTGGATGAGTTACTCAGCCCGGACACGGTCAAACGCTATGGCTATTTCGATGCGCAGAAAACCGGCTTCCTGCTGAAGAAAATTCGCGCCGGCCGCGCGCTGGGGTACAAAGACAACATGGCGCTGGTGGCCATGCTGTCCACCCAGATGTGGCACCATTTATTTGTCGAGGCTGGCTCCCAGCCTGGATTCATTCGTACCTGAGGAAAGACATGTCGATAGAACAGCAAGTGCGCGATTATATTCTGGAAAATTTTTTGTTCACCGATGAAGCATCGGCTCTGGCGAACGACGCCTCGTTTTTGGAGAAGGGCATCATCGATTCCACCGGCGTGCTGGAAATGATCTTTTTTCTGGAGCAGGAATTCGCGTTAAAAGTCGCGGACAAAGAAATGATTCCCGAGAACCTCGATTCGGTTAACAACATTGTGCGCTATGTGCAAAGCAAGCAGGCGAACGCGTGATTTTGGAGAATTCCTCTTCACTCATCTGCGGGAGCAGCTACTTTTGGTCGGGATGGTTTCTTTATTCATTGCAGAGTTTTTGATGTGTCGGCTGGATGTATTGTCACTGTTGGGCGCAATGGATTCACGAAAAAAGGGCATTCGTTTTTCCTATACTGTTAACCTGCTGCATCAAGCTACTACTTGACCCTATGATTTAGCTCGGAATAAGGCGTTCTTATTACTTTGCATTTTTTCGCCGGTGATTTCGGCGGCGGGGGATGCTCTATTGGGGTTACCGCCATTACTCATCCCAGCCGATCGTATGCAAACGCCTGAAAAAATCGCGTTGGGCAAAAAACTGTTTTTTGATCAACGGCTGAGCGCTGATGGCA
>CAZHHW010000023.1:4271-37237 GCA_964532385.1 uncultured Gammaproteobacteria bacterium | reverse complement strand
ATGATGGCCGACATGCCGAACTCGCGCACACCGTAATAAATATAATTGCCGCCTTTGGATTCCTTGCTTACCGGATTGAGCACTTTCCAGTCGGTGAAGTTCGAACCGGTTAAATCCGCTGAACCGCCCAGGAACTCAGGCAATACCGGACCAAAACCGTTTAATGCATTCTGTGACGCCTTGCGTGAGGCGATGCTCTCGGCCTTGCTGTTCACCGCACTGATGAATTCAGCGGACTTCGACTGCCAGTCCTTGGGTAAGGCGCCTTGCATACGGCGTTCGAATTCGGCCGCCAGTTCCGGATAGGCTTTTCTGTAAGCTGCAAACTTGTCGTTCCAGCTCTTCTCGGCCTGTGCGCCCTTGTCGCGCGCATTCCAGCCGGCATAAATAGTGTCGGGAACCACGAAGGGCTCGTAGGTCCAGCCGAGGCTTTTACGGGTCGCGGCCACTTCGTCGGCGCCCAATGCTTCACCATGGACTTTATGCGTTCCGGCCTTGTTGGGCGAACCCCAGCCGATGATGGTTTTGCAGCAGATCATCGAAGGCTTGTCGGTGACTTTACGTGCCGCTTCAATGGCTTTTTTGACGGCTTCGGAGTCATGGCCGTCAACCTTGGGAACCACATGCCAGCCGTAAGCTTCGAACCGTTTCGGCGTGTCGTCCGTGAACCAGCCTTCGACGTGTCCGTCGATGGAAATCCCGTTGTCGTCATAAAATGCAATCAACTTTCCTAAGCCCTGCGTACCCGCCAGCGAACAGGCCTCATGCGAAATGCCTTCCATCAGGCAACCGTCACCCAGGAACACATAGGTGTAATGGTCGACGATTTCGTGCCCGTCGCGATTAAATTGACCGGCTAATACTTTTTCCGCCAGCGCCATGCCCACCGCATTGGCAATTCCTTGGCCAAGCGGTCCCGTGGTGGTTTCCACGCCCGGCGTGTAGCCATACTCGGGATGACCCGGAGTTTTTGAATGAAGCTGACGGAAATTTTTCAATTCATTGATCGGCAAGTCGTAACCGGTCAGATGCAGCAACGAGTAGATCAACATGGAGCCATGGCCGTTGGACAGCACAAAACGGTCACGATTCGCCCACTTGGGATTGCCGGGATTGTGCCGCATGTAATCATTCCACAGTACTTCGGCAATATCGGCCATACCCATGGGCGCACCGGGGTGTCCCGAATTTGCTTTCTGTACAGCATCCATACTCAACGCACGAACGGCGTTGGCTAGTTCTCGACGGGCTGGCATGTGACTCTCCTAGACTCTTTGACGAAGGTTAAAAATTGAAAGGATTCGGACCGGATCACGCGGTTAGCTGTACAGCGCGCTACTCACGGGTTGCATTTCATTGTTATGTATTCGTAGGCGACGCCAGGGGGTTCCTCGCGCGCGAGCGGCGATTTTCGCTCATCCATCGAAAATGAGCAACATTCACGCAGGCGGCAATCGATTTGCGCCGAACAGAGGGCAAAAAAAAACCGCCGGGATTTCTCCCGGCGGTTTTTTTGACTGTGCCTCGAACTAAATAAACCCTACTCGGATGCAACTACACTGCGTTGGTTCAATGCCTGTACTGGACGTGCATTGTTACCGACTGCCGCGACAAACGACTTCACTTGCTCAGCCGAAACCGAAGTCGGCTCTTTCATTACGAACCACTGCACACCTTCGGAACATGGAGGCGTCGTCAATGAACCTTTGAAATGATAAAAACCAGACTTCTTCGCCGGTAACAAATCCGCCGCGTTGATCTGTGCGGTCAAGGTTGTTTCCTTGTTGACCTCCTTCGGGATGTTGGCCCATACCGGCTCCAGCGTTTTGTTGGCGCCGCCGCTCTGCATCAATACGCCCACCACCGCGAGCTCTCCTTGGTCGTTTTTGTGCACCAAGTGCAGCTCCATGTCGTAGGCTTTTTTCTTTACGGTGTTCTCACTGGGGCTGTGGAAATGAAATTGCACCAGTTTGTAAACTTGCGATCCAATCTTTATTGAACTGTCGCCGCTGTAATTAACCTGGATGGTGTGGCCATTGTTCAGCACCTTGATCGGCGCAGGCTTGTAATTGAACTCGATCTTGGCCAAATCACCCTTGGCAGCATCACCGATATCCACAGGCGATTGCTCCAACCCGGCCTGGCACTGCTTGAATTCTGTTTTCATTTCCGCCCAATGCGCAGGACCGTGTTCGCCTTCATAACCCCAATGCGCCTCGGTGCCATGGCTTTCAGCCCCGGCATACACATTCAGCGCCAGACATAAGGACACTCCACCAACAATGCACGACAATTTACGCATGAGATTCCCCTTTGATTTAATTTGCCCGGTTTGAAACAAGTTGTCAGTCCTGACGAAGGGCCGGAGCGATAAGTTATCGGGATATGGGCATTTGGTCAACAGTGCTGTGGGTATCTGTATAAATGAATATTGATTACCCTAGGACCGGAAAAAGGTTCCCCGTTCAATACCGCGGCCGACTTTGCCGGACATTCTCTCGCTGACGTGCTTCATTTACCCGCAGGCTGCGCCCTCCAAAATCGGAACCATTCAAAGCTAGAATCGCTGAGTGAGCTGCATTATTTTCCATTTCCACAAAACAAAAACCACGCGGCTTTCCCGTCACGCTGTCCATCACCAGCTTTACCGTATGAACGGTTCCATGTTTTGAAAACAAGCCTCGAACTTCGTCGTCGGTTGCAGTAAACGGCAAGTTTCCAACATAGATCGTTTTAAGCATTCTTCTTCCTCCGCATGATGTAAGTGACCAAGTGTTGACTATTCTCCGGTCAGCCAAATTTCCCGAAGCCGGGAATAAGTTAGGGTTGATGCGCTGACCTATTCGATGGTGGAAACTATGGAAGACCGCAAATGATTTTCAATGGGTTATTTACCCAACATAGCGGCAGATCACATGAAATATTAAACCCGGTGTTATACGGTCAATACCTGCCGTGAATTTGGAGTAGACTCAACATAAATCAGTCTTTCGGAGGCTATAACATGGCAAGGCCATTACGCCCGAGCAACGTTGAGACCATCCAATGCGATGTATGCATGAAAGAGATTCCTGCGTGCGAAGCAAGAAGCGCGGAGGTCCATGATTATGTAATGTACTTTTGTGGACTTGACTGTTACGACCAATGGCAGAAGCAAACCTCCGAACAACCGGGGGATAACGCTGATGATTAGTGCGCTTGATTCGCTTTAATTTTTATAGCAATCAGGGTTTGCGGCATTGGGTCCGCGCCGGTTCAAACCCGTGCAAGATATCTTTTGAGAATCGCTTCACCGCGCTTGCCTGGCGATAATGTTCAGGCAGGCGGCGTTTCGTTCAATTCCAGCCAATACAAACACAGCTTGCCCACGGTATCCACGAAACGGTTGAAATCCAGCGGCTTGCGTATATAGCTGTTGGCGCCCAGCCGGTAACAGTTGATGAGATCTTGTTCTTCCTTCGATGAGGTGAGAATTACAATCGGGAATAGCCGGGTGCGCTCATCCGCACGCAAGCGTTTGAGGACATCTATCCCATTAATTTTCGGCAGTTTTAAATCGAGCAAAATGACCGTCGGTTTTTTGCGCGGATTGCGGGTGCTGTATCTGCCTTCACAAAACAAAAAATCCAAGGCTTCAACTCCGTCACGGGCGATGACAATGTCATTCAGGATGTTGCTTTTTTTAAGGGCGCGCTGCGTGAGTGTTTCATCGTCCGGATTATCTTCGATCAACATGATGAACTTATCACTTGCCATTGTCAGACTCCTTGGCTATCGATTACTCGTTATGATTTATGGCCAGCAAAAATTGTGGAGACCTGGAAATCCAGGCCGGAAACATCGCCGAAATTATGCAAACGCTTGCCCATCCGAATAAGTCCAGTAACCATTCTCACATGTATGTGTCTTTTGATTATTTGTCTGTGCGATTTCGACGAATTCAAGTCGGCAAGCTAATTCTTCCAGCAAGAACCCCTGACATTGCACAATAAATTTCCGAGCATTATCCGCAACAACGAATTGCTTTGGAGCAGCCTCGGATTTGACATCGATTAGAGCGCAGTTGGCCCGTGGCGCGCGGGTATCCTCTACCGGCGGGCAACATGAAGATTGAACTTGCCGCCGGGTATCCCCATGCGCCTGACCCGCGCCCGACAGCAGCGCGAGCGCCGCCATAAGCATCAGGCTTAAACGCCGCGCCGATATGAAAATATCGCCTATACCAACCATCGGCTGTATTCCGCTACAGTCCGTATTCACGCGTCCCGCCCATATTTTTAAAGACATGGCGCCTCCAGTGGGTACATGTCTTTGTATCATTGGTGCGCCCGAAGGGATTCGAACCCCTGGCCTCTGCCTTCGGAGGGCAGCACTCTATCCAACTGAGCTACGGGCGCGTTGTGAAGCAGTGTTAAGACTTTAGGATAACGTCTGAACGAAGTAGCGTCTATTGCCGGACGCCGGTTATCGCACTAATCCGCCGCATCTCATTTTCGATCCACTGTTCGGCGAGCGCATTGATTTCGGCAGCCTTACGGCCGGCAGGAATAATGGCCGGGCCGATCACGATGCGAATCGTGCCGGGCTTCTTCATAAACCCGTGACGCGGCCAATATTCACCGGCATTGTGCGCAACCGGAACCACCGGGCAGGCACTCTTCTCAGCCAGCAGCGCTCCGCCTTTGTGGTAGGTGCCGCGCTGCCCCGGCGCGACCCGGGTGCCTTCAGGAAAGATCACGACCCAGCGTCCGTCGCGCAGACGGGCGGCGCCTTGTTCGACCAACTGGCGAATGGCTTTGGTGCCCTGACTGCGATTAATCGCAATGGGCTCGAGCATCGCCAAGCCCCAGCCAAAAAACGGAATCCACAACAACTCGCGCTTCATCAGCCACACCTGCGGCGGAAAAATACGCTGGAGTGCCAGGGTTTCCCAGGCGGATTGATGTTTGCAGAAAATAATCGCGGTGCCGCCGGGGATATTGTCGCGACCCTCGACCTCAAAACGCAGATTGCAGGTGACCGCCAGCCACCATAACGTGATTCGCGCCCACTGTGAAATAAAGGCGTAGCGCACGCGAAACGGAAACGGCGTGAACAGCAGGCCAGCGACCGCGAACACGACTGCGAATATCACCATTCCCGCGTTAAACAAAACCGAGCGCAGCACTAACATGCATCAATTTACCAATCCATCCACGGCATGCGCTAGATTGTCGTAAACCTTGATCCCGTCTAATTCCAGCGCATGTTTTTCCAAGGTATGCGTGCCTTTGCCGGTTTTTACCAACATGGGCGTGGCACCGACATCACGCGCCGCAACGATATCGCGCCATGAATCGCCGATACTCGGGATACCGGCAAGATCCATCTGAAAGCGGGTAGCAATTTCGCGCAACAAGCCTGGTTTTGGCTTGCGGCATTCACAACCATCTTCGGGTCCGTGCGGACAGAAAAAGATACCGTCAAGACTTGCACCGTAGTGTGCCAGCTCACGCTGTAATTTTTCGTGGATTGAATTGAGTATGCCAATGTCGAACAACTGCCGCGCGACACCGGACTGATTGGTCGCAACCACCACTGTGAAGCCGGCCTGCTTCAAACGCGCAATCGCCGCGAGCGAACCTGCGATCGGAATAAATTCGTCCGGCGACTTGATGTAGTCGTCGGAGTCCTGGTTAATCACACCGTCGCGGTCGAGGATGATGAGCTTCATGTTTGTAACCGGGATATGTCGGCCACGCGCAAAAACAACGCGCGCAATTGGCTCAAGAGAACGAGTCGATTATTCCGCAAGGCCGGGTCATCGGCCATGACCATGACCTTGTCGAAAAAAGTGTCAACACTTGCGCGCAAGGTGGCAAGTCTTTGCAAAGCTTTCGTATAATCGCGCGCATTGAACAGCGGCAGCACTTGCTCGCTCAATGCTGCCAGCGTGTCGGCGAGGGTGCGTTCGGCGTCATCTTTAAGTAACGCCCGGTCCACGTTGCCGGAAATGTCGCCACCGGCTTGTTTCAAAATATTGCTGATGCGTTTGTTGGCAGCGCTCAGGCTCGCCGCTTCGGGCAATTTGCGGAATGCGGTGACTGCGCGCAAGCGCCGGTCGAAGTCGTAAGGTTGCGCGGGGCGTTGCGCGAGCACGGCTTCGAATTCATCGGCGTGCACGCCGGCGTCGGCGTAATAAGCCCGCAAGCGCTCGATCATGAAGTCATAGACGGGCGCAGCAACGTTTTTTACGCTGAGTTTGTCGCCGCAATTGGCTTGCGCGGATTCCAGTAGCTTTACCAAATCCAGATCTAAGCGCTGTTCGATGATGATACGTAGCGCACCCAGCGCCGCGCGGCGCAGTGCAAACGGATCTTTGTCGCCGGTCGGTGCTTGGCCAATGCCGAAGATACCGACTAACGTATCAAGCTTGTCGGCAAGCGCCACGGCTTGACCAACTTTAGAAACCGGCAGCGCATCGCCGGCGAAGCGCGGCATGTATTGCTCGTCGAGCGCCTGCGCTACATCGGCGGCTTCGCCGTCATGCTGCGCGTAGTAGCGGCCCATGATGCCTTGCAGTTCGGGGAATTCGCCGACCATGTGCGTGAGCAAATCGCATTTCGACAACAACGCGGCGCGCTCGCATTGAATAACATTCGCGCCCAACGCGGCGCCGATGTGACCGGCAAGCTTGGCCACGCGCTCGACCTTGTCGTGCACGCTGCCGAGTTTGTTTTGGAACACGACGGCCTTGAGTCCGGCGAGATGATCGGCGAGTTTTTTCTTGCGATCTTGATCCCAGAAAAATGCCGCATCGGTAAGGCGCGGACGTACCACGCGTTCATTGCCCGCACGCACCGCGTTCACGTCGCGGCTTTCGATGTTGGCGATGGTGATGAAGTGCGGCAGCAGTTTTCCGTGCGCGTCGATCACGTGAAAATATTTCTGATTGGCTTTCATCGTGGAGATCAATGCTTCCGACGGCACACTCAAAAAGCGCGCTTCGAAATTGCCGGTGACCGCCGATGGCCATTCGACCATGCCGGTGACTTCGTCGAGCAATGCGTCGTCGATCACTGCCGTGCCTTTGAGTTGCGCGGCGGCTTCCAACACTTGGCCGCGCACGGCTTCGCGGCGTTTGGCGAAATCGGCAACCACGTGGCCTTCGGTTTCGAGCAGCGGCGCATAGGCGGCGGGTTCGCCGAGATACAACTTGGCAGGATGCAGAAATCGATGGCCGCGCGTTTCGCGCCCGGCGCGCACGCCGAGAATTTCGGCATCGATCACCGCATCACCGAACAGCAACACCACCCAATGCACCGGGCGCACGAACTGCGCGGACAAATTGCCCCAACGCATGCGCTTGGGGATCGGCAACGCATCGAGCGCGGCTTGCACGATGCCGGGAATCAAAGTTGCCGTAGCTTGACCTTTTTCCAATTTACGGAATACCAGCCAGGCGCCTTCTGAAGTTTCGAGCTTTTCGAGATCCTCGACTTTTACGCCGTTGGATTTGGCAAAGCCCATGGCCGCCGGGGCCGCACAGCCGTCTTCCTTGAATGCGGCGGCAAGCGCGGGACCGCGCCGTACGACTTCTTTGTCGGCTTGTGCAACGATTAAACTCGACACCAGCACCGCCAAGCGGCGCGGGCTGGCATAGCCTTGCACCGCAGCATGCTGCAAACCGGCTTTACTTAAGCCGTCGACCACACCTTGGGTGAACGCGGCGGAAAGTTTTTTCAATGCTTTGGGCGGCAGTTCTTCGGTACCGATTTCCACCAGCAAGTCGCGCGTGGTCATGACTTGGCTCCTAACATCGGAAATCCCAGCGCTTCGCGGCGCGCGTAATAGGCTTCGGCCACCGCCTTGGCCAGGCCACGCACGCGGCCGATGAAGCGCGCGCGTTCCGTGACTGAAATCGCGCGGCGTGCATCCAGTAAATTAAAGGTGTGCGAGGCTTTCAACACCATCTCGTAGGCGGGCAGCGGCAGACCGGCGGCGATCAAGCGCTGGCTTTCGGCTTCGCAGGTGTCGAACCACTTGAATAGCGCGTCGACATTGGCCTGCTCGAAGTTGTACGTCGACATCTCGACTTCGTTGTGGTGAAACACATCGCCGTAAGTCACTTTGCCGAACTGGCCGTTGGCCCAGGTGAGATCGAACACGCTGGCCACGCCCTGGATGTACATCGCCAGGCGCTCCAGGCCGTAAGTGATTTCGCCGGTGACCGGCTTGCAGTCAAGACCGCCCACTTGTTGAAAGTAAGTGAACTGCGACACTTCCATGCCGTTCAACCAGACTTCCCAACCCAAGCCCCAAGCGCCAAGTGTTGGCGATTCCCAATTGTCTTCGACGAAGCGGATATCGTGCACCAGCGGATCGAAGCCCAGCATTTTGAGCGAGCCCAGATAGAGCTCTTGAATATCGAGCGGCGACGGCTTCATCACTACTTGAAACTGATAGTAATGTTGCAAGCGGTTGGGATTTTCGCCGTAACGACCGTCGGTCGGACGACGCGACGGCTGCACATAGGCGGCGTTCCACGGCTCGGGGCCGATCGAGCGCAGGAAGGTCGCGGGATGGAATGTGCCGGCGCCGACCTCCATGTCGAACGGCTGCAACAATACGCAGCCTTGCTGCGCCCAGTATTCCTGCAACGCAAGGATCATGTCTTGAAAGGTGTCGAGCGCGCGCAGCGGCGGCGCGGCAGGAGTGGCGGTCGATTTTTGGTTCTTGGTTGTCATAAGGCGGCTTAGTATAGTGTGTCGCTCATGGCCCCGCACCTGCTCGCATCGATTTCATTTCACGGCTTTGGCCACATCGGGCAAAGCGCGCCGGTGATTAATGCTTTGACGCGCCGCATCCCCAACTTGCGCGTCACGCTGCAATGCGGCGCACCGCTTGCGGTGTTGCGCGGACATTTCCACTGCGCGTTTACTCATGTGCAAGAAACCCTGGACCTAGGCGTCGTCAATCAGGGCGCGCTGCGCGTACTGCGCGATGACACCGCGCGCCTTTACGCTGATTTTCACGCCGATTGGGACGCCCGGCTGGCACGCGCAACCTCACAATTGCGTGCCTTACAACCGGATGTCGTGTTTGCCGATGTGCCCTACCTGAGCTTGGCGGCAGCGGCGCAGGCCAACATTCCGAGTGTTGCGCTGTGTTCGTTAAACTGGGCAGAAATTTATAAGTTCTACTGCGGATCGCGTCCCGAAGCCCAGCGCATTCTTGCGCACATGCACTCGGGCCATGCGTCAGCAAAAGTGTTTCTGCGCCCCGAGCCCAGCTTGCCGATGCCTGATTTAACCAATACGCAAAACATCGGGCCACTGGCGCGCGTGGGACGTGAGCGGCGCGCGGAGTTGCGCCAGTTATTAGGTGTGAGTCCCGCAACACGCTTGGTTGTGATTGCTTTGGGCGGAATTAAAACTGCGGTAACACTCGACACCTGGCCACGTGCCGACGGCCTGCGGTGGCTGGCTCAGTCAGATTGGAATATCCAACACCCCGATGCGTTCACTTGGGACAAATTGGGCTGGAATTTCATCGACGTATTGCGCAGCGCCGACGCGTTCATTACCAAACCGGGCTATTGCAGCTTCACAGAAGCGGCATGTAACGGCGTACCCGTGCTTTACGTCACCTACGAAGACTGGCCGGAACAGGCGGGCTTGACGGCATGGTTGTCACAGCATGTACCCTGCGCCGCCATCACGTCCGAGCAATTTGCACGTGGCGAGTTCATGGACACACTGAACCGATTAATGTCGACACCGCGCCCCATACCACTGGCGGCTTCTGGTGTTGAAGAGGCGGCTGAGATACTTATGCAATTTTTGACTCATTGAAAGGATATGCTGACGTTACTCGAGAGACACGGGGCTGGTGTTTACAGTCACCATCTTCTGCGCCACATACCAGCGCCGGTCATGCAACGTTAACACGCCGCGGCGGCGCAATTCACCCAAGGTGCTGGTTACGGTCTGACGTGTGGCGCCGATCATGTCGGCAAAATCCTGATGCGTCAGGCGCAGGTCGATGCAAATAGCGTCGCCGTCGGGATGGCCATACTCCAGACACAAACGCTGAATCAACTGGGTTAAGCGCTCGGTCACATCGCATTCGACCAAGCCTTCGATAACGCGCCCAAGACCGCGCAAGCGCATCGAGACCACATCCAGCGCCGCGAGCGCCGCACCCGGACTCGCTTCCAGAAAGTGCGAGAAATCCGCGCGTGCAATGCGCAGTACGCGCGAACGTTCGCACGCTTGCGCGCATACCTGCCGGCTGCCGCCATGATAAAGCTCGGTGAGACCGAAAATGTCGTCTGCAACGCAAAACCACAATGACACGACCCGACCCGCGTTGCTCAGATGATAAATACGTATGCGTCCACTCTGCACGATGTAGACATAATCAGGCACATCCCCGGCGCAAAACACCACCTGGTTACGGCGCAATTCATGTGGCAAGGCAACCTTGAGTAGCTGCGCGCGCTCGGCTTCGCCCAGATGAGCCAGAAAAGATGGTGTTCGATGATGATTGACGACCACGCTGGATACCACAATTACCCCCTCAACACCGCACCGGTTGCCACGTCCGGCCGCACTACAAAATAAATATCAAAGCCAGAACATTCTGTCGCCTGGATGGCAGAAACGCTACCGGCTATTTCTTATGCTTGAACAAGCTCTGTAGGGGAATCGATTCCGGATTAGAATATGTCTTGACCCAGCTCCCGCGCGGCACTGGCGCAAACCTGGAGCACAGGAATCCTGGTATTGCTCAGGGATGAGCTTTTTTCCCATCAATACCAACTTCGGATGAGCATTCCGAACTCGTTGCTACCCCCCCACCGCATGCGATATTGTCGTCCAGCCGACAGACTTGATCTTATATCAACACTACATTCACGCGCTCACTACAGTAGTATTCGAATAAATGGGGGAGCCATGCATCCACACATTACTCACATCGGTGGCGAAAATCTCGTCATAGACCAGGTTCATTTCCGCTTCGACAGTGCCTTGCCCATTTATCAAAACCTGAACCTGCATATCGAGCCGGGTGAATTCGTGTGCGTGATCGGCCCTTCCGGTTGCGGTAAAACCACTTTGTTGAATTTGCTGGCGGGCTTCATGACGCCGGACCAAGGTCAGATTTTGTTGCGCGGCCAGCCGATTTATCCCGAAGATCCGCATCTGGGTTTCGTGTTTCAACAGGCCACGCTGTTTCCGTGGCTTACGGCCGTGGAAAATGTCGAGTTCGGGCTCAAAATGTCCGGCGAGCATTCAGCCGCGGAACGCCGTGAACGCGCGCGCGAATATCTCGCGCTGGTTGGACTCGCCGGTTTCGAAGATTATTTGCCACGCCGCCTGTCCGGCGGCATGCAGCAACGCGTGTCGCTGGCGCGCACTTTGGTTTTGCAGCCGCGCTTGTTGCTGATGGACGAACCGTTCGGCGCACTCGACGCCATCACGCGCGAAACCATGAACGACGAATTACTGCGCTTGTGGCAGGAGCTGGGGCAAACCGTGCTGTTCATTACCCACGACATCGATGAAGCGATCTATTTATCCGACCGCATCGTGGTGTTGAATCGTCCGCCGCAGGGTATCTATCGCGAACTGAAAAATGAGCTGCCGCGTCCGCGCAGCGGGCCGGTCTCACGCACACACGAATTGTTCTGGGAATATAAAAAAGAGTTGATGAAAGATATTACACAGGTCGCAATGGCGCGGCGCACGGCAACCGACGTAGAAGTTAATTAGCTCCATCTCTCAAGGAGGGCATCAAAAATGAAATATTTAATCAGCGGTTTTAGTCTGTTGCTTGCGATCATGCTACCGGCATCTACAACTTTTGCCGCGGACAAACCGGAAGTGCGCATCGGCTGGGTGTATGCGATGGCGAATGCGCCGGTTATTGTCGCGGACAAGAAAGGCATGTTCGCGGCGAATGGCATCGACGCCAAAGTGACCGAGTTCACCAGCGGACCGATTTTGTTCCAGGCGCTGGCGGGCAATCAGCTCGATGTGGGTTATGTGGGCTTCGCTCCGGCGGCCAACTGGTTTACACGCGGCATGCAAACCGTGGCCGTGGCCAAGGTCAATTATGGACAGCTGGCGATGGTGGTGCGCAAGGATTCCGGCATCAACTCGCTGGCCGACCTGAAAGGCAAGAAAATCGCCAGCGTGAAGAAGGGCAGCGGCACCGATGCGCTGCTGCGCGGTTATGTGCTGAAAGAAGAAGCGAAACTGGAAGCGGACAAAGATGTCGATGTCATTTCCATGCCCTCGGGCAACATGGGTGCGGCGTTGATGACCAAGGTCGTGGATGCCGCGTTCATGTGGGAACCCTTCACCACGCAATTCCTGCTCAACGGCGAAACCAAAATCCTGTTCAACGTTGCCGATAAAGTTCCCGGTTATCCGTGGTATGTAATCGTGGTGAAAAAGGAATTCCTGGAAAAAAATCGCGACGCGGTGGTGAAGCTGCTGCAAGCCCATGGTGAGGCGGTTGAGTTTCTGAATTCGTCGCCGACCGCCGGCAATGACTTGATCGCCGCCACGTTCAAGCCGCGCGTCGCAGCGGTGGATAAGGGCGATAACCCCGAAGCGGAAAATATCGACCTCAGCAACCTGAAAGACAAAACCGGCAAAAATGTCGCCGAAACCGAAGTCGTGCGCTTGGCCCGCGAACGCATCGGCTTTGAGTTTGCGATCAACGACAAGGACATGGCCTTCTTCGACCGGCAGATCAACTGGTCACGCTCGCTGGGCTTTTTGAAAGGCGAACTCAAGGCGTCCGACATGGTGGACACCACGCTGCTGCAGCAAGCCTCCGCGGCACGCAGCTCGAAGGCGGCAAAGAAATAATCACGAGGATGTCATGAACGCCGTGGACAGCGAAATTCCAACCGCGGTTGCCGTAGCAGCGGCGGCAGCGCCAAACAAAAAGAAGGCGCCGTTTTCTTACGGCTGGTTCTCGCTGCCGTCGTTATTTGTGGTGTGGGTGGTGCTGGCCTGGAACCTGCCGTCGTACATTCTGCCGCAACCCTGGCAAGTCGTGCAGGAAGGCTACGAATGGGCCATCAAAGGCCAGTTGCATCCGCATCTGATCGACAGCTTTGTGCGTGAGATCATCGGCTTTGGCGGAGCCGTGATTGTGGCGTTGACGCTGGGCTTCCTCGGCGGTTTCTTCCGGCCGTTCCGCGAATACCTCACCCCGCTCAACATGCTGTTCATGTCGATTCCGCCGGTCGCATGGGCTCCATTGATGCTCATCATGTTCGGCATCGGCTGGCAGTCCATTGTGGTGGTGATTTTTATTTCCGCGGTCAATCCGATGATCGTCACGATCATGGAAGGTGTGTTGCAAATCCAGGGCAATGAAGTGCGCGCGGCGCGCATTTTAGGTGCCAGACCATGGCAATTATTCATGCATGTGTATTTACCGGCGAGCCTGCCGTACCTGACCGCCGGTTTGCGCATCGGTTTCTCGCAAGCGTGGCGGGCGCTGGTGGCGGCTGAAATGATCGGCGCCTCGTCCGGCATCGGCTGGATGGTGTCGATGGGCGGCGAGGTCGGCAATACCGCGCAAGTCATGATGGGTATCGTGCTGATTGGCCTGTTTTCGTGGATGTTTGAACGTTTCGGCTTTCGGCAACTGGAAAAGAAATACGAGGTGTGGAGTCATCATTAATACGGTAAGGATGGGGGGCGGTGGTTTAATGGAGCAGGCACACGCATGAAAAAATTGTCCGACGCGGAACTTAAACACAAACTCGGCGACTATTTCGCTCCCCCGGGACTGTACGCAAAAACCAAGGACATGCCCTTCCTCGGACGCGTCACCTGCAATGTGGACACGCTGGTGGCAGGCTCGTGGCAGGAGATTGTGCTCGATTACGAATTGGGTGCCTCCGGCATGGCCGACGGCGCGTGGTTCAAAGCCACTTTCCGCTTCTATTCCGACTGGGCGCTGTTTCAAACTTCCGATCCGCACGGCGCGAATTATATTTCCGCTGAATATCAGGCCGGCCCGTGCCTGCCCGGCCAGAGCCCGGCCACGGTGCAGTCGCTTAAAGTGCGCTTCGACCAAAAAGGCCATGAGCGGCCGTTTCAAAAAGCCGTGATTGTCGATAGCGTCGATGGTTATCTGAAAGCAGGCGACCACATCATCATCCGCCTGGGCGACCGCCGTTTCGGCGGCGCCGGGACGCGCGTGCAAACCTTCGTTGAAGAAAATTTCCGGATTCGCTGTTACATCGATCCGCTGGGCACATCGCGCTTCGCCGCGGTGCCGGGCGACAGCGTCATTCAAGTGGTCCCCGGCGTTCCGGCGCAACTGGTGATGACCGCGCCGCGCGTGGTGCGCACCGGCGAGCCCATTGCACTGCGCGTGCGCGCCGAAGATCAATGGGGCAACACCTGCTGGAATCGCGCGGAAAAAATCGCGCTGACAGCCACGCTCGATAACAAGCCGGTGTACGAAAAGCAGTTCACATTGGCCGCGCAGGGCTGGGCGGTGGCATTGCTTGACTCGCTTCCAACCGGCATGGGCGGCGAGCTGATCATCACCGCGCAACTCATCGGACATCCATCGGTCAAGCCGCAAACTTTTTACGTCACGGTCGAAAAGGATTTACCGGTGCCGCGTGTTTACTATGCGGATTTGCACGTGCATTCCGAAGACACCATCGGCACCAACAGCACCACCTATAACCTCACCTATGGCCGCGACGTGTCCGGTCTCGATATTTTGGCGTTTGCGCACAACGACTTCAACATCACCAAAAATAAATGGGATGAAACCGTCACCCTGATGCGCGCCATTCATCAGGAAGGCAGTTTTGTCGCGTTTCCCGGCACCGAATGGTGCGGCTCTTCGTGTGCGGGCGGCGATCATAACGTGGTCTTTCTGCACGACGGTGTGCCCGAATTTCCTTTTTTGAAAAGCGGCGAGCATGTGCGTTCGGTGGAATGGAACGAAGACATGAAAGGCGGCGGCGTCGAACCCGGCGCCTGGCCGCTGGAAGAGTTGTGGGCAGCTTATGCGAACGATCCCGAAGGCCATTTGTTGATTCCGCACGTCGGCGGACGGCGCTGCATTCTGGACTGGCATCATCCGCAACTGGAACGCCTGATTGAAATCGGCTCGTCGTGGGGCCACTTCGGCTGGCTGTATCAAGAAGCCATCGAACGCGGCTACAAACTGGGCGCCAGCATGGCGGGGGATGAACATCGCGGCCGCTGCGGTGGCGGCGTGCCGGGCACGGCGGTCTTCGGCACCAAAGGCGGACTGTGCGGCGTGATTGCACCGGAGCTTACCCGCGCCGGCATCGCCAAGGCGCTGCGCGCGCGCCATACGTTTGCCTGTACCGGCGAACGCACCTTCGGCTTGACACGCTGCGGTTCATACCTCATGGGCGACGAATTCAAACATCAAGGTAGGGCACTTTTAGATTACCGCTTTTTGGGCGACGCCGGCTGGGACGAAATTGTGGCTTACGATCACAGTGGACCGTTCTGGCGGCGCGATCTGCAGCAGGAACTGGGGTATGCGGAAAATAAGATCCGTCTGCGCTGGGGCGGGGCGCGCGTCAAGGACCGTTATCGCTGGGCCGCATGGAAAGGCACCATCACCATCACCGGCGGACTGATCAATCGCTTCGACGGCTTGGGCTTCGAACACATCGAAGAAACCTGCTGGCGCCAGAGCGCCACACAGATCGGATTTAGCAGCGATACCTACGGCGACGTCGACGCCATCGAGATCGAAGTGTCCGATCTTGCCAATGCCACGTTACGGGTTGAGGGCAGTATTGACGGCTATGTAAAAGTCGGCGATCCGCTCAAGGGAAATCCCTTCGTGCAGTGCCCGGTATTTGCATGGGAAATCACCGGCAAGGAATTGCTGGCCGCCGCGCGTCTTAAAAAAGAATTACCCGGCGTGGAAATGTTCCTCGCTTTTGAGCGTCTCAGCGCGCAGCCCGCGCCGCGTGATGTTTCCGGAACCCTCGAGCTTGCTCCCGGCAACGGTCCGCATGGTTTTCGTCCGGTGTATCTGCTGGCGCGTCAAACCAACGACGCCAAGGTGTGGACGTCCGCGATGTTTATTACCTTCTCGTAACCGCGCTAAGCCGAAGCGAAGCTTAACCCGGCATAATGGCAGCGTGAAACCTGCCGCTCTCCATCCATTGCGACGATCTCGAACCGCCATCTGTGCGGGCCTCATGCTGATGCGTACCGTAGTGAGCGCCGCCAGTGAACCCACGCAGATCGATTCACAAGCGGCGGACTTTACACCGGGCTATCGCTTTACCCAGGTTTATTTCGAGGATGGCGCCGAGCTGACCAGCAAAGGCATCGAATTGGGCTGGGCGGCCGTCAACCGGCGCGGTTTCGAACTCGACCTGAGCACGGGTTTACGCATGACGAAGCGCGATTTGGATGGATGGGTATCGGGCGGCTGGACCGCGGCCATGGCGATTACCGCGCCGTGGCCGGTGGCGCCTTACGCCGAATTAGGTTTCGACGCGGGCGAAGTGCTGGGCGAGATCATCATCGAGCGTGCCGTCAAAAATTCCAAGGGGCGTAACTGGATCGATCCCGATGCCTTCATCGGCACTGGCCTGCGCATGACCTTGACGCACAATCTGCAAATGAAAGCTTATTACAAACTGCATTATGTCGAGAGCGAGCACTATCATGCGGTGCGCAGCGGTACCGCGGGCATAGCCTTGGTATGGCGATTTCCACGCCAGCATCTGCAATGGTGGCAAATTCCGCTGGATCAATAACACATCGCTACAAGGTTCGACTCAAACCCGCGAAATCTGCCAGCGAAAGTTGTTCGGCGCGCGCGCCGGGCTCGATGCCGCACGCTGTGAATTGCGCATCGGTCACGATGCCCTTGAGCGCATTGCGGATGGTTTTGCGGCGCTGCGAAAACGCTTTTGCGACCAAGGCCGAGAACCGCGCGGTATCCGGCACCACCACGGGCGGAGCCGGGTGGGGAATCAGGCGTACGATGGCCGAGTCCACTTTGGGCGCCGGCTTGAATGCACCAGGCCCCACGGTAAACAATTGATGCGCGGCGCAGTGGAATTGCACCATCAAGCTGAGGCGGCCGTAATGTTCGGTATCGGGTGCCGCGACCATGCGCTCGACCACTTCTTTTTGCAGCATGAAGTGCATGTCCCGGATCGCCTGTGTTTGCGTGAACAGGTGAAACAGCAACGGTGTGGCGATGTTGTATGGAAGGTTACCCACCACACGCAGTTTTGCATCAGCGCGCCGCAGCGCGGAAAAATCAAAATGTAAAGCATCGGCTTGATGCACCTGCAACACACCCAGGCCACGGCACGCCTGTTTAAGCAACGGGATCACATCGCGATCCAGTTCCACCACATCCAGCGCATCCACACACGGCAGAAGTTCGCGCGTGAGTGCGCCCAAACCGGGACCGATTTCCACCAGCGTTTCGCCGCGCTGCGGGTGAATCGCCGCAATAATGCGTGCAATCACCGCACTGTCGTGCAGAAAATTCTGTCCGAAGCGTTTACGGGCGCGATGCATCATGCGTTTGCATATCCAGCGCCGGCAAGTTCAATGGCCAGTTGCAATGCCGCTTCCAGACTTCCCGCATCCGCGCCGCCGCGGCCGGCCAGCTCCAACGCGGTGCCGTGATCCACCGAGGTACGGATGATGGGCAACCCCAGCGTGATGTTCACCGCGCGGCCAAAGCCGATATATTTCAACACCGGCAACCCTTGATCGTGATACATCGCCAGCACCGCGTCGGCCATGGCCAGATTCTTGGGCGTGAACAAGGTATCCGCGGCGAATGGTCCGCTCAAATCCAGGCCTTCATGGCGAAATTTATCAAGCACCGGCACGATGATATCGATCTCTTCGCGGCCCAGATGCCCGCCTTCACCGGCATGCGGATTCAAACCACACACCAAAATGCGCGGCTGCTTGATCTGAAATTTTTGCACCAGATCGGTGTGCAATACGCGCAGCACCTGTTCGAGCAAGGGTGCGTTGAGCGCTTCACTGACGCCGCGCAGCGGCAAATGCGTGGTTGCCAACGCCACGCGCAGGCCCGGCGCCGTCAGCATCATCACCACCTGCGGCGCCTGCGTGAGCTCGGCCAGAAATTCCGTATGACCCGTGAATGCGATGCCCGCGTCGTTGATCACCCCTTTATGCACTGGACCGGTGACGAGCGCGGCAAATTCGCCGTTGCTGCAACCGCTGACGGCACGGCGCAGCGTGTCGAGCACATAGCGCGCATTGACGGTATTCAACTGGCCCGGTTCGCACGGCGCGGCGAGCGGAATGGAAATCACGTTCAACACGCCGGGGTAGTGCGCCTCGGGCGGCGCGTATGGATCGAACAGAAATGTCTGCAATGGCAGCCCAAGCGCCTGAGCGCGCGCTTCCAGCATGTCACGATCCGCTACCACCACCAGCTCACAGGGCAGCGTGCGTTGCGCTAGTTGTACGCATAAATCCGGACCGATCCCGGCCGGTTCGCCGGGTGTAACGCAAATACGCAAAACAGGATGTGAAGCGGGTGTCATGACTCGAGCCAGCTACGGCCGTAATTCGACGAACGCTTCATCGCGCATCTGGCGCAGCCAGGTTTGGGTTTCTTCTTCGATTTTGCGTTGCCGGATTTCATCGCGGGCACGGGTTTTTTTCAGTTCGGCGGTATTGTCGTAATCACGCCGTTCCAATACCTGCACAATGTGCCAGCCAAATTGCGTGTGGAAAGGCGCGCTGACTTGATCGATCTTCAATTGGTTCATGACTTCTTCGAATGCAGGCACCAGATCGCCGGGACTGACCCAGCCGACACTGCCGCCGTTGACCGCCGTTGCGCTGTCTTCAGAATGGGAACGAGCCATTTCGGCGAAATCATCGCCGGCATTGATACGCTGTTTAAGCTGCTCCAGTTTGCGCCGCGCATCATCGCTGGACACTAATTCACTGGTGCGAATGAGAATGTGACGCGCCCGGGTTTGGGAAACCACGTGATGTTCGTCGCTTTTACGCTTGTCGGCCAGCTTGATGATATGAAAACCGCTCGGACTGCGGATCGGCGCGCTCAGATCTCCGACCTTCATGGTCGTGACAATATTGCTGAACAAGGTGGGCATTTGTCCGAGTTTGCGCCAACCCAAATCGCCACCTTGTAAAGCCTGGGCACCCGCGGATACGCTCAAGGCGGTTTGCGCAAAGTCAGCACCGCCGCGCAATTCGGCGAGCACGCCGTTGGCTTTCTTTTGCGCCGTATCGACTTGCTCTACGGTCGCGGCGTCGGGTACCACAATCAAAATATGGCCCAACCGGAATTCATCCGTCACCGTACCCTGCACCGCCTGGGTTTCAAGAAACTCGTCGACTTCCTGATCGGTAACGACGATGCGATTGGTCACCTGCCGCTGGCGCAATTGCGCGAGCGTGAGTTCGGTGCGGATATTTTCGCGATAGTCTTCAAAGTTGACGCCGTCGCTGTCCAGCACGTTGCGAAACTCGCTGAGCGATAATTTGTTTTGCGTGGCAATATTTAAAATCGTGCGGTTCAACGCTTCGTCGTCGATCTTGACATGATTGACGCCGGCCAGTTGCAATTGCAGGCGTTTGAGCACCACGCGGTCCAGCACTTGCGCACGCAGGGTCTCGGCGGCGGGCAACGTGGTGTTCTGCGCGCGCAGTTGTTGTTTGATCGCACTCAGCTCCTTGTCAAGCTCCGACGCTGTAATGACATCGTCATTCACGACCGCGATGATACGATCGAGCGGTATCTCCGCTTTGCCGGTGTCGGCATATCCGGCGGCATTCGCCATGCTTAACACGCACCACGCCGCAATCAGCCTGAAGCGGATATTAATAACCTGCGATTCCATGTTCCGGTGTCTCCAGTAAATTGGTAATGTCTTGACCCACACTGGCCAGCCCTTTCAATTCCAGTTGCAGCATGAATGAATTTTGCAGTGCAGAATGTTGCGTGCCGCCGGACACGGGATTGACCACGTAGCCGTGTGAAACCGCACGCAGCGCCCAGCAGCAGCCATCATACTCCAGGCCGGCGATCCACTCCTTGTCGCGCGAGTCGAGCAGTGAGTAATTGCGACGCGCGATCAGGTTCCAATTCGGCAGCAGCGGCCAGAATACCGAGGCGTCGATTTCCTGTTGCGTCAGTGTTCCGGTCAGCGGGTCACGCGTCAGGCGTACGCCGAAATTCATGATTTTACGTTTATGCGGCTGGTAGCGTACCTGCACCATCGCCTGAGTATAGACATCCTGTGCACTGTTCCATTGCACGGTTGAGCTCACGTCCATAAAAGGCAACGGGTGCGCGCGCAGCTCGCCGACAATGTCGGAACGCCGTGCGGTTTCGACGCTACCGCCCAGCGTAACCCCCGGCAGCGGCGGAAGAGTAACCTCGCGGTCGCGCAAGTAGTGAATCTGACCGAGGCTGGCACTCAGCCGTTCGGCCCCGCCAGAATCCAGCACCCGTGTGGTCAATGCAAGACTGAACTGATTGGCATCGCCGAAGCGGTCGCCGCCTGAAAAACGATTTTCGGCAAACAATTGGGCATAATTCAGGGTGGTAATACCGCAATCGAAACACAGTTCATTATGCGCCGCGCCGTCCACAATCAAACCCTTTTGGTCACGATATGGCACGTATAAATAAAACAGGCGCGGCTCCAGCGTTTGTACGAAACCGCGTTCGCTAAAATTCAGATCGCGCTCGAAGATCAAACCCATATCGGTGCTGAAGACCGGCAGCGTGCGGGTCGGATCGTTGGGCGTATCGTCTGCTTGCCGGGTGAGTGCGTACTGAGTGTAGTGCACACCCAGCTTGGGCCGGATGTATCCGGCAACACCGTCCAATGGATAACTCACACTGGGATACATCATCACGCGGGTGCCGGAAACTTTGGTCTGGCGATCAAAACGCACCGCCTCCGCATTGAGTTGCGGATGCAGTCCGAGGTAATCGTGTTGCGGCTGGACTTGCACTGCCAGCTGGGGAACGATTTTGTAAGGACGGTTACTCTCGGGAATCGATTCATCCAGGGTTTGATAATCAATCACGGCCGCCTGTGCGGCGAGTTGCTCGCCGCGATAGCTTAGGCGCGCGTCACGCTGCAGATTCACAGTCGCCGCCGTGCTGAGACGATCGCCGAAATCGACAAAGTAATTTTGGTCGGAGGCGTAACGGTAATTCAGGTCGCCCAGCCATGCCGGTGCAGGTGACCAGTGATGCGTGTAGGCGACATAGCTGCGATCCTCGCTGGCAATTTTATCTTGCGGCAAATATTCGAAGTTGAACTGGCCGCTGGATTTCGGATTGAGGTAGCGGAATTCGCCCAGCAGTTGCTGTCCGCGCGCGGAAAAATTTTGCGCGGTCAAGGTTGCGTCGTAATTGGGCGCGATGTTCCAGTAAAACGGTTGTGCTATGCGCGTACCGGAACGTCCGGAACGCCCAAACGTCGGAAACAACAATCCCGACTTACGGCCTGCCAGCGGAAAATCCAGATAGGGGAAATAAAAAAATGGCACATGCATGAAATCGATCCACACATGGGTGGCGGTACCGACATTATCCGCGCTGTTTAGCGTCAAGCTACGGGCATGCAGGTGCCAGGATTCGTCATTCTGATCGCAGGTGGTATAGGTGGTTTGATGCAAGGTGGTCTGCGTTTTACCGGCCAGATCGATTTGCCGCGCAGCGCCGCGCGCATGCCGCTGTTTAAGAAAAAAGCGCGCATTTTCAATCCTGCCGGATTCTTTTTCGAAGGAAAAATTCGCCCGCTCGCCGGATAACAGCAGATCGTTTTGCCAGATATTGACATTTCCGTCGGCCTCCGCATCGGAGTGCACGGAACGATAGGTTACGCGATCGCCTTGCATCCACTGCGAACCGCGTTGCAACGTCACGCCACCGCTAAAGGTGTAGGTCTTGTCGGTTTCGCCTTCGCTGCGGGCAGCGTCGGCGGCGATGCGCGTGGTTTGACCATCGTCGCCGTCGGGAATCACGAATGGTAAGCGCGGCATGACGACGAATTCCGCTGCGCATTGGCTGAAGGGAACATCGGCCGGTAAAATTTCCGCATGCGGCGCCTGGACCGCCGCACACAGCAGTGCGAATGAAAATAGAGGGCCATAGCGCAATTGCATGGTTTATTTGCCGATGCAGAAGGAGGCGAATATTTCGCCCAATAAATCGTCGGAACTGTATTCACCCGTGATACTGCCTAGATGTTGCTGTGCCACACGCAAGTCCTCCGCCAATAACTCAGCGGCGTTACGCTGTTGCAACTGCGAGGCGCCATTTAATAAAGCTTCCATGGCCCGCTGCAATGCATCGACGTGACGGCGACGCGCCATAAATGCCCCGTCGCTGCTGCCGCTATATCCAGCGGATTCTTTGAGATGCTGTCGCAGTGCGTCCATGCCGTGGTTCGTTTTTGCGCTCAAGGCGAGCTGTGGCCGACCGGCGGGTCCAATGCTCAACCCCGCCGCCCGGCCGGTAAGATCGATCTTATTAAACACCAAAGTGAGCTGAGTGGCTGCGGGCATACGCTCCAGCAGGCTACGGTCTTGCCCGGTATAGCCGATGCGATCGTCGATCAACAATAAAATACGATCAGCCTGCTCGATCTGCTGCCACGCACGGCGCATGCCCTCGAGCTCCACCGGATCGTTGCTGGCACGTAACCCGGCGGTGTCGATGATATGCAAGGGCAGACCATCCAGATCGATTTCCGTGTGTAACACATCGCGAGTGGTGCCAGGTATTTCCGTCACAATGGCAAGCTCGTGACCGGCAAGCACATTCAATAGCGTGGACTTTCCGGCATTGGGTTGTCCCGCGATCACAACCGTCATACCTTCGCGGACCAGGCGGCCCTGGCGTGCGCTGTCGAGTGTGGTTTGCAGTTGTGCGATGACGGCTTGTAACTGTGCCCCGGTTTGTCCTGTGGATAAAAAATCGATTTCTTCGTCGGGAAAATCGATGGCGCTTTCGACATAAGCGCGTAACTGCACGAGTTGTTGCGATAGCGCCTGCACGCGTTGTGAAAATTCACCTTGCAATGAACGCACCGCGAGACGCGCGGCGTGCTCCGAACTGCTGTCGATGAGATCGGCAATGGCTTCGGCTTCGGCCAGATCGATCTTGCCATTGAGAAACGCGCGTTGCGAAAATTCACCGGGCCGCGCCAGACGCGCGCCCAATTCGACGGCGCGTTTGAGCAATTGATCCATCACGACGGGGCCGCCATGACCCTGCAATTCGAGCACGTCTTCGCCCGTGAAGGAGTGGGGAGCCGGAAAGTAAAGCGCCAATCCGGCATCGATCACGCCGGCGTGGGCATCGCAAAAGGTGGCGAAGTGGGCGATACGGGCGGGTGGAACAATGCCAACGATGCTGTGTGCGATATCAACTACGCTGGAACCCGAGATGCGCACAATGCCGATGCCTCCACGTCCGGGCGGAGTAGCAACAGCGGCGATGGTGTCGGTATCAATCACAACGCGGGGGCGACGCGCGCTGCCGATAAATCAGGCCGACGCAGCGCGTTCAATGCCGCGGGTGATATACCATTGTTGGGCAATGGATAACACATTGTTGACCACCCAGTACAAAACCAATCCGGCCGGGAAAAAAGCAAAGAAAAATAAAAATACGAAGGGCAATGCCATCATCACTTTCTGTTGAATCGGGTCGGGAACGGGCGGGTTGAGTTTTTGCTGGATATACATCGACGCACCCATCAGCACCGGCAACACGTAGTAGGGGTCCTTGCTTGCCAGATCGTGAATCCAGAAAATGAAGTCGGCCTGACGCAGCTCGACGCTTTCCAGCAACACCCAGTACAACGCAATGAATACCGGGATCTGCACCACCATCGGCAAACAACCCCCCAATGGATTAATTTTCTCTTTTTTGTACAAATCCATCAGCGCCTGACTCATACGCTGGCGGTCGTCGACATAACGTTCACGTAAAGCCTGCATTTTAGGTTGCACACGGCGCATATGCGCCATGGAGCGGTAGCTGGTCTGCGAAAGTTTGTAAAAAATAAGTTTGATTACAATCGTCAGGCAGACGATCGCCCAACCCCAGTTGCCCAGCATGCGGTAAAAGAAATCCAGCAACCAGAACAGCGGCTGGGCGATGATGGTCAACACACCATAGTCAACCACCAGCTCGAGATTGGGTGCCACATCCTTTAAATGGTGTTGATCCTTGGGGCCGGCATACAAGCGCGCGGTCTGCGCGGTGCCGCCGCCTGTGGGGATGGTCAGCTCTTCGGTCATCATCCCGACGATGTAGCGTGTTTGATCCAGAACATTCGTGTAAAAATGATTGGCCTGTTCTTGCGGGGGTATCCAGGCGCTGAAAAAATAATGCTGCAGCATGGCTGCCCAGCCGCCCTTGTAAAAGCTTTCTTGCGGCTTCCATTCACCCATCGTCTCGAATTTTATTTTCTCGTACTTGTTGCGTTCCGAGGAAACGACACCCCCCATGTAGGTGTTGACGAAACTGGACTGACCAACTTCACCGACCTTGGTGCGCTGCAACTGCCGATATACACGGCCCTTCCATTCCTTGCCGGAATTGTTGGTCAATTCGACTTTCACATCGATGAGATAACTATTGCGATGAAAGGTATAGGTCTTGACTACTGCAATACCGTCGGCGTGCGCCCAGCTCAATCGCGCATCCATGGCATCGGCGCCATCGGCAAGTTGATATTCGGATTTTTCCGCTGCGAATAGCGCATCGGAATCCGGCGCCGGACTGTTGCTGCCGACCACGCCGGTTTGTGCAATAAACAAATTGGGCAGGGTATCGTTAAACAACTGGAACGGTTCGCGGGGTTTATCGGTTGCGACCGGATATTTAATCAAGTCAAGGCGCCTCAAATCCCCGCCTGCGGTATCAATCTCGCCGCTAAACAGATCGCTGGCAATGCGAATGCGCTGCGCCGACTTTAATGTGGCGGCGGGTACGGAAATTGGCTGACTTGCGCCGACGGCAGGTGCGGCGCTGGGGGCTATATTCGCCGCAGAGGGAGCACTGTTTAAAGGTGCGGAAGGACTGCTTACTGATGCGGGGGCGGGGGCGGTGGAGCGTTCTTTGACTTTATTGCCCTCCCACGCCTGCCATAAAAACATCAGCACAAGAGAGAGCGCAACAAAAAGAAAAAGCCGCTGGTTGTCCATAAATTTATATGTGTTGAATTTTTTCTGGGGCAGGATCAAAACCACCCGGGTGCCAAGGGTGGCAACGTGACAATCGCTTCAATGCGAGCCAGCTCCCGCGCACTGAGCCATGCACATGAATACATTGTTGTGCGTACTCGGAACAACTCGGGTAGAAGCGGCAATGGTGCCCAAGCAGCGGGCTGATGGCGTAACGGTATACACGTAATGTCAAGACAAGGACGTTTTGCATTGTTTGGCTACTGCATCCCAATGGGCAAGCAAGGCGGTAAATAATTCAGCGTTGGTTTTCGTACCCGCACCCGCCGTGTTAAGTACAACAATGTCCAAGCCTGCGAGTAGTTCGTGATGGAAGCGAAATGATTCACGTATTATGCGTTTGAGCCGGTTTCGCGCAGGTGCCGCGGACAGTTTCTTCTTCGCAATCGCCAAACCCAGCCTGGCATAATTCAACCCGTTAGCGGCTGCTAAAACCGTAAGTCCGCCGGTGCTTGCCTTTCCGCACGCAGCGCAAAACACATGCTGATAGGTTTTAGGCGATGTCAGGCGCCAGTGCGAAAGAAACCGTTTCCTGGTAACAGGCAAGGCCTGTGCCTTGAAATCCGGGGTGAAGATATTCGGTTTAGCGTCGCTCATTCATCCCAGCAAGTCATACGCTGACGCGATGGCGGCCTTTCGCACGGCGTGCGTTGATAACCTTCCGACCACTTTTAGTACTCATACGCGCCCGAAATCCGTGAGTGCGTTTGCGTTTGATCTGACTGGGCTGATACGTTCTTTTCATGGCGTTACCTGGCGAAGAATCCGGTGAAACCTAATTAGTCTAATGTCGTATTTTAAGAGGGGCGCACAGTACCGTACGCACGGGTCCGATGTCAATAAAACATCAGCGCCTAACTGTCGTTTGCAGGGTGTGGATAAGTTAAAATTAACAGTATAGACTCCGTGATCTCCCACGCTTTACCTATTCCATTTACTGAGGTTACTGCTTGTGCGCGGTTCACTTTGGCAAAAATGTGTGCGCCGGTTAGAAGAAGAATTGCCAGCTCAGCAGTTCAACACTTGGATACGTCCTCTGCATGCGGTGGAAAATGATTCCATCATTACTTTGCTTGCTCCGAACAAATTCGTCAGTGAATGGATTAATGAGCAATTGCTTGGCCGCATCGAGCAAATTGCAAATTCAATAGAGGATGGTTTGAAACTTCAGATTCGCGTGCAGGTTGGGAGTAAGCAACTTACTCTGGAGACAAATAAAGGTGGCGACTTAAAATCAAAACCCTCATTACGACGCGTGCGCGACAAAGACACTGCCGCTGTTAATAGCAACCTTAATAAAGATTTTAGTTTTGACACCTTTGTTGAAGGTAAGTCAAACCAGCTTGCGCGCGCGGCATCGATACAGGTTGCCGAAAATCCAGGCGGGGCTTATAACCCATTATTTATCTATGGTGGCGTGGGCTTGGGTAAGACCCATTTGATGCATGCGATTGGTAACCTGATTATTGCGCGCAACCCGGAAGCGCGTGTGGTCTACCTGCATTCAGAGCGATTCGTTCAAGATATGGTCAAGGCGTTACAGCATAACGCAATCAGTGATTTCAAACGTTATTACCGCTCGGTAAATGCTTTGCTCATTGACGACATCCAATTTTTTGCCGGAAAAGAACGCTCACAAGAAGAATTCTTCCATACGTTTAATGCACTACTGGAAGGACAACATCAGGTGGTGTTAACCAGTGATCGGTATCCAAAAGAAGTTTCCGGATTGGAGGAGCGTCTTAAATCGCGTTTTGGCTGGGGGCTGACAGTTGCCATTGAACCGCCGGAGCTTGAAACTCGAGTTGCGATTTTAATGCGCAAAGCCACCCAACTTGGTACTGAGCTTCCACAAGAAGTCGCCTTTTTTGTTGCAAAACGTATCCGATCCAATATTCGTGAACTTGAAGGCGCTTTGCGGCGTGTGGTTGCGAACGCCAAATTCACCAATCGGGAAATTACCTTGGACTTTGCGAAAGAGTCATTGAAAGACTTACTCGCACTCCAGGAAAAACTCGTCACTATCGAAAATATTCAAAAAACAGTCGGTGAGTATTTCAAAATTCGGGTCGCTGATTTGCTATCCAAGAAACGCAGCCGTTCGATTGCCCGTCCGCGACAAGTCGCAATGGCTTTAGCTAAAGAGCTGACCAATCATAGTCTGCCTGAAATTGGTGATGCCTTTGGCGGGCGTGACCATACAACAGTACTGCACGCATGCCGCAAAGTGGTCGAGTTAAAACGAAGTGATGCTAAAGTTAGTGAAGATTTTTCCAATTTATTACGCACGCTTACAACTTAGGGATTAGATGTGGATAAGTTGTGAGTAACTGAATTGATGAGAATCGTGTCACAGCTTATCCACAGGTAATAGGCGCGGTGAACAAAGCATATTAGATGCAGTAAAATTGAGCTAACATTTTGAAGTTAAAAGAAATAAATTTAAATGAATCTAGTTATTAGCAACATATATAGTAACAAGGTAATACATATATGAAATTAACTCTTACAAGAGAAACATTACTTAAACCGCTTCAAGTGGTTAGCGGTGTGGTAGAGCGCCGACAGACACTACCCATCTTGTCGAATGTTTTTATGTCCGTCAGTAACAATACTTTAAGGCTGATAACAACTGATTTAGAGGTTGAGTTATTGACAGAGACAGCTTTGATTAATGCGGAAGATGGTGAAGTCACGGTCGCGGCCCGAAAACTTATGGATATTTGCCGTGCCTTGCCGGAAGGAACAACTCTCGATATTTCTGAAAATAACGGCAAAGTGCAACTTAAAGCTGGCAAAAGCCGGTTTAGCCTATCCACGTTACCAGTTGACGATTTTCCCAGGATTCAAAAATTGAATGAAAATAGTTCAATCAGCGTGATGGGATCGGTTCTAAAAAAAATCATAGATAAAACTTATTTTGCGATGGCACAACAGGACGTTCGTTACTATTTGAACGGTGTTTTATTTGAGATTGATAGTAATAGATTGCGCGCTGTGGCGACGGATGGACACCGTCTTTCGGTCTGCGACGGTGTAATAAAATCCACTGTAAGCAGTTTGGTTCAAGCCATTATCCCGCGTAAAGGCGTACTGGAATTGCAACGCCTGCTTCCTGACAGTGATGGCGAAGTGATTCTCACCATAAGCGAGAATCATATGCGCGCTGAATTTAGTGGGATTGTATATACGACGAAATTAGTGGATGGGAAATTTCCTGATTATGATCGGGTTATTCCACAAAATACGACGAAAAAGGTTGTTGCAGAAAGATCAATCCTGAAAGATGCCTTGCATCGCGCCTCTATTCTCTCGAATGAAAAATACCGTGGGGTTCGTTTGAAAGTTAGTTCTAACGGTTTAATTGCAAGTACGAGTAATCCTGAATTAGAAGAAGCAGAAGAACATATTAGTGTGGATTACAACGGGGATGATCTCGAGATCGGATTTAATGTAACGTACATTATTGATGCCTTAGCAGCTATTTCATCTAATGAAATTGAACTGCTATTTACTGATGGTAATAGCAGCTGCTTGATTCAACCGCGTGATACCAAAGACTGTCGGCACGTCATTATGCCTATGCGATTATAGAGGCCCTCTCAGGCCCACTCATCACGCATTGTTCCACGTGGAACAATTAATATCGCACCCTCACACACTCCCGGGAGCCACTTCATGGCGCAAGAAGATACCTACGATTCATCCCATATTACTGTGTTAAAGGGGCTGGATGCCGTACGCAAACGTCCAGGCATGTATATCGGAGATACTGATGATGGCACCGGCTTACATCATATGGTCTTTGAAGTTTTAGATAACTCAATTGATGAGGCTCTCGGTGGGTACTGCAGCGAAATTAATGTAATTATTCATACTGATGCATCGGTAACCGTTATTGATAATGGTCGCGGTATTCCTGTGGATATTCACAAAGAGGAAGGACGCTCGGCCGCAGAAGTCATCATGACCATTCTCCATGCCGGCGGCAAATTCGATAGCCGTTCTTATAAAGTATCGGGTGGATTGCATGGTGTCGGCGTTTCAGTAGTAAACGCATTATCAGAGGAATTACGGTTGCGGGTCTTTAGGGATGGGAAGGCCTATGAACAGGAATACAGTTTAGGTGTACCAAAATATGCACTTCGGGAAGTCGGAACCACAGACCGGACCGGTACTGAAATCAGGTTCAAACCCAGCGCCACAATCTTTACGAATATCGAATTTCATTACGATATTTTGTCCAAACGCATGCGCGAATTGTCTTTTCTAAATCCGGGGGTACGTATTCTTCTGTCTGATGAAGGCTCCGATAAGCATGATGAATTTGAATATCGGGGTGGAATCCGGGCCTTCGTTGAACATTTAAATCGCAACAAAACACCATTAACTTCAAACATTTTTTATTGCATGACTGAACGCGATGATGTGGTTGTTGAGATCGCGATGCAATGGAATGACTCCTACCAGGAAAATATTTTTTGTTTTACAAATAACATCCCACAGAAAGATGGTGGGACCCATCTGGCTGGATTTCGCAGCGCATTAACACGTACCACCAATCAATACATTGAACAGGAAGGCTCTGCAAAAAAAGACAAGATCGTCTTAACGGGCGATGATGCGCGTGAAGGGTTGACCGCCGTCTTGTCAGTCAAAGTGCATGATCCTAAGTTTTCATCGCAGACTAAAGACAAGTTGGTTTCTTCGGAAGTCAAAGGTGTGGTTGAAGCGGTCCTGGCAGAAAAATTTGAAGAGTTCCTACTTGAAAATCCGCAAGATGCCAAAGCAATCGTGGCTAAAGTCATCGATGCAGCGCGAGCACGGGAAGCGGCGCGTAAAGCGCGCGAAATGACGCGTCGTAAAGGTGCTCTGGATATCGCGGGATTGCCAGGAAAATTAGCAGATTGCCAGGAAAAAGATCCCAGCCAATCTGAACTCTTTATAGTGGAAGGAGATTCTGCAGGAGGTTCGGCTAAGCAAGGGCGGAATCGTCGCTTTCAAGCCATCTTGCCGCTCAAAGGTAAGATTCTCAACGTGGAAAAAGCCCGCTTTGACAAAATGCTGACTTCAGCCGAGGTAGGAACCTTAATCACGGCGCTTGGTTGTGGGATTGGGCGGGAAGAGTTTATGCCCGACAAATTACGTTATCACCGCATCATTATCATGACCGACGCTGACGTCGATGGGTCACACATCCGCACTTTGATCCTGACCTTTTTCTTTCGTCAAATGGCAGCGCTGATTGAACGCGGACACGTCTATATTGCTCAGCCGCCTTTGTATAAAATCAAGAAGGGTAAACAGGAAAGCTACATCAAGGATGATACAGAGCTAAATCAATACCTGCTTAATAGCGCGATTGAGGGTTCGGGATTGTATTTGACCGAAAGCGCACCGCCCATTACTGGCGCAACCCTCCACTCGCTAGCAACGAATTATCTTGCGGTTATGGCCACGATTCGACGACTGTCTCGCCGCTATAATGCGAGCTTGCTGGAAAAAATTATTTACATGCAACCAATGGATCCAGGGATGTTACGCAATCGACCGCATGCTGAAGCCTGGTACCAACAACTCGAAACCCAGCTCAAAGTTAGTTTTCCCGAACGCAATTATTCAATTGTTCTGCAAAATGATCCGGATGGTGATATTGCAGCGTATATCACGGCAACCACTCATGGCGTACAAAACCAATGGGTCATCCTCAAAGACTTCTTTGACTCTCCTGAGTATCGCGCGATGAAGTCTCTGGGTGACCAGTTACGCGATCTTCTTTCGGAAGACGCTTTTATCCAGCGTGGGGAACAGAAATGCGCAGTGCGTAGTTTCAAAGAAGCGCTCGAATGGCTGATGGAAGAAGCCAAACGTGGTCAACATATCCAGCGTTATAAAGGTCTTGGTGAAATGAATCCCGAGCAATTATGGGACACGACCATGAATTCCGAAACGCGCCGCTTGCTGCAAGTAAAAATCGAAGACGCCGTTGCCGCCGACGAGATCTTTACCACACTGATGGGCGATCAGGTGGAGCCACGTCGTGACTTTATTGAAAAGAACGCCCTCTATGTTTCTAACCTAGATATCTAAGGAAGAAGAGGCAGATTTCCAGGCGTCACAGCTTGATGCGCAATGCTTTGCCGATGAGTTCCAACGATTCGCGGCTATCCCACTCGCGCGAGCCACGGAGTTTCTGCACGATTCGTCCTTGGGCGTCCACCAATACGGTTAAAGGTATCGAGCTGGCGCCCAGCATATTTTCCATGGTTAGCTTGTTGTCGAGGTAGTTATCAAAAGTGATTTGCGCCTGCATGATGAATGCAGCCGCCGCGGCGGCATCATCGTCGGTTGAGATTCCGATCACATTGAATTGTTTACCGCCATAGCGGCGCGACAGCCGTTCCAGCGAGCCCATTTCAGCCCGGCATGGACCACACCAACTGGCCCAAACATTGATCAGCAGCGGTTTTCCGCGTAGCTCGGAGAGCTTACGGAAATCACCCGCGAATCCATACAGGGGTGCTTCGCGCAGTAATTCACCCACCGCAACTTCGCCGGGCGTTGCTGCGCTTACCCAGGATGAGATCAGCAATAAGCCGGCACACACAAAGAGAGTTTTCATACAGACGCCTATTTCTCACCGGTTTGGAGGCGCCAGAGCGCGGCATAAATGCCGCCGCTTGCCAGCAACTGTGGATGCGTCCCCGATTCAGCAATACGGCCTTTTTCCAGAACATGGATGCAATGCGCCGAACGCACGGTGGAGAGGCGATGGGCAATGATCACGCTGGTACGTCCGATCACGAGGCGTTCAAGCGAGCGTTGAATCGCCGCTTCGGTTTCATTATCGACGGCCGAGGTCGCTTCGTCGAGAATCAGGATCGGCGGATTTTTCAGGATCGCGCGCGCCAGCGCCAGCCGCTGGCGTTGTCCACCCGACAGTTTCATGCCGCGTTCGCCGACTTGGGTATCGTAACCCTGCGGTAACGCGCTGATGAACTCATGCGCCTCCGCGGCCCGGGCCGCTTCCATAATTGCTTCACGCGGCGTGTCATTCTTTCCGTATGCGATATTTTCCGCGACCGTGGCGTCTGCAAGAAAGGTATCCTGCGGCACATAACCGATTGCACGGCGCAGATCCTGTAAATTGATTGCATTGATCGGTTGCCCATCGAGGCGAATCACGCCCTGCTGGGGTTCATGAAAGCGCAGCAATAATTTAGTGAGCGTACTTTTTCCACCCCCGGTACCGCCGACAAATGCGACCGTCGTTCCCGCGGGAATATGTAAGTTCAGCCCATCCAGCGCAGGTCCACCCCCGCCATCGTATGTGAACTTTACGTTCTCAAAATCCAAACCGCCGTGCACACCCGTTACTGCCAGGTGCTTTCCTTCGTACGTGATGACGACCGGCGTTTGCAACAGATCCATCACGCGCTGGATCGAAGCCATCGAGCGCTGATACAGATCGGTCATCTCTGCAAGACGTGTCAACGGCCACAGCAAGCGCTGCGTCAAATACACCAGCACCGAATAACTGCCAACGCCGATCTCACCATTCAATGCCATGAAGCCTCCATAAAGCAGCGTGACCGTGAAACCCGCGAGGATCGCCATGCGGATCACCGGCGTGATCGCCGCCGACCAGCGGATCGCCTCGCTGTTGCGCGTACGATAAGCCTC
>CAZHHW010000023.1:0-4171 GCA_964532385.1 uncultured Gammaproteobacteria bacterium | reverse complement strand
ACCTGAATCAGGTCATTAATGCCGCCGTTGAGAAAGCGCTCCATCTGATTAATGTCTTCATTGAGCACCGCCAGCAGGTTGCCTGTGCGATTGCGTTCAAAATAGGCCAGCTCCAGTTTTTGCACATGGCGATATGCTTCCATGCGCAGCTCGTGTTGAAGGTTTTGCGCCAGGTTGCGCCACTTCACGTCATACAGATATTGGAACAACGACTCGCCTACCCAGATCACCACAGTGATGAGAGCGAGCAACATGAGCTGGTCTTTGGGATTTACAATCCCGGCGCGTGCAAGAAACGAGGCTTTTTGATTCACAACGACATCGACCGCCACGCCGATTAAAATCTCCGGCAGTACATCGAAAAGCTTATTGAGTATGGAGTAAAGCGAAGCGACAGCTACCTGCGAACGGTATTGCCGGGCATAGTCGAACAGACGGCGAAGTGGGTGCATGGGATCGATAGCAAGCTGCTAGTGCCGCTAAGTGTAATCCTTCATGCATACAAAGTGTTCCGCAATGAAACAGCAGTGTGGCATCTATTGCTTAGACTGGCTGGAAAATCGTAGCCTTATTCCAATCAGAGCAATGCGGCAATTTCAGACAAGTTGAATTTCGTAGCGGAGAGGAAATAAAAAATGGGCGCGCAGTGGAAAACAAAAATCAAAGAAGCGGCCTCGGGTGCCAAGGGCCGCATCTTCACTAAACTTGCCCGCGAGATCATGGTTGCGGCGCGCGCGGGCGCTGACCCTGACATGAATTCGCGCTTGCGCCTGGCGGTTGAGCAGGCCAAGAAAGCTTCCATGCCGAAGGATACGGTCGAACGCGCGATCAAGAAAGGCGCGGGTCTCGACGATGCCGGAGTCAGTTATCAGCGGTTGATTTACGAAGGCTTTGCGCCGCACAAGGTGCCGGTGATTGTCGAATGCCTGACGGACAATGTGAATCGCACCATTTCCAACATTCGCAGCCTGTTTCGCAAGGGCCATCTCGGCGCCCTGGGTTCCGTGTCATGGGATTTTGATCATGTCGGGATGATTGAAGCCACGCCCGAATCGCCCACGGCGGACGCTGAACTCGCCGCGATAGAAGCCGGTGCCCGGGATTTGGAACCCGGTGAGGACGGCGCAACGTTGTTCCTGACCGAGCTCACCGATCTGGATGCGGTTACGCACGCCTTGCCGAAATACGGTTTCGTGGTGCAGTCGGCGCAGATGGTTTACCGGCCAAAAAACCCAATGACGCTAGGCGACGCGGAACGCGTCGAAGTCGAGGCATTTCTCGAAGCGATCGACGCCGATGATGACGTGCAGAACGTCTACGCGGGCTTGGCCGGTTAGAGCGTGGAATTATCGAAATAAAAATGACACGGCCGGACACCTTGCGGCACCGGCCGTGATGGTTTTACTTGTGGTCTTTGTGATAACAAATCACACGTTCGACTTCATTGCGTGAGCCCAGAATTACCGGCACGCGCTGGTGCAGGTTATCGGGCTTGATATCCATAATGCGTTCACGGCCGGTCGTGCATACGCCGCCGGCTTGTTCCACGATGAACGAAATCGGGTTGGCCTCGTACATCAAACGCAGGCGTCCAGGCTTGGTCGGATCTTTCGTATCTTTGGGATACATGAAAATTCCGCCGCGCGTCAAGATGCGGTACACATCGGCGACCATCGATGCGATCCAGCGCATGTTGAAATTTTTCTCGCGCCCGCTCGCCTTGCCGCCCTGACATTCACTGATGTAGCGCGACACCGGCGCTTCCCAGTAGCGTTGATTCGACATGTTGATGGCGAATTCCTGGGTGTCTTCCGGAATGCTCATTTTCGGATGTGTCAGCACAAACTCACCGATGTTGCGATCCAGCGTAAAACCATTCACGCCATTGCCGGTGGTCAACACCATCATCGTGCACGGACCATAAAGCGCAAAACCCGCACACACTTGCTGCGTACCGGGCTGCAAAAAGTCTTTGGCGGTGGGTTCGGTGACATCCGGCGGGCAACGCAAAATCGAAAAAATCGTACCGACCGAAATGTTCACGTCGATGTTTGATGAGCCGTCGAGCGGATCGAATACCAGCAGGTATTTACCTTTCGGATATTGCTTCGGGATGGGATACATATCATCCATTTCTTCCGACGCCATCCCGGCCAAATGCCCGGCCCATTCATTCGACTTGATCATGATGTCGTTCGTGATCACATCGAGTTTTTTCTGCGTTTCGCCTTGCACATTATCGCTACCGGCACTGCCCAACACCCCGATCAAGCCACCCTGGCTGACGGCGTTCGAAATCACCTTGCAGGCGGTCACAATGTCGTTCAACAACGAAGTAAAATCACCTGTTGCACCGTGAATGTGGCGCTGTTCTTCAATCATGAATTGCGTAATCGTAGTTCCACTATGCATAGCCATTAACCCTTCACGTAGTCCAATCATTCGATTGGCAGAAAAAATAAAGCGAGGATTCTAGCAAATACTCCCTATTTTTTCGAAGTAATTGACATATTTATTGACGGATGGAATTTGCGCCCCGCCTTCCCAGCGCTTAGCATGTGCCCTTTCCATACCCCATCTACGTTTGAGAACCGCATGACCAACGCCCCAATCCGTATTGCTACACGCAAAAGCCCCCTGGCCCTTTGGCAAGCCGAATTCGTACGCGACAGCTTGTTGCGCGCCAATCCGGGTTTGCAGGTCGAGCTGGTAAAAATGACCACACAGGGCGACAAAATCCTCGACACCCCGCTGGCCAAAGTCGGCGGCAAAGGGTTATTCGTCAAAGAGCTCGAACAAGGCATGTTGCGCGGTGAAGCCGACCTGGCCGTGCATTCGATGAAAGACGTACCGGTCGAATTGCCCGACGGGTTGCATCTGGCGGCGATTTGCGAACGCGAAGACCCGCGCGACGCATTTGTCTCCAATAAATTCGCGACCTTCGCCGATCTGCCGCACGGCGCGCGCGTCGGCACGTCCAGCCTGCGCCGGCAAACGCAGATTCGCGCGAATCGCCCCGACATCCAGATTTTCGACCTGCGCGGAAATGTCAACACCCGCCTCGCCAAGCTCGACGCCGGCGAGTACGACGCAATCATTCTGGCGGTCGCCGGGCTCAAGCGCTTGGGTTTCGACCAACGCATCCGCGCCAACATCGCACCGGAAATCAGCCTGCCCGCCATTGGCCAAGGTGCCGTCGGCATCGAATGCCGCACCGACGACCCACGCATCAACGGCCTGCTCGCCGCCTTGAACCACCCGTACACCCGCATCTGCGTCGAGGCCGAGCGCTCGATGAACTTGCGCCTACAAGGCGGTTGCCAGGTTCCAATCGGTGGCTATGCCGTGCTGGAAAACGGCACATTGTGGCTGCGCGGTCTGGTGGGCAGCCCGGATGGATTACGCATCATTCGCGGTGAAGTGCGCGGCCCCAGCAGTAAAGCCGTGGAACTTGGCGTCACGCTGGCCAACGATTTACTCGCGCGTGGTGCCGGCGACATCTTGCAGGAAGTCTACGCACGTGCCTGAGCTTGACCTGCGTGGTTACACGGTCGTGGTTACGCGGCCGGAACACCAGGCAGGTAACTTGCGCCGCTTGATTGAAGCAGCCGGTGGCCAGGTAATTTTATTTCCCACGCTCGCCATCGCACCGCCGCAAGATCCGCAAGCGGTGTTGACACAATTGCAACGGCTCGCCCAATTCGACCTCGCCGTGTTCATCAGCCCCAACGCCGTCGATTACGGCTTACCTTACGCCGCACAAGCCGGCGGCGTGCCAAGCGGTTTACAGATCGCCGCCGTCGGCGCCGGTACCGCACGCGCGTTGCAGGCCGCCGGGCATCCGCCCACCTTGGTTCCAGAGCATGACTTCAACAGCGAAGCCCTGCTCGCCTTACCAGCGTTGCAGCAAGTCACCGGTAAAAAAGTCATCATCTTCCGCGGCGAAGGCGGCCGCGAACACCTGGCCAATACCTTGCGCAGCCGCGGCGCACAGGTCGAATACGTGCAGGTGTATCGCCGCGAAAAACCACCCGTCGACCGCGCGGTGTTGCTCGATGCCTGGGCTCATAACGGCATCAGCGCCATTGTCGTCACTAGTAACGAAAGCCTGCAAAATCTGTTCGACTTGGTTGGCAGCGAAGGGCAAGTGTATTTGCGGGGCACGCAGCTG
>CAZHHW010000022.1:0-37559 GCA_964532385.1 uncultured Gammaproteobacteria bacterium | reverse complement strand
TGATCGGTTTCCGCACCGAATTTTTAACGGCAACTTCCGGCACAGGTCTACTGTATTCCACCTTCGACCGCTACGACGTGTTGAAGCGCGGCCAGTTCGGCAAGCGCGTCAACGGCGTGCTGATCTCTAACGACCACGGCAAAGGCGTGGGTTACGCGTTGTTCAGTTTGCAGGAACGTGGACGCTTGTTCATCGGTCCCGGCGACGAAGTCTACGAAGGCATGGTGATCGGCATTCATTCGCGCGACAACGATCTGGTGGTGAATCCGCTCAAGGAGAAGAAGCTCACCAACATGCGCGCTTCCGGATCGGACGAAAACATTTTGCTCACACCGCCGATTCGCATGAGCCTGGAACAATCGCTCGAATTCATCAACGACGACGAGCTGGTTGAGGTTACGCCTAACTTTACCCGGGTGCGTAAAAAGCAGCTTGATGAGAATGCGCGTAAGCGCACATCGCGCAGCAGTAACGACTAATTTGCAAGCGCCGGGTTTTAACCGGCGCGCGCGGGCACCCAATCCCACGTTCTTGTGTTAGAGTTTTCGCTCAGCCAAGCTAAGCTTTGCGGAGGGATCATGATCGGCAAAAAGAACGTGGTGTTCGGGTTTCTGATGTTGGTGGCTACGGCGGCCTTGGGGCCGTACATGGCGATCAAATACGTGCCAGGTGTTGATGAGGCGCGCACCGTCAAACAGGATAAAGTCGGCCGCCTGCAGCAATTGCAGGAAAATAACTTCGAAGAAGACCTGCAAGCGTTGCCGGCCGATGCGGTAGGCAAGGCCAATACCGCGGGCATCCTCGCATTGAACCTGCTCTATAACGCACAAGCCCCCATTGATGCCATCAAATCCGGACCGCATGCGCATGGCAATCTCGAGGCCCTGCTTAATATCGCCGCCGGTATTGCACTGTGTTTTATCGCGGTAGCACCGCTGTTTAAACAGATCATTAGCTGGTTATTCATACTCGGAGCATTGTTGCATTCCGGGGTCTTGTACCTGGTGGTTGCGCTGGATCAATACTGGGTTTTGCCCGTCATGAAACTTGGTATCGGACCGGTATTGGTGCTGGCGGCGCTGCTGAGTATCGGTGTCGCAGCCCTGGTTGGATTTAAAGGCGAGCCGGTCAAGGACTAATCGATCACACCATGCGTACCCTCTACCCACTCATCAAGCCCTACGTCACGCACAGCCTCGCCGTTGATGCCTTGCATGTTTTGCATGTCGAAGAGTGCGGTAATCCGCAAGGGGTCCCGGTGGTGTTTGTGCACGGGGGCCCGGGTGCCGGATGTGAACCGCAGCATCGCAGTTTTTTTGATCCCAATGTGTTCCGCATTGTGTTGTTCGATCAACGCGGCTGCGGCAAGTCCAAACCGCACGCGGAGCTCGACGGTAATACCACGCAAGCTCTGGTTGCCGATCTGGAACATATCCGCACCATTCTGAGCATTCAGCGTTGGGTGGTGTTCGGCGGCTCCTGGGGTTCGACCCTGGGTCTGATCTACGCGCAAACGCACCCCGAGCGGGTCATGGGATTAATCCTGCGCGGCATTTTCTTGTGCCGCCCGTGGGAGATTCAGTGGTTCTACCAGGACGGCGCAAATCGCCTGTTTCCCGATTATTGGGAAGATTTTTTATCGCCCATTCCGCCCGAAGAGCGCAGCGATCTGGTGCAGGCTTACTACCGCCGACTCACCGGCAAGGATGAAATCGCGCGCATGTCGGCGGCGAAAGCGTGGTCGGTGTGGGAGGGACGCTGCGCGACGCTCAATCCCAACAAAAATGTCGTTGATCATTTCGCCAGTCCCTATACCGCACTGAGTCTGGCGCGTATCGAGTGCCACTACTTTGTCAATAACAGCTTCCTTGCCGCCGACCAAATTCTGCGTGACGCGCCGCGTTTGAAGGATATTCCGGGTGTCATCGTGCACGGGCGTTATGACAGCGTCTGCCCGGTCACCAATGCGTGGGAGTTGCACAAGGCCTGGCCGCAATCCGAATTGCGCATTATCGCGGCGGCGGGGCACTCGGCTTTTGAACCCGGCATCACCGATGCTCTGATACAGGCCACCGATGCGATGGGTGCCAAGTTTAAATGATTGCGTTGCTGCAGCGCGTGAGCGCCGCACGTGTCGAAGTAAAAAAATCAACAGTTGGCGCCATTGAGCGCGGGGTATTGGCGCTGATCGGCGTCGAACGCGGTGATGATCACGTCATTGCTGGGCGCTTGCTCGCGCGCCTGCTGGGCTACCGGATGTTTCCGGATGAGCACGACAAAATGAACTTGAGTGTGCAAGACATCGGCGGCGGGCTGTTATTGGTACCGCAATTCACTCTCGCCGCCGACACGCGCAAGGGCATGCGACCGAGTTTCACGCCCGCGGCCGAGCCTGGCGAAGCGCAACGATTATTTGAATATTTACTTCATCAGGCTCGTGCACAGCACCCGCAGGTTCAAAGCGGGAGTTTCGGAGCCGACATGCAGGTGTCATTAGTCAATGACGGACCCGTTACATTCTGGTTGCAGGCAAAGCCGAGCGAAACCGCGCGGTAATCACCAGCGCGGCTCCCGCTACAAAAAATAACCACTGCCACATGGAATTGACCGGAAATTTTTCCACGCCTAATCCGTACAAGACAACAAACCCTGCCCAGGTCGGACCGGCGCAGTGCGCCATTACGGTCACGTACGTATGTGAAAATAAAATCAGCGCGAAACCCGCGGCAAACCAACCGAGAATGCGCCACGGCAGAAAAATCATCCTGGCGATCACAACAGCGCCCAGCAGATGCAACAGCAACGACAGCGCATCGAATTCCAGCGTCCACAAATACAAACCGCTCTGCGCGTCGTAGTGGCCGATCGCCAACATACTTTTATCGGCGAGAATCTGCACGGCGGCCCACGGATTGTCTTGCCAGATCACTGTGAACATCGGCAGATATTGTGAAACAGGGAACAGCAGATTGTTCACCATCTCGCGGTTGAGCACCGCCAGCAACAGAGTTTCAAAAACTAATGCCGCGAAAAAAATCGCGGCACTGGCGGCGAACAGCGGTCGGGGTGCGGCAAAGCGTCTGCTTGACATGCATACCATCCTAACAAGTTCTCCCCTTGTCGTCCGTGGGCAGTCCATACTTTAATTCATACTCGGTTCGAACCCTGTTGGAGGCGCGGTCATGGCACTGTATGCCATTGGTGACATTCAAGGCTGTTACGATGAATTGCAGCGGCTGCTGGACAGGTTGCACTTCGATGTACGCGAAGACCAACTCTGGCTGGTGGGCGATTTAGTCAATCGCGGTCCGAAATCGCTGGAAGTGTTGCGCTTTGTCAAATCGCTGGGCAACGCCGCCGTCAGCGTGCTGGGTAATCATGACCTGCATTTACTCGCCGTGTCCGCCGGGATTGATCGTTTGAAACCGGACGACACCTTCGGTCCGATCCAGCAGGCGCCGGATCGTGACGAATTGCTGGACTGGTTACGGCAGCGGCCGTTGCTGCATCATGATCCCGTGCGCGGTTACAGCATGCTGCACGCCGGATTGCCGCCGCAGTGGGATCTGGCGCAAGCACAACGTTGCGCAAACGAAGTGGAAGATATGTTGCGCAGTAAACAATACAAAGAGTTTTTTCAGCATATGTACGGCAATGATCCCGATGTGTGGAGCGACGCACTTTCCGGCTGGGCGCGCTTGCGCTTCATTGTGAATTGCTTCACGCGGCTGCGTTACGTGGACGAGCACGGACGGGTTACACATAAAGAAAAGGGTGCGCCGCACAAGAGCCGCCATCTTACGCCGTGGTTTCGCGCCATTGGACGTAAAAGCCTGGCCGGCAAAATCATTTTTGGTCACTGGTCGACCTTAGGTCTGCTGTTTGAAAACAATATCTACGCGCTCGATACCGGGTGTGTGTGGGGCGGTGCGCTTACGGCCATATGTTTAGACGATAAGGTCCTACCCATCAGCATCGATTGTCCGCAAGCCGGTAGCGCCGGAAAGTAAGCAAAAAAAACGGCCCGCGATCGGCGGGCCGTCATAAAAGCGCCATGCCAAGACTTATTCGTAACCGAATTGCAATGCCGCCCCCATATCGAGATCAATTGAGGCGCGTTCGATTTGCGGTATCGCAACAGGTGCGAGCTTAGCTTGGACGGCCTCGACAGACTCTCTTGCCGGCATATAGATCGCTCCAGACCCTTCAGCGACAATGCAGGAAACCATTTCTTCGGCATGCAGATTCGGTGGGCATTGCGCTGCCACCAGTGTTGTCCCCAACAGTGAACATCCCGCTACAACAGAAACGACAATCTTATGGATCATTACTTATGCCTCTCTAACGGTTGTTTCAAATTACGCCGCAGACCCCCAGGAGCTACGGCGCGAGTTACATCTCATGAGCGGTGCCCTCAAGATGTTGGATTGTTTGCGTCGGGGTCACACTGAACTGGAGAGCAATTCGCTGTTAAATTTGTGAAGCGTTCCACAAGGCAATCAACTGAATGTGTCGCAACACTCAGAAACTATTGAATGGAGTTGTCGCTTTAGAACGAAACATAGCGAAGCGATAATTTCATGAAATTCGCGGGTAAATCCTTGCGCGGGAAGGAGACTGCCAGACGTCCGGGTACTGCTATTTGTCAACTCGATAAAAAATAATACGGGTATCAGGATTTACGTTCGAGGATGAAAAAAGTGCAGTCGTGCGGATTGTTCGTGTCCGCTGGGCAATCAATGCGCGACGCTTCATGCCAGATTTTCGCGTCGATGACCGGGAACCACGCATCGCCGTCGAAGGCATGATGCACAACGGTGAGGTAGATACGTTGCGCTCGCGGCAAAGTCTGCGCATAAAACGTTGCGCCGCCGATGATCATGACTTCCGGCACATCGCCGGCGAAGCGCAGCGCATCGTCAATGCTGTGCGCGACGATGGAGCCCGCGGCGCGATAATTAACGTCGCTGGTCACGACAATATTGGTGCGGCCCGGCAGCGGTTTGGCGCCGAACGATTCAAACGTTTTACGCCCCATCACGATGGGTTTGCCCAGAGTGTGCTGGCGAAACCACTTCATGTCGGCGGGCAATTTCCACGGCAATTTATTCGCGATGCCGATCACGCGGTTGTCGGCCATCGCGGCGATCAACGAAATAAGAGGCTTCACACCGCCACCGGCGCCTTGATGGCGGGATGGCACTGGTAATTGGCGAGTTCAAAATCTTCATATTTGAAATCGAAGATCGAACGGATGTCGGGATTAATGTTTAGCGTGGGCAGCGGATAGGGACTGCGCGCCAACTGGGTGTCGGCCTGCTCGATATGATTCAGATACACATGCGCGTCGCCCAGCGTGTGCACGAAGTCGCCCGGCTGCAAATCGCACACCTGTGCGATCATGCGTGTGAGCAGCGCATACGAGGCAATGTTGAACGGCACGCCTAAAAAAATATCCGCGCTGCGCTGGTAAAGCTGGCAGGACAATTTGCCGTTCGCGACGTAAAACTGAAACAGCAAGTGGCAGGGCGGCAACGCCATGTGTTCGATTTCGGCGACGTTCCAGGCGCTGACAATTAAACGCCGCGAATCCGGATTGCGTTTGATCTGCGCAATCACGTCGCTGAGTTGGTCAATGCTGCGCCCGCCGGCCGCCGGCCACGAGCGCCACTGTTTGCCATACACCGGACCCAAATCACCATTGGCGTCGGCCCATTCATCCCAAATACTCACGCCGTGTTCGCGCAGATATTTCACGTTGGTGTCGCCGCGAATAAACCACAGCAGTTCATGAATGATCGAGCGCAAGTGCAGCTTTTTTGTAGTCACGACCGGGAACCCGGCGCCGAGATCGAAGCGCATCTGGTAACCAAACACGCTCAAGGTGCCGGTGCCGGTGCGGTCTTCCTTGCGGGTGCCGTGGGTGCGAACGTGGCGCAGTAAGTCGAGATATTGCTGCATGCGGGCGGTATTACTCCGGCGAGTGGCACACGGCTTCGATGTTGTGGCCGTCGGGGTCAAGCACGAAAGCGCTGTAGTAGTTGGGATGATAGTGCGAGCGTAATCCCGGCGCGCCGTTGTCTTTGCCGTCGGCGGCAAGGGCGGCTTGATAAAACGCGTCGACCGCGGTGCGGCTGGCGGCGCGCAACGCCACATGCACGGCGGGACGGGTGGGCGTGCCGCGGTTGATCCAAAAGTCGGGCTTAGGCGCCTCGCCAAAGCCCGCGACATCGCAACGGCCGGTCAGAGACGCGGGCACTTCCATCAGCAACGCATAGCCCAACGGCGCCAAGGCACGCTGGTAAAAAGCCTTGCTGCGTTCAAAATCGCTGACGTCGATTCCGAGATGGTCGATCATGTCTGTTTCCCTGTCGCTGTGTTTTCCCGGCGGTACGCGATCACCATCATCGCGATGCCCAGCGGGATCAGCGGCGCGGACAGGACCTGCCCCATGGTCAGCCAGTCAAACGCCACAAACCCCAGTTGCGCATCCGGCTGGCGGAAAAATTCGACGATAAAACGGTAGCTGCCGAAGCACAGCAAAAACAAACCCGATACCGCCATGGTCGGGCGCGGCTTGCGCGAATACAGCCAGATGATCGTGAAAATCACCAGTCCGCCCAGAAACGCCTGATACAACTGCGATGGGTGACGCGGCAACTGGTCCGGCGCATTTTGGAACACCATGCCCCACGGCACGTCGGTGACGCGGCCCCACAATTCACCGTTGATAAAGTTGCCGATGCGTCCGGCGCCGTAACCCAGCGGCACCAGCGGCGCAACGAAATCCGCAACCTGAAAAAACGTGCGTTGCGTGCGGCGCGCAAACACCGCCATGCCGACGATTACGCCCAGCAGCCCGCCATGAAACGACATGCCCCCTTGCCAGATTTTGAAAATATTCAGCGGCTGCGCGATGTAGTTGCTCAAGTCGTAGAACAACACGTAACCCAAGCGCCCGCCCAGAATCACGCCGAGCGCGCCGTAAAATAATAAATCGCTCACCTCCTCGACTTTCCAGCCCGAGTCCGGCTGTTTAGCGCGCAGCGAGCCCAGCCAGTAAAAAGACAGAAACGCGACCAGGTACATCAGGCCATACCAATGCACTTGCAGGGGGCCGAGGCTGATCGCAACCGGGTCGATATCGGGATGAGTTAGCATGGTGCGGAATGTTAACACGCAGAATCCATCAAGCAACGCGCTACACTATCGTTCCCTACCAAGGCCGAACAAGTTTTTGCGAAACACCTATGAAAGTCCCTAAAAGATTGCAACCCCTGGTCGATGATGGCCTGGTCGACGAAGTCATTTCCCAGCTCATGAGCGGCAAAGAAGCGCAGGTCTACGTGGTGCGCTGCGGCAGCGCGATCCGTTGCGCCAAGGTTTATAAAGAAGCCAACCAGCGCAGCTTCCGGCAAGCCGTGCAATACCAGGAAGGCCGCAAGGTTAAAAATTCCCGCCGCGCCCGCGCCATGGGCAAACGCACCCGCTATGGACAAAAAGAATCCGAAGAAGCCTGGCTCAATGCCGAGGTCGATGCGCTCTATCGCCTGGCCGCCGCCGGTGTGCGCGTGCCCAAGCCGTTTGGTTTTGTAGATGGCGTGTTGCTGATGGAACTTGTGACCGGCGCCGACGGCCATGCTGCTCCGCGCCTCAACGATGTGACCTTGACCAGCGCCCAAGCGGTTGACTACCACGGCCGCATCATCGCCGAAATCGTGCGCATGCTATGCGCGGGCTTGGTGCATGGCGACCTGTCACCGTTCAACGTGCTGGTCGACGAGCACGGCCCGGTCATTATCGATTTACCGCAAGCCGTCAACGCCGCCGGCAACAACAGCGCGGGCATGATGCTGGAGCGCGATGTTGACAATATGGCGCTGTACTTCGGCCGCTACGCCCCGGCGCTACTGAAAACCGACTACGGTAAAGAAATCTGGAGTCTGTATGTCGGCGGCAAACTTCAGCCCGGAATCTCACTGACCGGACGCTTTGAGCGCCCCACGGCGGAAGCCGATGTGGCCACCGTGATGCGCGTCATCGAGCACGCGCGGGAACAGGAAGTGGAGCGGAGGCAGAGGGAAATTGCGGCGCGGGAGGGGGAATAACGATTACGAGTTGTAGTTGGGAAATTAAATGTCTTAACACGATCCGTAGGAGGATTTCGCCTATCAGATACACGGTTGTAGGCTGGGTTGATAAACCCAGCATTCGTGCCATCATCAAGGCCATCGCTGGGTTTAGCAACCCAGCCTACTGCGGTGTGGTAATAGAAATATTCAAATAAGTTAGCGATTGGAATACTGATACATGCCAACTCTTTTTTCGAAGCACATCGATGAAATCGTTCCTGAGGATATAGAAGGACTATTTCGAGAGCAGTATCCAGAAACAGATCTCGTAGAATTTAAAAAAGAGCTTCCTTCGAAGAAAGGCCAAGAGGATCAAAATAAAGGCTCGGGGATTATTTCCGACTACGCACGCGACAAGCTCCTGAAAGAAATTGTAGCGTTTGCTAACGCCTACGGTGGTCATTTGATTGTGGGGATAGATGAGACTGATGATAATCCGCACCGAGCCAAAAGTATTTCTCCTATCCCGAAATGTGCTGACCTTGCTGAGAAATTCAAGCTTCAAATTCGAGACTGTATTGAACCCACCCTATCTCTGGTAGGCGTGCGAGGAATTACCATGGATCAAGATGGAAGCGGTGTAATCATTTTCCGAATACCGCAATCCCGAGCAGCCCCACACAGAGTAAAGACACTCAAAGAGTGTTACATACGGCACTCGGACCGTTGCGAGACAATGACGATGCGCGAAATTCAAGACCTGACAATACAGCGCACACGTGGCGCAGAACGACTCGACAAGCTGCTCGATGAACGACGAAAATCATTTCTCCAGTGGATCGCTAAGTCACCCGTAGACAAAGGTATCGCTACTGGCTGTCGCATATCCCTTGTACCCACATCCGAGATTTACGTGCCCACACTTTTTCGCAATACCACCGCCCTTCCTGCGCCAAGAAACTTCGAAATTACGTTCGACAGAGGCGACAGAATGACAGCGATTGTCCCTGGACAATTTTTTTATGAGCGGCCGATTGTGCGAGGTACAAGGCATAGTAATGAGAAATTAAATCCTGATTTTGTATTGGAAGCCCATTGCTCTGGTTTGATTGAGATTCTGTATCGAGATATTAGTCCCACATCCAAGTTCTATATGTCGTGGGTACTTGGCGTGCTCTGTAATGGTTTGTTTATGGCACAAAGCTTCAGACGCGCAGCAGATGCGCCAGAAGTCGAATATGCGTATGAGATCGAGATCGCTTCTACAAATACTACGTTAGCTATATATGGCGAAGATCGGGTCGGGCGACCGCTAGGAGCGCCACCTGAAAGTCCATGCCTATTTCCCCGTACGACTCTTGGCGACTACAGAGATGGAATTAACCAACTTTTTGAAATAGCAATGACGGACATAATGAATAGTTGCGGAGTTACATGCCCTTATAAGGTAACTAACGTAACTCCAATGTCAGAGAATTTCTGAGCGTTGTTGTGAAAATTCCTTACGCCGCCTCTGGAAGAAATTCGATGGTGCCACTTCAGGCGATCCCTGATTTCCGCGAATACTTCCGATGCTGGAATACTTTTAACGGCATCGCTGTCGAGCATTTGCAGGCGGCGCTCGATTTCCTTTGCCCATGCCTGTTCAGTTTCGGCACCGGCATCGAGACTGGCGATCAAATGTTCTGCTAGGCGTGCACGGTCTTCAATGGGCAAGCTGAGCGCTTCCGCTTCGATTTGCTCAAAATTGATAGCCATGAGTTGATCTCCATAAGGGACGTACTGCACGCGGAAGCGATGATTGATAAACCTGTTACGCGCAAGGTGCGGCGGCGCAAGGCGGCTTGAGTATCGTACGGCACTTAACATCCGATACAGTGAACACGGCGGATGCTTCGGGAATGTGTCGTGGATATTGAATTTCGGGTTTGCGATGATGACGTAGCGGCGTTGCGCGCCGGGGTGAAGCGTCACTCGCGTCATGTATCGGTTTTCGTGCGCAGTCTCCTGATGGGAATATTCGGGGGCGTGCTTGCGATGGGCGCGACCCACTTTATTTTAAATTTTACCAATTTGCAGTCAAACCCGTTCCGTGTTGTTGCGTTCAGTTCGTTGTTTCTTGTGACGGCGGGCGCCTATCTTGTCGCGCGATTTTCGATTTGGCGGTCACATCAGCACGCGCAGCGGACGGGAGGTAAGCTCTGTCGAATCACTTTGGCGTCATTCGGTTGGAGTGTCGTGTGCGACGGTTATGCGGTTGAATATTCGTGGGATCAAATTCATGCGCTTGAAGAAACAGAACGCCATTTTTTGCTTTTTATCACACCGTACCAAGGGTACGTCATACCAAAGCATGCATTCGTTAGCGCCGAGCAGGCCTATGGGTTTATCAACACATTGCGCGGCTATTGGTCGCGAGAACCGGAAAATAGAGAACGGACTTGGCTAAATCGGCCGGATATCAGTCTTTGGATATGGCAACGGCATCTGGATTTGCGCGCGAATCTCAACGCCGCACTGCTCTTGATATTGTTTCGGCCGGTGAATGTCGATGACTTCAAGGCAAATACGACGCAGTTGATCCGGCTTATCATATTAGATATCTGCGTAGGTGTTGGCATTCAGTATCTGAGTGCGTTACCACAAGCGCAGTTTAATTTCTTCAATATCCCCCATTACGGTGTCGAAGTTTTTTTGTTTCTGCTCAGCGGATTTGTTGTTGCGCGCTTAATGGGAGTCCCGCGCAGCGCGGCGCGCTTTTTAGTCATAATCAGTGCGACGAGCATCATCCTTGTCATGCCGGTCGCTGTGGCCGTCACGATTGCACAGTTATGGCCATCCACGGCTGCAGCAGGCCTGGCATGGTTGGTTGGTATGTTTTATTTGGTGTGGGTTGTGGTCATAGCCTTTCGCGCCATCTTGTTGCTGTATCGGCCTAGGATTTCTAGCGCGATTTTCGCAACCGGCCTATACGCACTGTTGAATTTTTTTGTCATATTAACTATGCCTGATGCGCCGTTGTTTTATTCTCCATCAGCTGAAGATAATAAAGTCAGCACGCGCTTAAACGTCGAAGATACATTTTATTCTCAGCCAAAACTCATGCGTGCGGCTGTAGACGCATTAACACCCGAACGTCCAGGCATCACCGATTTGTTCTTCGTCGGCTTTGCCGGTGAAGCTAGGGAGCATGTATTTTCAAATGAGATCAACTACGTTCGCGCGTTGTTCGACACGCGTTTCGATACCGCAGGCCACTCGCTAGTATTGGTAAACAACAAAGAGACAGTGTCGAAAACTCCAATCGCGAGCGTGAATAATCTTAGTGTTGCATTGCAAGCGGTCGCCGCGCGGATGGATAAGTCGAACGACGCATTGTTTTTATTTCTCACTTCGCATGGTTCACCCCACCATGATCTTTCCGTGGAGTTTTGGCCGTTGGAATTAAACATTCTTCCGGCCGCGCGGCTTAAATCACTGCTCGACGAATCCGGTATCGTCAATCGCATCATTGTTGTATCTGCGTGCTATTCCGGCGGATTTATTGACGTACTCAAGGATGATCATTCATTGATCATCACTGCCGCTGCACACGATAAGACATCGTTTGGTTGCGGTGCAAAATCCAAGTTCACCTATTTCGGCGAGGCTTATTTCAAAGAAGCCCTCAAATCCAAAAAGTCGTTTTTGGAGGCGTTTGAGCTTGCCAAAGAGAGTATTGAGAAACGCGAACAGCGCGAAAACATCGAAGCGTCAAACCCGCAAATCTACATTGGCGCAAAAATAGAAGCCGTGCTGGATCGATTGCCGCGCTGAGAGAGGTGATTCCTTATACTTACCCAGCGCAACACGAAAGTTGTGTCACGTCTTTACTGAAAGTCTGTGCGCATAATTTCAATGCTTCGCTCATGGTGAGGTAGGGAAACAGGCGCGCGGCGAGGTCGTGCACCGTCATGCCGGCATGCATGGCGAGTGCGGCGGATTGGATTATTTCGCCTGCTTCCGGCGCGACGATTTGCGCGCCCAGCAATTTGCCGCTGGTTTTTTCCGCCACCAGTTTCACGAAACCGCGGGTGTCGAAATTGGCCAGTGCGCGCGGCACGTGTTCCAGCGACAAGGTGCGTGTGTCGACTTTTAATCCAAGCTGGCGCGCGCGTGCTTCGTCGAGCCCAACGGTGGCGACTTGCGGGTCGGTAAACACCACGGCGGGGACGCTGCGCAGGTCGAGGCGTTCGTCGCCGCCCAGCATGTTGGCGGCGGCGCGTGTGCCGGCGGCGGCAGCGACATACACAAAAGCGGGACCGGCGGTGCAGTCGCCGGCGGCGTAAATGTTGTGTGTCGAGGTGCGCAGATGGTCGTCGACGACTATCGCGCCGCGCGCATCGGTGTGAATTGCAGCCTGCGCCAGATTTAATTCCGCGGTATTGGGATGGCGTCCGGTGGCGATCAGCAACTGGTCGGCATGGATATCTTCGGCGTCGATGTGAAGCGTGTAACCTGCCGCCGGTGTATGCGACACGCGCTGCAGGGTGCGCCCGGTGAGCACGCGCATGCCCTCGTCGGCAAGAATAGCGAGCAAGGTTGCGCCAATGAGCGGGTCGTCGTTCGACAGCAGGGTCGAACGCGCGATCAAGGTCACGCGACTGCCTAAGCGTAAGAATGCTTGTGCCAATTCCAAAGCGACGATCGAGCCGCCGTACACGGCCAGATGTTCGGGCAACTTTTCAGTGGCCAGCGCTTCGGTGGAGGTCCAATACGGCGTACCGCGCAGGCCCGGGATGTCGGGGATGAACGGCGCGGCGCCGGTGGCGATTAATGCGTGATCAAAACTGATTTCCTGCACCGCGCCATCAGATTCGACGACCATGAGTGTGCGCGCATCTTTGAAACGTGCGAGGCCGCGTCGCAGCGTAATGTTGGGATGACTCTCCAGAATATTTTCATACTTGGCATGACGTAATTCAGCCACCCGTTGTTGCTGTTGCTGCAGCAACGCGGCGCGATCCACGACGGGAGGATGCGCGGATATTCCGGCATCGAAGCGGCTATGCGCACGCAGCTGCGCGATATGCGCGGCGCGGATAAAAATCTTCGACGGCACGCAGCCGGTATTCACGCAGGTGCCGCCCAGGGTGCCGCGCTCGATCAGCGTAATGCGCGCGCCGCCCTGCGCGGCACGTAATGCGGCGGCCGAGGCGGCGGCGCCGCTGCCGATAATGACAACATGCGGCGTCACTGCGGCGTGCTGGTGTTGAGCGTGGCGGGATAACCGGCTTCGAATGTCGCGTTCACTAAATTGTTAAGTTGCGCTTTGCTGTCGTCGTAGGTCACCACCGCCTGTTTACGTTCAAGCGAGACGTTGACTTTGGATACGCCGGGCACAGTATTTAGCGCTTTTTTTACTGTGATGGGGCAGGCTGAACAGGTCATGTCCGCCACGTCGAGTGTGATGGTTTTTTCTGCGGCGGTGGCGCAGGTTGATGCGAGTAATAAACCAAGTGCGGTGAGTGAATTAAATTTCATGAGGTGACTCCTTTGTCGTGTGAATTTAAATGACGCTCTGGCCTTTGTAAGAACGACCCCCATCCCTGCCTTCCCCCTTCCAGGGGGAAGGGGTGCAACTGTCTGGCAAGCTTCGTTTCATAGAACAGCGCATTCGATGTGCTGCATTGGGTCGAATCCATTTAGTAAAACCACGGAGCGATCAGCGGAAACGCGAGCAGCGCGCCGATCAGCGCTGCGATCACAGCAAACAGGATTTTGTAGCGGCGGTTATTTTCTGGCAGTGCGCATGCCGCGCCGGGTGCGCAGGCGGTCGCAGGCCGCCAGATTTTGCGGAAGGCCAGCACTAAAAATACTGCGGTAAGCACGATGAACAGCGGCCGCCACGGTTCCAGCACGCGCAAATTGCTGACCCAGGCGCCGCCGATGCCGAGCATCACCAAGACCAGCGGCCCCACGCAGCACAGCGACGCGGCAATGGCCGCTGCGGCGCTTGCGAACAACGAGCCTTTCACCGAGGTCGCGGACGGCATGACGTTCTCCTTTGCGGGTAGTGCGGCTACCATACGTCCGTAGCCAAGTACGGACTCAAGAGGCAAACATGGGTACACGTCCGCAGGTCCCGCGTGCACAAGAAATGACGATCGGAATGCTGGCGAAGGCGGCCGGCGCCGGTGTCGAAACCATCCGCTACTACCAACGCATCGGATTAATGTCGATACCCGCGCGCCGTTATGGCAGCGTGCGACGCTATGATGTTGCGAGTGTGGAACGCCTGCGTTTTATCAAACGTGCGCAACAATTAGGATTTACTCTTGAGGAGGTCGCGCATCTGCTGCGCCTCGAAGACGGTACACACTGTAATGAAGCGCGCGACCTTGCCGCGCACAAGTTGGTGTTGGTGGACCAGAAACTCGCCGGTTTGCATGCTATGCGCGATGTGCTCGCGAAGTTGATCGTGGCATGCGGCAGCCGCCGCAGCGCCAAACAGAGTTGCCCGTTGATTGAATCGCTGGCAAAAGATAACGGAGCTTGACATATGACGACTCTGAACAAGCGCTACGCCGTACCCGGCACGCCGCCGGGCGAATTAACTTCGCATGCCGAACCCGCCGCGCCGCCGCAATTGCATCTGGTGGAATACAGCGAGACGTTCTGGTTCGAGAACGAACATGCCGGGGTTCCCGAATGCGGTGGGTTTATCGCGGCGCCGACGCACACCTGGATCCATGTGCAAGGCGCGGCGAGTCCCGATATGTTGCGTGAATTGGGCACGGCGTTCGGTATTCATCCATTGGCGTTGGAAGATATTCTGCACACCGGCCAACGCCCCAAACTGGAAAATTTCGGTGGTCCGTTATTCGCGATACTGAGCCTGCCTCATTGGCGGGACAGGCACGCAATCACGGAACAGGTGAGCCTGTTTTTCGATGAGCGCGTGCTGGTGAGTTTTTACGCCGGCGAGTCCGATCCGTTTGAGCCGGTGCGTAAGCGGCTGCGCGACGCGCACGGCAAATTGCGCATGAATGATTCCGATCTGCTGTTCTACGCCTTGATCGACCTGGTGATCGATCAAGGTTTTCCGATTCTCGATGAGGGTGCGGAATGGATCGAACAACTGGAAGAAAAATTGACCGACAAACCGCGCGTGGAGGTGCTGCGCGAACTGCATCAGTTGCGCCGCGATCTGGTGTTGTTGCGCCGCATGCTGTGGCCGCAGCGCGACATCGTCAACAATCTGCTGCGCGATGTGCATCCGCTGATTCACGCAGAAACGCGCGTTTATTTACGTGATTGTTATGATCATGCCGTGCAGGTGATCGAAATTCTGGAATCGTTCAAGGAAACCAGCGCCAGTCTTATGGAGCTGTATTTGTCCAGCACCAGCAATCGCCTCAATGAAGCGATCCGCGTTTTGACAATTATCGCGACGTTGTTTATTCCGCCTACCTTTTTGGTCGGTGTTTACGGTATGAACTTCGACCACATGCCCGAACTGCATTGGCAATACGGCTATGCGTTGGTGTGGTTGCTGATTCTCGGCATGGTGGGCGGCTTGTTGTATTACTTCAAACGCAACGATTGGATGTAAAGCGCATGAATACAACCGAGCCCATGCCGCCGCCGCACCGTTCCCGATTTTTCATTTGGGTTACCGCCGTAACCTTTCTGCTGCTTGGCAGTGCCGGGCTATTTGTCTATTTCGCCATCGCGCGTTCAACTGCCTCTGTTGCGCCTCTGACCGGTCCTGCGCCCGATGTGGTGAGCGAGACCTGGCTGAATTCCGCGCCTGAAAAAATGTCCAACTTGCGTGGCAAGGTGGTGCTGGTCGAATTCTGGACTTTAAGCTGCGCCAGTTGTCGCGAACTGGAACCCTACGTTAAGCAGTGGAGCGAACGCTACCGGAATCAGGGACTGGAAGTCATCTCGGTGCATGCCCCCGAGTTCAATTACGAACGCGAATTAAACAGCCTGCGCGCGCGTGTCGCGCAGGCGGAGATTCACTATCCCGTGGCCATCGATAATGATTACAGCAATTGGAACCGTTACCGTAATCGCGTGTGGCCGGCGCTATACCTGGTCGACAAACACGGCATGCTGCGCTACCAGAAAATCGGCACGGGAAGCTATGTGGACACCGAGCAAAAGATTCAGGCCTTATTGCAAGAGAGTGCGTGATGGCGGCGTGATTTTTTAACGCCACACTGTGGCTCTGACTATTTGCGGAGATGCTGTATGACGGTCCTTCAATCTCGTTTAAGTAAAGCCTGCATCGGTGGCGTGCTTCTGGCGCTCTGCTTGACTCATCTTTATGTGGCCGCCGAAGTTGTCCCGCTATCCGGGCCGGCCCCCGATGTGATCAGCGACACTTGGTTGAATTCGGCGCCCAAAACCATGGCGGATTTGCGCGGTAAAGTCGTGCTGGTGGAGTTTTGGACGTTTGAATGCTGGAACTGTCACAACGTGGAGCCTTATATCAAGGAATGGTATGCCAGCTACCATGATGCCGGACTGGAAGTGATCGCCGTGCACGCGCCCGAGTTCGAGCGTGAACGCAATCTGGATAAATTACGGACTTATGTCGACAAGGCGGGAATCAAATACGCCGTGGCTGTCGACAATGATTTCGCCAACTGGAATCGTTATCGCAACCGTTTTTGGCCCACGCGCTACTTGATCGACAAGCATGGCGTAGTGCGCTACAGCAAAATCGGTGAAGGCGGTTACGACGACATGGAACAGAAAATTCAGGCCCTGTTGCGAGAGTAGGCCAGTAAAAAAACGGCCCGGTTTTCACCGGGCCGTCAGCTCAAATTAAAACCCAACCTTTACAGCGCCGGGCAGGTGGCGGGTGTCGCACCGAGCAAGGGCTGAACCATATTGAACTGAAACGGATTGATGGTTGGTAAGCGTTTGACGGTGATGCGGTGCAGCGGCAGCGTAGCCTCGGTGATTTGGCTGTTAAGCCCTCCGGCACTGGTTGCCGCTTGCAGGTATTTCACCACGGCTTCGGTAAGATCAAGCAACGTGTTGGTATCGGGAAGCGCCGCGGCATTGACGTCGAGCACTTGTCCATCATTAGTCACGACTTGCACCAAACGGCCCCGGCATGCATTGCAGTTATTGATGGTGCCGGGGTCGTCCGCATACCAGTAACCCGCGACTTTGTACGATGGATTGCCGCTGCTGCATGCCTGGGTGGTCTTGTTATAGGTGTCGGTTGTATTCACCAGCACACCGCCGACCTTGATGTTGGTGCCGCGATTGGTCGCACCGTCGTTCAGGTATCCGGCGCAGGCGTCTAAATCGAACGTGATGTTGCTATAACCGAACATCCAGCCGCCGGACCATTTTGTGGGATCAGGATTGAAGGTGCCGTCCGTGGAGGTTTCGATCTGCGTTTTCAAATCGGCGCCGCACGCATTTGGACCCCGGCCAAGCTTGGCGGCGACTGGAATATAGTGATAGATGTCGCCCATGGTGATCGCTCCGCCAATCGGAACATGCGTGCCGTAACGAAAGCCACGAATCGCCGCGGCATCGGTTGCGCCCGCCCAGCGCATCGCATCGGCGATCAAGTCATGCGATGACCCCTCTACCACGCCCGGCATGTCTTCGGTCACGAAATTGGAGCGATGCAACGCCACATCGGTATGGGCAATCACTTCATCCACCGGACGCATCAGAGTCGTGGTGTTGCCGCCCACGGATACCTTCTGACCGGCGACGAAGCTGCCCGTGACGAAGGGTGTGCGTACCTGAGTAACCTTGGCGGCAATCGCAGCATTTTCGGGAATCAGGTTGGTGATGATGTGCGGCGCCCATCTCCATTTGTCGAGCTTGCCCTTCTTCACCACGAGTTTCAGTTCGCCCAGCATGGTGCCGTCCTGTCCTTCCTCGACGATGATTGTGCCTTTCGAAGTCACGATCGGTGTGGTGGTTTTTTCATGCATGTCGGAATTCAGAATCACATCCACACCGGCGAAAGTTTCGGCGAGTTTAATATCGCGCGCCATTTCCAGTTCCGAAATCATCACCACCAGGTCGACTTTTTCCTGATTGCGCAACACGTCGACATAACACGGAAGTTCCACAATGCCATCGGTGAATTGAAAGCCGGCGGTGACCTTCGGACCGATGGCGGCGATCGCGCGCGCCGTCGTGAAGCCAAGGATACCGACCTTGACTTTACCAATGGTAGTAAGCCGGTAGCTTGGAAGTACACGTTTTAATTTATTGCCGGCGGCATCCGGAATGCCGCACACCGCCGCGGGATCGAATTGATCGGTGTAGTAAAGATTGGCGGCGAGGGCATTCCAATTTGCTTCGGGCGGCGTGGAGTTTTTGCCGACAAAGGTCTCGATGAACCGGTCCGGGCCGTAGAGGAAATCCCAATTTCCGGGTGTATTCGCATCAATCTTAAACAGATTGAGGACATTGATCATGGCCGTGCCGCGTGTGAATAAGGCTTCGCCGGAACCTTGCAAGGTATCGCCGGTGTTGATCAACAGGGAATGATTGACACCATCATCGGTAGCCGCGCGGCGAATCTCGTCGATCACCGTATACATGCGTGCCAGGCCGCCTTCCAGGGGTCCGGTGGCGTCGCTGCGTACATTGGCGCGCGGTACCAGATGGCCATGAATATCGCCCATGTGGATCAATGTGACCTGACCACTGCCAGGACCACCGCCGCCCGCGATGCCCTCGATGTTGCTGGAACCGGTGCTGTTTCCGGCATCGGACGCGGTGGTATTCGTGCCCGGGTCCACGCAGCCTGTACTCCCTAGAACCAAAGCCAAAACGCCCACGGCAGCATAGATCAATCGATGGCGATTCGCGCCGTGCGCAGATAAAGTCAAGAACCCGCTTGAATGTGACATATCACAACTCCCCTTTTTATACGCCGCCGGTGCTGGCGTGCAGACAGGCATGATAGGAGCCGCTTTTCTTCTGTCACAAGCTGCGATTATCTGACCGGATTGGCATTTCGCGACTCCTTCTACCAGACGAATTTATCCATGACAAAGCCTGGATTATCGGCAAATTCCAGCGACAGCTTTTTTCATTTCAAAGTTTCGTGATGAAAACGTGATGGCTCCGTGACGATGCTGTGACCCACAAAGCACACAGTTCGCACGTGCTACCCAAAGCACCGGAATAGTCCGTACTTATCAAAATCTCATGATGGAGAATTTAAAATGCGTAACACGAAGCCTCTTTTAATAGTTTGCGTTCTTGCTGCCGCGGTTTACACAGCGGCCAGCGCAGCGGACGATGACATGGAAACTTATAAAATTACCGTCACCAATCTGACCCGCGGCCAACCTATCGCGCCGGTCATGGCCGCAACGCATCACGCGGGCATGTCGTTCTTTCAGGCGGGTGAAGCGCCAAGTCCGGAATTGGCCAGTCTGGCCGAAGCCGGTAACGGCAAACCGATGGCGGCAAAATTGCTCATGACGCCCGGCGTCAGCGATGCACAAGTCGGTACGGGCGGCACCGGTCCGGGCACCAGCAGCACGCTGATGGTTACTGCGCGCCGTGGCATGGATCGGTTAAGCCTTGGCGCCATGTTGGGCAACACCAATGATGGCTTCATCGCATTGCGCGATGTGGTATTGCCGCGCGGACAACAGGCCGTCACTTATATGGCGGATGGTTACGACGCCGGTACCGAAACCAATGATGAATCGTGCAACACGGTGCCAGGTCCCGCCTGCGGCGGCGCGGCGCTTTCGCCGGAAGATAGCGGCGAAGGGTTTGTGCATATTCACGCCGGAATTCATGGTATCGGCGGGTTGAGCGCGGCCAGGTACGACTGGCGTAATCCGGTTGCGCAGGTTGTTATTGAACGCATGAAATAAGCGCAGAAACAAAGTGCGGCGCACCGGTGCATGGGCATCGGTCCGCCGTTTTTTTTACCGGGAGTGAGCGGTACCCCACAAATTGAGCAATTTGAAGACACCTGCTGATATAAGCCGGCGTAATCTGTCTTGCATATTATTTCTTTTCAGGAGGGGTGTTATGAAATCGGTAATTGTAAAGACTCTGGTAACGGTGGCTTCAATATGTTTCCTGGCGGGAAATCCGGCTGCGGCGGTCACGCCCGCCGCGACGCCGGAAAAGAAAGCGTACAACATGGTGATTCAACTGACGGAGGACAATGAAAAAGTCGCTAACTTGGCACTTAATAATGCGGTCAATGTGCAAAGAGAGCTGGGTATCGACAACATCAATATTGAAGTCGTAGCCTATGGCCCCGGATTAAAAATGATGCTGAAGGACAGCCCGGTGGCCGGCCGCATCAAGGATCTTGCGCTGCAAAACGTGAGCTTCGCGGCCTGCGGCAATACCATTAAAAAATGGGAAAAAGACAATAATGCCAAGGCCGAAATCACCGAAGGCGCACACGTCGTGCCGGCCGGTCTGGTGCGGATTCTGAATCTGCAACAGCAAGGTTGGAGTTATATCCGACCGTAATTTGGTCGATGGGTTGAAGGAGCGGCGACCCAGATAATATTGCCACTGATATTTCGTTTAAATGTGACACTGCAACAGTGTCCGTTGTTATTTTTCGCCTGACTCATTTGTAGCGCGTAGTTTCGTAGCTTCGATCTACCACCGCCGCTGATCTCCAAAGAAAATATATCTACCCGCCTGGAATAAATCAGCCACGACTCCTGTTTGCCTCTATGTAGCCCGTTCCATGATGGGTTTATTCCCCATTGGTGCTTTTCAATCGCAATGTCCTCAGGAGAACAACATGAACACACAGCATGATATTTCACGGCGTCTGTCGAATCTGGCGTGGCTATGCTGCGCCGGGTTGGCCTTGGCCAGCACCTGCGCAACGGCGGATGACGACAAACCCGTTACCGTAAAAATGTTTGCGCCCGCGCAAGGCGATCACGCCGGGATCGGCGGCCGCGGCTGGTTCGTGGACTTGGCGGTGAACTACGACAAGCCGCTCGCCAACACCGGCTTCAGCGGATTTCAACTCACTGGGCCGGCGGGGCATAACAATGTCGCGCCGATGCCGGGAACCTTCTCGGCCGGTGCGGATGACCGTCTGCCGGGGCTGGTGGTCTTGCTCAGTACTACGAGCGTAGGCGCCGGGTCATGCCAAAATATCGCGAACCTGTTCAACCTCACCGGTGTGACGAATTCCGACGCCGAGACCACCGCGCTGTGGGACACCTGGATCGTCGGTGCACCGAACTTCGGCGTGAATACGCCAAGCACCATATACGTCGCCGTGGTCAACGATTTGAACGGCGACGGAATCTATAACGACGCTCCCGGTGTCATCGCCGACAGCAACGGCGACGGTGTGTGCGACAAGAAGGACCTGAAAGCCCTGGGCGTGGTGTCCAACATCGCCAAGGCGGACTTTTTTATCAATCCGTAATCGCAATGAAACTACGGCGGGCGACGATTAACCAAAGAACCGGCGCCCGCCGCATCCCATGCTGTGATGCTTTTGTGATGAATGATCGCCTATCATTACTCCCGGTGTTTTTTAGAGTGCACAGGTCATGGCGCAGCGGATTTTGGTCATCGAAGACAATCGCGATCTTGCCAAGTTGCTCGATTTGCATCTGCGCGATCTGTCCTACCAGGTCGACATCGCGCACGACGGCAACGTGGGTTTAAGCAAGGCGGGCAGCGGCGCTTATGCGCTGGTGATTCTCGATTTGATGCTGCCGGGGCTGGATGGATTGGAAATCTGCCGCCGCTTGCGGCGCGCGCCGGCGTATATTCCGATCCTGATGTTGACTTCAAAGGCGTCGGAGCTGGATCGCGTGCTAGGTCTGGAAATCGGCGCGGATGATTACGTGACCAAGCCGTTCAGCATTCAGGAATTGCTGGCGCGCGTGAAAGCGATTTTCCGGCGCAGCGAAAGTTTATTGTCCATGGCGAATGAGCCCGCAAGCAAAACGCTGGCGGCGCGCGATCTGGTGATCGATCTGGAAAAGAGAAATGTCACGCTTGGCCGCCGCGCAGTGGAATTGACGGCCAAAGAATTCGATTTGCTATCTTTCTTTGCGCGACATCCCGGGCGCGTGTACACGCGCACACAGTTGCTCGATCAGGTGTGGGGTTATGGCCACGACGGCTATGAACACACGGTGAATTCGCACATCAACCGTCTGCGCGCCAAAATCGAGAAGAATCCCGCGCAGCCGGAATACATCCTGACCGTGTGGGGTGTGGGCTACAAATTCGCGGATGCGGGTAATTAGTCGTGTTCCGCTCCCTATATTCAAAACTTGCGCTGGTGTTGCTGGGGTTGTTTGCCGTGGTCGGCGTGCTGGCCGTGGTATTGACGGTTTTTTCCGCCCAGCGTTACCAGCAGGAAGTGGATCAAAAGCTCAATCGCGAGCTGGCGGATCACATCGTTGCGGAAAAAACCCTGATCCGCGACAAGCTGGTGAATCAGGCCGCGCTCGAAGAAGTCTTCCACATGATGATGGTGATCAATCCCGCGATTGAGTTTTATTTGCTCGATCCGGAGGGTGCGGTGCTTGCCTATTCCGCCGAACCCGGCAAGGTGAAACGCACACGTGTCGATCTGGAGCCTGTGCGCCGCTGGCTGGCCGGTGGCGCGACCTTGCCGTTGCGGGGCGACGACCCGCGCGACGTGCAAGGGCAGAAAGTTTTTTCCGCCGCGCGCATCGGCACGGCGGATAAAGTCGACGGCTACCTTTACATTATTCTGGGCGGTCAGGCGTACGACAACGTGGTGCAAACCCTGGCCGGCAGCTACATCCTCAAGGCTGGCGCGTGGATGCTGGCCGGCGTGTTGGGCGTGTCGCTTCTGGCGGGCTTGCTGTTGTTCGCGCTGCTCACCGGAAAATTGCAGCATCTCGCGGTGGCGATGCGCGCTTTCAAAGCGGGTGAAAAGACCGCCGCCCTGGCCTTCACGGCGCGTCCCGACGGCGATGAAGTCGACCGTTTGATGATGGCCTTCCGCGACATGGCGCAACAGATTAATACGCAGGTGGAGACACTTAAAAACACCGACCACCTGCGCCGCGAACTGGTCGCCAATGTGTCACATGATTTACGCACGCCGCTGGCCACGTTGCATGGTTACATCGAAACGTTGTTGCTGAAGGAGGCCGCACTCGATACCCAGCAGCGGCGCGAGTATCTTGAAATTGCCATTCTGCACTGCAAGCGGCTCAACACGCTGGTGAGCGAGTTATTTGAGCTGGCGCGGCTCGATGCGCAGGAAACCAAACTTAATCGCGAGGCATTCAGTCTGTCGGAATTGGTACAGGACACCGTGCAGAAATTCCAGCTCAGTGCGCGCGAAAAAAACGTCACTCTGGTGGCCCGCTTCGAAGCGGCGCTGCCATTTGTTAGCGCCGATATCGGTTTGGTAATGCGTGTGCTGGAAAATCTGATCGAAAACGCGCTGCGTTATACGCCGCGCAACGGCATGATCGAACTGGTCCTGTCATCCGCATTGCGCGGCGTGACGGTGCAGGTGCGCGACAATGGCTGTGGAATTCCGGTCGATGAATTGCCGCGCATTTTTGACCGCTTCTATCAGCTGGATAAAAGCCGCAACCAGAATCCGGGTTCCTCCGGCCTGGGCTTGGCCATTGCCAAACGTATTCTCGACTTGCATGGCGGCAGCATCGCGGTGAGCAGCGTCCTGAATCAAGGTACCCGCTTTACTTTTGATTTACCCGCGCACTACGCGTCATGACAGGAATGTTGATCTCTCTGGACACCAGCTCACGCTGACACTATCTTCAACGAGTAGCATACGGCTGCATGGGGAGGAGACAACGATGAGCACGGCGGTAGACGACAAAATAGTGCGCGCCTCAACCTTGGGCGACGAGCTTGACAAAAATGAAAGCGTGGCGCTCGCCGGCATCATGGGGGCGCGCAAGCTGAGCGATGGCGAGCAGTTGGTCGCGGAAAATGCCGCCGATCATGCGCTTTATCTGTTGGCCGATGGCCGCCTCGAAGTATTGAGCAGGACCGACGGACAAGATGCCGTCGTCTACACCATGAGCAAAGGCGAATGTGCGGGCACACGCGCGTTCGTGGATCGCACGCCGCGCAAGGCGACGTTGCGCGCGGTGGGCAATACCATCGTATATACGCTGGAACGGCAACCCTTCGAATCTTTGCTGACGCAACATCCGGGCGTCGTCTATAAAGTGATGCGAGCCCTGTTTCGCATTACTCACGCCAACCTCATGCGCATGAATCAGGAAAGCCAGCAGCTTTCCAATTACATCAATAAGTCGCACGGCCGGTATTAGCACAGGTATCATCGCGTTTTTTCGGGAGAATGGCGGTATGAGAATTTTATTGAAGCAGGCGGGATGGCTGGTGCTGGCCGTGAGCGCCGCGTTGACTGGTTGCGGCGGCACGACGGGCGTGAAATTGCGTGACACAGTGCTGATCGAAACCATCCCGCCTGGTGCGCACGTACGGGTGTCAGGACGTGACATTGGCGTGACTCCGCTGACTGCCGATCTGGATACGGCGTTTCCACGCCATTGGACCACGCGCGTGAAGAGCGATGAAGAAGGTTTCGCGTTTTACCGGCGTCTTGAAATGCTCGATCTCAGCAAAGACGGCTGCGAGACCTATTCGCAACAAGTCGTTGAAGCAGACCTAGCGCGGGATATTAAAGTCGCGCTCAAGTGCGATCCCAACTACCAACCGGCCGCGGCTGTGATCTCGGCACCGGCGGCAGTGCCGGCCACTGCACCGGTTGCCGGTATCGAGCAACGTTTACGCACGGTCGAAGATTTAAAGACCAAGGGGTTAATTACGGAAGATGAGTACCACGCACAGCGCAAGCGGATTTTGGACGGGCTGTGATGCCGTACTATTTAAGTGAACCCACCATCGCATAAATTGCAGCGCGCACATATTCGTGACGCAAAATCGGCAGGTTCAGTAATGGGTTGTATATTTCAGGATCAAGAGGCAGGTGCTTCCGACCACGCGCGTGCGATGTAGGCTTTGAGATATTCGGTTTCGGGGATCGCCGGGTGCACGGGATGATCGGGGCCGTGGTGACATTGTTCGAGAATCTGCAATTCGCGGTCGCAATGACGGCTTGCCGTGTGTATGACGTTCATCAATTCGGTGCGCGGCAGGTGGTATGAGCAGGAGCATGAAATCAAAACGCCATTCTCGGCGACCAGATGCAGCGCGAGCTGGTTGAGGTGATGGTATGCGGCGATACCTTCTTTGAGGTCCTTTTTGCGTTTGATCAGCGCGGGCGGATCAATAATGACGACATCGAATTTCTCGCCTTCTTCACGCAGGGTTTTCAACATGTCAAAGGCATCGCCCGTAGCGACGCTGACGCGTTGCCCAACGCCATTGAGCGTTGCATTTGTCAAGACCTGGTTGAGCGCGGCCTGCGAGCTGTCGACACACACCACTTGTGTGGCCCCGGCCAGCGCCGCTTGCACGCCCCATGCGCCGACATAGCTGAATACATCCAGCACGCGTTGCCCGCGCACGTATTCTCGCATGCGCGCGCGATTGGCGCGCTGATCGTAGAACCAACCAGTTTTCTGTCCGGCGAATAAGTCAACATCGAACACCGCGTCGTGTTCCTTAACGATAACGCGTTCAGGGCCGCTGCCTTCGACCCAGCGCACATATTGCTCCAGACCTTCCATCGCACGGCCCGAGGTTTCATGGCGCAGCAAAATAGCACGCGGCTCCACCAGGCTGCGTACCGCGTCGATAATATCGTCCAGCACCCGATCCATGCCGGCAGTGTTGACTTGCAGCGCGACCACATCGCCATAGCGGTCGACGATCAGGCCCGGCAGTCCGTCGCTTTCCGCGAAGGACCAGCGGTAATAGGGCACGTCGAACAACCGTTCACGCAGTGCGAGCGCAGTTCGCAGGCGTTGTGTAATGAGCGCGCGGTTCAATGCCACATCCGGCATGTGGCTGTAAAGACGCGCGCAAATCAGCGTATTGGGATTGACGTAACCGCTGCCGAGCGGCCTACCTTTGCTATTTTCCACGCTCACAAGCTGGCCCGGTTGCAGATCCGTAAGCGGCGTATGGTCAACGTCGACTTCATTGCTGAACACCCACACATGGCCTTGGCGTATGCGTCGATCTTCAGCGTGTTTTAAGCGCAATGTGGCGACTTCAGACGGCATGTCACACCTTCGTTTTTATCAAGCGCAAGGCTAACAAAAGTTAACCCGGCGCATAGTCTACTGTGTCGCAGGCCATTAGTATTGTCGTCTTGCCAACATCCAATAACAGGCGCGGCATCATGACCATGGCGGCGGAAAATATCAATCATCTGATTCATGAAACCAGCCCGTATTTGCTGCAACATGCCGCAAATCCAGTGCATTGGCGCGCTTGGAACGCGGCGGCGCTGGACATGGCGCGGCGCGGCAACAAACCCATTTTGCTGTCCATCGGATATTCGGCCTGCCATTGGTGCCATGTCATGGCACATGAAAGTTTTGAAAATGAAACCACAGCGGGATTGATGAATGAGTTATTCGTCAACATCAAGGTGGATCGCGAGGAGCGTCCAGATCTCGACAAAATATATCAAACCGCTTATCAGTTGCTTAACGGCCGTTCGGGCGGCTGGCCTTTGACGATGTTCCTGATGCCCGAAGATCACACGCCGTTTTATGCGGGGACCTATTTTCCGGACACGCCGCGTTACAACATGCCGTCGTTCCAAGAGGTGCTGCGCGGAGTGGCGCAAGCGTTTCACGCACAGCGCGCCGATATTCAACAACAAAATGCCTTGCTGCTGCGCGCGTTAGCAGAATCGCAGCCGCCGCTCGATCTGTCCGTGCGGCTCGACACGCATCCCCTGACGAGTGCTTACGAATTTCTTGCGCGCAGTTACGACGCCAAGCATGGCGGCTTTGGACGCGCGCCGAAATTTCCGCATCCCACGCACCTGGAAGGTTTGCTGCGGTATGGCTTTGCACAAAAAAATTCCTCGGCAACTGACATGGCGCTGCACACATTGCGCGCGATGGCACAGGGCGGTATCCATGATCAATTGGGAGGCGGTTTTTGCCGTTACTCGGTGGATGCACATTGGACTATTCCGCATTTCGAAAAAATGCTTTACGACAATGGGCCGTTGCTGACGTTGTATTGCGCCGCCTGGCGCGTCGGCCGTCATGAGTTGTTCCGCGATACGGCACTTGCAACGGCGGCGTGGACAATGCGCGAGATGCAGGCACCTGAAGGGGGTTATTGCGCGTCGCTGGACGCGGATAGCGAAGGCGAAGAAGGCAAGTTTTACGTCTGGACGCCGCAAAGTGTGCGTGCCGTGTTGAACGATGCAGTTCAATACGCTTTGTTTGCGCGCGTCTATGGCCTGGAGGGCCCCGCCAATTTCGAACAGCATTGGAATTTGCGCATTCATGCCGAGGTTACGGAAGCTGCCGCCGAGCTGCGGCTTGATCCGGAAAGCGCAGCGCAATCTTTGCGCGCGGCGCGCACGCTTTTGTTTGCCGCACGCGAACAGCGGGTGCGGCCGGGGCGTGACGAAAAAATTATCACGTCCTGGAACGGATTGATGATCAAGGGCATGGCGGCCGCCGGGCGCGCATTCGAGCGTGCGGACTTGCTCCATTCGGCAGAACAGGCGTTGGAGTTTGTGCGCGCCAAACTATGGGAAAATGGCCGCTTGCTGGCCAGTTATAAAGACGGCCGTGCGCATTTGCCCGCTTATCTGGACGACTATGCATTCACCATCGACGCCATCCTGGAATTGCAGCAAGCGCGCTGGAACGGTGCGGAGTTCGATTTTGCAGTGCAACTGGCCGAGGTGTTGCTCGCTCAATTCGAAGATCGCGAACTGGGCGGTTTCTTTTTCACTGCGCATGATCACGAGCGCTTGCTGTTGCGTCCCAAACCGTTTCACGACGATGCATTACCCTCCGGCAACGGTATCGCCGCGCACGTGTTGGTCAGGCTAGGGTATTTGCTGGGCGATCCGCGTTATGTGCAGGCCGCGCAGCGCACTTTACAGGCAGCATGGCATGACATTAAGCAGGCGCCGCAGGCTTGTAATGCCTTGTTGTTGGCATTGGAAGAGTTATCGGCGCCGGGACAAACCATCATTTTACGCGGTCCGGACGACGAATTACGGGAGTGGCAAGCGCGTTGCGCGCAGGAATACGCACCGCGGCGAATGTGTTTGCCGATTCCCAATGCTGCGCCGCAGCTACCCGAGGCCTTGTCCCATTACGCATCCGCACCCCGTGGCGTGATCGCCTACGTATGCAGCGGTACGCAATGCTTGCCGCCGATTGTTGAGCTGGAGAAATTTTCTGCATTTCTGCGCACCGCCGTGCCGGAAGTTTAAATGCGCATAGACCCACAGGTTTATATCGATGCGCCGATGTCGGAAGACTTCACCGCTATTTTGTAAAAATACGGTTTAAACATCCGGTGGATTCGGCAAGACGAAACAGTTGAGTCACGGTGAGATAAATAATGACAATATCGGGAACATGAAGCTAATGCGCAGTCACCAGACGGGTGACGCCGCTTGCGGGCAGTAAAAAACGGGCCGATGCCGGAATTGATGCGGTGGTATCGAATCCGCAGTTCAAATTGATATTGACGACATCCTGATCGCGTACCGTCACGGTTTGGATAGCGTTGTGCTCATGGTATGCGCCGCAGGATTCGCCGCCGTCGCAAATGAATTTGTCGTTGTCCAGATCGCTGCCGGCAATGATGTAGTATTCGCCGGCTGCGATATTGTCGAATGCGAATTCGTAGCCTTGCGCGCCGGGCGTGCTGCGGGTCACGGCGACGGATTGCTGCGTGGCGGCGTCAACCAGCACCACCCATTGCGCGCTCGCAACAGCAGTGGGACTATCCGCGGCGCTTACGCTCATAAACACGGGCACGATCTCGGTGTTGACATCCGAGGTGAGCGTGATCGTGCTGCTGTAATCGCCCTTGGGCAAATTCCGCCGGTCGATATTGACCATGTAACTCCCCAGCCCATTTCCGTCCAGCAAGGGTTGCAGCGTGAGCCAGGCCGCATTGGATTTCGCTGTTTGAGCATGCAATGTTCCGCCGCCGCCGTTGCTCACCGCGAGGGTCAAGCGGGTGAGCGTAGTATTGAAATTCAAACCGCTGGGAAACGCGACCAGGCTCGGCGCCGTGGGGAACTTGCCACTGGCCGCAGTAACAGCCTTGAATGCATCGATCAAACCGTAACCAAAATCGTTGTCGCGTCCCGGACCGCCGAGGTCCTGGGTGAGCGCTCCGCTGGCCAGCAAAGCATCGAATGCATCGGGCGTTAAATCCGGATTCACCGCTTTCATTAATGCGACAACACCTGCCACATGCGGTGCGGCCATGGAAGTGCCGGTCATTAATCGATAGGTGTATTCGATGGTGCCGCTGCTGTCGTTACCGGCCGTGCTGTAGATACCGTCGAGCTGGCCGTCATTGTTGGTGTCCCACGCAAATGAGCCGCCCGGCGCGCTCACGTCGATCTGCGGACCGAAATTAGAATAGGTGGCGCGCCCGAATTTACTGTCGACGGCGTTTACCGAGACGACGCCTTGATAGGAGGCGGGATAGGTCGGCGTGCTGCTGCTGTTGTTGCCCGCGGCCGCGACAATGATGACGCCCGTATTGCGTGCGCGAGTAAATGCGTCCTGCTCGCTTTGCGAGTATCCGCCGCCGCCCAGACTGAGGTTAATCACATCGGCGCGTTGCTCGGGAAGCGTGCCGCTATCATTGTCGAGACCTGCTGCAAATAACACGGCCTGCATGACGTCGTAACTGGTGCCGCCGTTTTTGCCCAGCACCCGCAGCGGCATGATCTTCGCGCCCCACGAGACACCCACCGCGCCCGACTCGTTGTTGCTGGCCGCCGCGATCGTGCCTGCCACGTGCGTGCCATGAAAAGTGCTGCGAGTGGTGTAGGTCAGATCGCCCGGATCATTGGCATCGTTGTCCATCCCGTCGCCATCGCGGGCGCTGGCCGAGTCCTTGATAAAGTCATAACCCGCCACCATTTTATCGCGTAAGTCTGGGTGGTTGATCAATACGCCGGTGTCGATCACGGCGGCGATCACATCCGCATGGCCTTCCTGGGGATAACCGGTGGTGATGTCCCAGGCTTGTGGAAGATTCATTATCTGGTAATGCCACTGATAACGAAAACCGTTGTCGTTGGGGGTTAGCAGCGCTTCGCGCCGGTAATTCAAATCGGCACTGGCAATGTCGTCGCGGCGCCGCAGGGCTTTCACTGCCATCAGCGTATCGAGTTTAGTCTGGATTTCACCCGCGCCGGTGCTGCGCGCAGTAAGGTTGCCGCCCGGCGTTGCGCGTAAACCGGTTCCGCTACTGACGGTTTGATCCAATACCAGGCGTTGTGAGCGTCCCGGCCGGGGTGCGGCCGTGTTCAATGCTCTGGCCAGCGTGCGCGGTGCGGTAGCCGCATTCGGCATGCTATTAAAACGCGCGATCACTTCGCCTGCTACGAAGTCATCGCTTAAATGTAATGACTCTGGCTCTTCCAGGCCGCCTGCGGGCGAATCGATATTCAGCAAATAGGCGCTTGCGCCCGAATAATTCGCCGGTAACGGGTCGCAGTGATAGAGCGACGAACCGCATAACACCACCGCCAGGTAGACGGGTTGCCGCAGATGCGCGTCGGTAATGGTGAGGGTCTCGGTGTCGCCGACGCCGAATGAACCATCGATAATATCCATGTGCTCGTTCATGAGCACCAGGTCCAAATCGTTGCGGCGCGCGTCGTCGCTCAAAGTGAGCGTGATGACCTGTCCGGCTTTCAAATCGACTTTAAAGATATCAATGACATCACCGACGGCGAACGAGTCGCCGTTCGCGCCACGATACGGCAGATTCAGATATCCGCCCAGGATTACTTTATTGTCAAGACGTTGCGCCTGTGCCGGGGTGTCGTTGGCGACATAAGGAGCGGCGGGATCGTTCACATCACTGTCGACAGCGGTACTGTTTTGCATTTGCACGCTGCCGCGAACCATATAAACAGGCTCGGGCGCGGAGGTGGAAGCGTTCGAATTATTCGACTCATGGTGTGAAAAGCATGCGGTTGTTATCAGGCTTGGAACCCCAAGCAGGATGGCGCGCAGTAAAACCCGGTATAACCCCATCGCAGGCACCTTACAAATACCGAAACGGCGTATGGAAAAATAATTGACCCGCCTTGTGTAGCGGCAGGCTTGCGGGTGGAGTTAAGACGGACGGGGGATATTCAAAGAAAAAAACCAGATATGCGCAAACGTGCGGAACTATTTCAAAGTGGGGATTTTTCCACGGCAGGCAGAGTCTCGAGTTTGCAATATTTCACAACCGCATCGAGATACCGGCCGGCGATATCCGCGTGTTGCCGCATTACCGCTTGAGCACGCTGGCCCAGCGCCGCGCATTGTTGCGGATTACCTAGCAGTCGCGCGATGCGTTCGCCCAATTGTGCTGCGTCCTGCACTTGCAGGGCGGCATCGGCATGCAACAGTGCACGTGCCTCATCAAAAAAATTGCGCATGTGCGGACCAAATAGGATGGCTTTCCCGGCACGTGCCGGTTCCAGAATATTGTGACCGCCGACCGGTACCAGTGATCCACCCACGAAGACCAACATCGCACCGCCGATCAAGGCAGGCAGCTCACCCAGGGTGTCGGCAAGATACGCCTCGGTTTGTGACGTGATTCCATCGCCACGGCTGCGCACGGCAATCTTCAGCGGCACGGCTGCGAGTTGTTGCAGAATGGTGTTGGCACGTTGCGGATGGCGCGGCGCAATGACAAGAAGATGATTTCCATGCGCCAAGGTTTGCCATAAACGCGCAAGTTGCAGCTCTTCATCGGGGTGTGTGGACGCAGCCAACACGTAGGGCCGCCCCAGATTTATTGGGGTCATGTCTTGATTAATGGCGCCGGCGGCGAACTTGATGTTGCCGATCACCGTCACGCGTTCAGCCGGTGTGCCGAGTTCCACAAATGCGGCGCGGTCGGTTTCCGAGCGCGCCAGCACCGCATCCACATGCGCCAGCGTTGCGTGATATACGGCGCGCATCCATGCGCCCGCGCGCAAGGTGCGGGCCGACAGGCGGCCATTGACCAATACCAGCGGAATCCCGGCGACAGCGCAGCATTGATACAGGTTGGGCCATAACTCGGTTTCCATGATCATTGCGCACCGCGGTTGCGTCGCGCGTAGAAAGCGCCGCACGGCGCTGCGAAAATCCAGCGGCAGATAAGCGTGCGCGATACCGTCTGGTAAACGCGCCGCCGCGACCGCCGCACTGCTGGCTGTGGCGGTCGTGACCAGCATGGCGATGTGAGGCAAGCGCGTGCGCAAAGCTTCGATCAGCGGTAAGGCCGCGATGATTTCACCCACCGAAGCCGCGTGTAACCAGATCGGGCGCTGAGTGAAACGCGGATATCCCCAGCCCAGCCGTTGCGCGGCGTAACGCCAACCCCCGCGCCGCAACGCCTGGCCCACGGTGAACAGGCTCAGCGGCAGACTCAGGGTCCACAGCAGGACATTGTATTTAACGAGCGCGCGGTTCATGACTTTATCTTTTGCGCCGCGCGGGATAGAGCGGCGCTTCGCCTGGCGGGCGGGTTTTAAAGCGGCGGTGCAGCCACAAATATTGTTCCGGCGCGCGGCGCACCGCCTGTTCGATCACGGCATTGATGCGCGTGGCGTCGGCAAGCTCATCGCCGCTGGGAAAGTTTTCCAGAGCGGGCAGTAGAATAAGTCGATAACCGCTGCCATCATCCAGGCGTTGCGGAAAAAACGGTACCACAGGGGCGCCCGACATTTTCGCCAGGCGTGACGGTGCGGCCAGCGTCGCGCAAACGATGCCCATGAACGGCGCAAATACACTGTGTTGCGCGCCGAAGTCTTGATCTGGCGCGTACCAGACCGCATTGCCCTGTTTCAGGCTGCGCAGCATGCCGCGTACATCATGGCGTTCGATGGCGAGTTCGTAATTCCGCTCGCGCGCCTGTTTCATGAGCGCTTCGAACAAGCGGTTGCGGTGTTTTTTGTACATGACATGGAAGCGCTGCTGTAAGGTCAGCAAACGTCCGCCAATTTCCAGGCAGGTGAAGTGCGCACTGAGCAGAATAACGCCGCGGTTTTTTTCCAGCGCATGCTGCAGGTGCTCGATGCCTTCGATCTGGCTCAGGGTTTTAAGCCGCGCCGCTGACGCCCACCAGCTCAAGGCCGTTTCCAGTAGCGAGATACCGGCGCAGCGGAAGTTGTTTTTGACCAGGGCCTGTTGTTGTGCGGCAGACAGTTCGGGGAAACACAGCGCAATGTTGATTTGCGCTACGCGCCGCCGCCAGGGCATTAGATAATAAATAAGAATGCCAACACCTGCGCCCACAGTGAGTTGCGCGCGATAGGGCAGGCGCATCCCGCCGCGCAGCAGCGCAAGACCAAGCCAAGTGAGCCAGTAACGGGGTGCGAGGAAAGCGCGGAAATTGAAGGGGATGGGTGGGGTCACATCAGTCATCGCCGGCGTAGCGTGCGAGATGCGCGCGATAAACCCTGGCTTCGGATGGATGGATGCGTGCGCATGGCGCACGCTACTCTTATTTTTTCAGCCAGCCGTTGATCTGTTGCAAATCATCCGTGGCCAGCAAGCCGGTTGCACCTTTCAAACGCAGCGTGGCAAGAATGTAATCGTAACGCGACTGGGTGTAGTCGCGCTGCGCAAGGAACAGACCGGTGCGGGTGTTGAGCACGTCGACCGTGGTGCGGGTGCCGACTTCATAACCTGCTTCGGTGGCCGCCAGTGCGCTTTTGTGTGAGACCACGGCTTGTTTCAATGCCGCCACGCGGCTGATGTTGGCGGTTACGGCCAAATAAGCTTCACGGGTTTGCAGCGCCGCATTGCGGCGTTGTTGTTCCAGCGCGAAGCGCGCTTGCTCGACCTGGAGATCGGCTTTGCGCACCGCGGACTGGGTGCTTCCCCCCTGATAGATCTGCCAATTCAAGTGCAGACCGATGGAGGTGTCTTTATGTTCTGTGCCCTGCGGGGCTTCGGCAGCATCGGTCTTGCCGTAACTGCCGACGGCATCGAGGCTGGGGTAGTAAAAGCCTTTTTGGCGGCTCACTTCGGCCTCCGCGCTGTCCATCGCATAGCGCGCCGCCTGGACTGCCGGGTTCTGTTTTAATGCGCTTTGTGCCCATTGCTCGATATCCGCCGGCGTGGGTGAAACCAGCGGCGCATCGGCGATTAATGCCGCCAGCGCTTTATAACTTTGTCCGGTCACTTCACGTAATGCTTCCCAGGCATTGGCGAGGCGATTTTCGGAGCCAATGACGTCGGCACTGGACAAGTCGAAGCGCGCTTGCGCGTCATGCACGTCGGTGATGGCGATTAAACCGACATTGAAACGTTGTTTGGTTTGTTCGAGTTGTTTGCCGATCGCTTCGTGTTCGCCCTTGATGAAGGTGAGATTGTCTTGTGCGGCGAGCACTTCGAAATAGCGCTCGGCGACGCGCAGCGTGAGGCTCAATTCCTCCGCTTTGAACTGCGCTTCCGCTTGGTTGATCTGCGCATCAGCCTGCTCGCTTTGTGCAAACGCGTCGGCATGGAACAGCGGTTGCGTGAGGGTGAGGGTGTAGCTTTTGGTTGGGTAGGAATCTTTCCCCAAGGCCGGAGTAATGATTTCGGTTTTCACGCGGTTGTAATTCGCGTTCAAGTCGAGGCTGGGCAGAAAGCGCGACCGTGCGAGCGGCTTGGCTTCCATGGTTTGCAGCATTTGCGCGCGTGCGCCGCGAAATTGCGGGTCGTTTTGCACCGCTTGCTGATAAATTTCCAGCAAGTCTTCGGCGCGCGCCGACATCGCCAACGAATAAAGTGCGCCGAATAACAGGATGGATGAAGCGAGTAAGGAAACGCGTGGATTCATATATCCCTCAGTAGGTCGGCATGTGCGGGTCAATTTCCCTGGCCCATGCGTTAATTCCGCCTTGTAGGTTAACGATGTTGCGAAAACCGGCTTGATCAAGAAACGCGCCGACCCGCTGACTGCGCACGCCGTGATGGCAAATCAGCACATGCTCGCGCTGCGGATCGAGTTCGTTCACGGCGCGCATGATCTGGCTCATCGGGATCAGCTTGGAGTTTTCCAGATGGCAGATCTGATACTCCCAGGGTTCGCGCACATCCACCAGAATAGGCGCGGGTTGTGACTTTTCCAGATAAGACTTGAGTTCGGTTGCGGTCATTTGTCGCATGGCTATGTGCTCCCCACGAAAAAACGTGGCTAAAAGATGAAACGTTGTGGTTGCGGCGCATTGAGCAGCGTCGGGACATCCGTTTCAAACAGAGCTTCCTGGGCCCATTCATTATCCCCCAGACGGGTGATCAGAATACATTCCATCACAGGCGTATCGCCGACAATCGCAAACAGACGTCCGCCAATTTTAAGGCGACGTTTATAAGCATCGGGCATCAAGGGCAGGGAACCGCCGATGACGATGGCGTTGTAAGGTGCACCGCTTTCCCAGTCGCGGCTGGCATCGCCGATTTCAAGCGTGACATCGCGCCCGCCATGACGATTTAAATTCTGCTGTGCCCGCTGCGCCAGAACCGGGTTAATTTCCACGGTCGTCACGCAGCGCCCGAGCTTGGCCAGCATCGCGGCGGTATAACCGCTGCCGGTGCCGACTTCCAGGACTGCATCGGTGCTGCGTAAGGCCAGCGCTTGTAACATCCGACCTTCCATTATAGGTGTCCACATTACTTGACCTTCGCCCAGCGGAATCATCATGTCCACAAAGGCCAGGTTGCGGTAATTCAATGGCACAAAATCTTCGCGTGGGGTGGCGGCGATCACATCCAGTACTTTCTGGTCCAGCACTTCCGCCGGACGGATTTGCTGCTCGATCATATTGAGACGCGCTTGTTCGAAATTCATGAATTCACCACAGGCTAAAGAACGCAAAGAGGCAACAGGGTAAGCACTTTATGTGTGTCTGGCAAGGCCGCTTTCTCACCTACACGCCGCCAGTTTCTTGCCTTTACCTCGTTAGATACGTTAGTGTCACGTCTCGAGCTGGGGGTGCCTGCGCCATTGGCATTTAATCGCTGATGAAATACGCGGGCTGAGAGACACCCTTCGAACCTGATCCGGATCATTCCGGCGTAGGGAAGCCGAAGCACACGAGTCGAGCTTTCCTGCGTTTTATTTATTGCCTGTGCAGGAGAGACCCATGAGCGCCATCCCCAACGATTTCATTCTCAGCACGGCGCGTTTGTCGGCTGAAGTAACCCAGCCGTTTGCAAGTTCGCGCAAAATCTACGTCACCGGTTCGCGGCCCGATGTGCGTGTGGGCATGCGCGAGGTCGATCAACAATCTACGCCGCTGATGCAAGGCGTAGAAGAAAATCCGCCCATCCCGGTGTACGACACCTCCGGTCCGTACACCGACCCGACTGCAAAAATCGATTTACTCGCGGGCTTAACGCCGCTGCGCCAGAACTGGATTCTAGAGCGCGGCGATACCGTGGAACTTGCCGGGCCTTCTTCGGATTACGGCCGCACGCGTCAGAGCGATGTCAAGCTTGCGCACTTACGCTTCGAGCACATCCGCACGCCGCGCCGCGCCAAGAGCGGCGCCAATGTGTCGCAAATGCATTACGCGCGCAAAGGCATCGTCACACCGGAGATGGAATACATCGCGATCCGCGAGTCGATGCGCTTGGAGGAGCTGAAGCGCGATCCGCGCTATAACAAGCTGCTCAAACAACATCGCGGCAACAATTTCGGCGCGAGTATTCCGGACACCATCACCCCCGAATTTGTGCGCGACGAAGTGGCGCGCGGCCGTGCCATCATCCCCGCCAACATCAACCACCCGGAGCTGGAGCCGATGATCATCGGCCGCAACTTCCGCGTGAAAATCAACACCAACATCGGCAACTCGGCGGTCACCTCGTCGATCGAAGAAGAAGTCGAAAAAATGGTCTGGTCGGCGCGCTGGGGCGGCGACACGCTGATGGATTTGTCCACCGGCAAAAACATTCACGAAACCCGCGAATGGATCATCCGCAACGCGCCGATGCCGATCGGCACCGTGCCGATTTACCAGGCGCTGGAAAAAGTAAACGGCAAGGCCGAAGACCTGACCTGGGAATTGTTCCGCGACACGTTAATTGAACAAGCGGAACAGGGTGTTGACTATTTCACCATCCACGCCGGCGTGCTACTGCGCTACGTGCCGCTGACCGCACAACGCCTCACCGGCATTGTGTCACGCGGTGGCGCCATCATGGCCAAGTGGTGTCTTGCGCATCACCAGGAAAATTTTCTGTACACGCATTTCGAAGATATCTGCGAGATCATGCAAGCCTACGACGTGAGCTTCAGCCTCGGCGACGGCCTGCGCCCCGGCTGCATCGCAGACGCCAACGACGCCGCGCAATTCGGCGAACTCGAAACGCT